>JBGSMO010000304.1:0-13623 GCA_041740115.1 Pirellulales bacterium
CTTGCCGCGGCGGCCGCCGGCTCGCGCGGATCGGGCGCCCCCAGCGCCACCCACTCTTCCAGCGCCGCGATCTCCGCGTCGCTCAACTTCCCCCCCGCCTCCTCAGGCGGCATTGCCAGCGAGTCGTCGCCATAGCGCACCGCCGCTATCAGCAAACTCTCCTCCGGCTTTCCCGGTTCGATAATCCCCGCCTCTTCCCAGCCGGTCCGCGAGTCGAGCGCCAGCCCCCCATCCGGCTCAGTTCCCCCGTGGCACTCGAGGCAATGCTCAATCAAAAGCGGACGAATCTTCGACTCGAATAGCGCCATCCCGTCTTCGCCGCCAGCCGCCGGCAAAGTCCACGTTTGCAGCGCCAAGAGCGTCACCAAGCCGCAGCTTCGAGCCGTACAATTCATCAACGCCGGTCACTCGCGTGGGCATCAAGGGAAAAGTTTGAGAATCTGAAAAGCGATCGAGCGCCAGTCGCATAAGCAAGGCCCGCCGTCTCGACTCGCACCATTGTAACAGGCCAGCAGGGATCACACCCTCTCTCCGTGGCGTACGCTTATTGCCCAATCGCGTCCCGGCGTAACTTCTGGTTCGCCCCCGCTCCGCTATTTTCGGGGCCATGCCGGCCCCACTGGTCGCTCCCTCTTCTGAGAACAACTCCAACGCCAGGCTGCTTCGCTTGCTGAGTCGTAGCCGAAGCGATTGCAGCAGGTTGGGCAGCGTCTGGAGCTGCGACGTCAACATTCCTTGCCCTTGCTCGGCGAGTTTCGCCAGTGGCTCCAGGCCACGGAGCAGAGCGGGCTGCCCAAGAGTCTCATCGGTCAGGCGTTGCGGTACGTGCTGCCACGATGGGACGGTCTGGTCCGCTACTGCGAGAACGGCGCGCTGTCGATCGACAATAACCTGAGTGAGCGAAGCGTTCGTCCCGTGGCAATAGGCCGCAAGAATTACCTGTTTATGGGCAGCGGAGACGGCGGCACGGCGGCTGCAGTCCTCTACAGCATCATGGTCAGCGCCAAGGCGAATCAGGTCGAGCCATTCGCCTACGTGCGCGATCTGTTGGTCGAGTTGTCACGCAACTCGCCGCCGGCGGTCGCGGCGCTGTTGCCGGACACTTGGTTGGCGACGAACCCGGAAGCCCGCCGGCGCTGGTCGCGGTAGCCTGGCGAACGGATTCTGCGACACCGAGAAGCTAATTTTCGACGGGTACTCGGGATTTTGTTTGAAGACATGAGATTAGACACACCGTTGCTCGAAGTCTGGTCGGCAATATGAGTTGCGGCGAACAGCGCCAACAAACCAACGATTTTTGTCACTGACACGTTGGCCGCACTGAAAGGGCGGTACGGAAAGCAGCCATTGTGCGGTGGGCCGTGGTAGGCGAATTCTGAAGGTGGGCGTTGAGGTAACAGTGCCACGTCTGGGTCTCGCTGCCGGATCTGCGCGGCACTTCCCACTCGTTCGCGTCCTGACATTGCGCTGACTATCAACACGTACGGGTTTAGCCAGAGAAAGCTACGTATTCTAGCGAGGCAATAATGGCGACGCTGGACCGCACTTGACGTGCCAAAGGTGATAGAATGAATCGATTGTTCAGAATTTGGTCTTGGACGATTGAAGCGCGTACGATGGTTTTTAAGTTTAGGTAGATCTATGCGTACGCTACTAATACTCGTCGGGATTCTCGCTGCTCTTGCTTGGCTTGCATATGCGCCGGTTGTTGATTACTTACGCGAAAGAAGCAAGCCAGACTATCAAACTGCGAAAGTAACGAGGCGAACGCTAGCGTTGGTCGTCAACTCGACCGGAGATGTTAAACCGGTCCTCTCTGTTTCCATTGGATCTTTTGTTTCCGGCCCAATTGCTAAGTTGCATGTCGATTTCAATGATCGAGTCAAGCAGGGACAACTCCTCGCGGAAATTGATCCCCGGATTTACGATGCCGCAGTTGCGAGAGATCGCGCCACATTGGTCACTCGCGAAGCGGAGGTTAAAGGGGTTCAAGCTCAACTACAGCAGGCAATCAATAATGAGAATAGATCGATTGCACTCCGGAAGGAAAGCGCTGACTATATCGCGCAAACTGAGATCGATCAGTTTCATTTCGCCAGAATGGCGCTTGAGGCCCAGCTGGAAGTGACGAAGGCAGGTGTTGCGCAAGCGACCGCAAATCTCAGCAATTCAGAGGCAAACCTTGAATACACAAAGATCCAATCGCCGGTAAATGGCATCGTCATCGACCGAAAAATAGATCCGGGTCAAACTCTGGCTGCGCAGTTTCAGACACCTGAGTTGTTTGTAATTGCACCCGATATGGACAAAACAATGCATGTCTTCGCATCGGTCGACGAAGCTGATATCGGCGTACTGCGGCGGGCTCAAGAACTTGGACGTCCGGTTCAATTCACGGTTGACGCCTACCCCGACGACTTGTTCACAGGCAAGATCGAACAAATTCGCTTTAGTTCAACCGAGACACACAACGTGGTTACCTACCCCGTTGTCGTATCGTCGCCTAATTCCGATCTGAAATTGTTGCCCGGAATGACGGCAGATCTTTCCTTTATTATTGAGGAAAAGAAGGATGTGTTATGTGTTCCAAATGCGGCCTTGAGATTTTATCCCGCCGACAAGAAACTAGTCCGTTCTGAAGATCAAGTGATTCTAGATGGCGCTTTTGAAGACGATGACGACATCATGGACAACGCTTCCGCGAGTCAGAAAATCGACGCGGGACGTGAACGCGCCAAACGGCATGTATGGACGGAAAGCGCTGAGGGCCTCCACGCAATTGAGATTGTTACTGGCATTAACGACAACAAGTACACCGAAGTCCTGTCCGGTGATCTCGAAGCAGGCCAGAAGCTAGTGACTGACATCAAGTCGGACCTATAACGCCTTTCCAGTGGAATCCTCACTAAGCCGACATTGAATGAGTATTCTCGCCACATTTCGTATTGCACTGCGTGCGTTGGCAAAGAATAAGATGAGAGCGAGCTTGACCGTGCTCGGCGTCGTCATCGGCATCGCCGCCGTTACGACGATGGTTTCTATTGGTCAAAGCGCTAGCGCACTTGTTCAGGGTCAGTTTGAGTCGTTGGGCACCAACGTTGTCATGGTGATGCCCCGCGGCCAGCGCCGGGGCGGAGTTAGCCAAGGCGTCTCGGTAACGTTAACGGCAGAGGATGCGGAAGCAATCAGTAGGGAGTGTCGTTCGGTCTTGGCCGCTTCCCCTCTTATTCGTACCACGGGGCAAGTCATTTACGGGAATGAGAACTGGAGCCCCAAAGAGTTGTATGGCGTCGGGGATGAATATCTGGCCGTTCGAAACTGGGATTTGCGACATGGCGGTTTCTTTACCTTACGCGACGTGCAATCTGCGGCAAAAGTCTGCGTAATAGGTCAGACCTTGGTGGCGAAATTATTTCAAACATCCAACCCCTTAGGACGAAAGATCCGCATTAGCAATATCCCGTTCGAAGTAATAGGAGTCTTGCAAAAGAAAGGGGCGAATTTGGTGGGCGACGACCAAGATGACGTCGTACTAGTCCCCCACTCGACCCTTCAGAAGAGAATTCAGGGTTCGATGTTCAATAATGTGCATGCGATTATGGCCTCCGCGCGATCCACGACTATGATGGCAACAGCGGAAGACGACATCCTTCAACTGCTTCTCGAACGGCACCGGATTCGTCCCGGCGAGTCTGCTGACTTTCAAGTTCAGAACACGACCGAGATTGCCAATGTATTAGGCATTATCACAGGCACGATGACTCTCATGCTAGCGTCAATCGCTGGCATTTCGCTTGTCGTTGGCGGCGTCGGAATCATGAACACCATGCTCGTGTCGGTAACGGAAAGGACCCGTGAAATTGGCATTCGCATGGCTGTCGGCGCCGAGTCGAGCGATATCTTAAAGCAGTTTCTAATGGAATCTGTCGTGCTCTCCCTAATTGGCGGCGTGATCGGCTTCGCGTTAGGGGTCGCTGGGTCGTTCACGATTACCAGCGTCATCAATGCTTTTTCGACTGGAACTGACTGGCCAGTCGTGATCTCCATTCCCGCTGCCATCGTTGCACTACTGTTTGCTGCTACGGTTGGAATCTTCTTCGGTTTCTATCCAGCCTTAATCGCCAGCCGACTAGATCCAATTGACGCCTTGCGCTATGAGTAGACGATAGGGGTCTCGGCTTCACCGTGCCACCGAGATTGAATCTGGAAACTCAAGTCGGAGAGAGGAACTTGGCTCGGGAAGCACCTCCGGTAGAGGCACAAGCTCTGGTTCACCTTGCGATTCTTCACCTCCTCGCGGCAGTCTTTTTGGATAGTCGTCCAGCTCGAAGAACTCTTCCGACGGTTTGTCGCCCTGCGGGTATTGCGGGATGTTCTCTCCTGGGTGAATATCGCTAGGATAGCTCTTATCGCATTGGGAGCTGATCCAAATGGGCCCCAGGGAGCAAAAGCGATCTTCGAAGAAGAACACGCCGTGAACCTCAAGTATCGTACCGGTTTCTCGTTCTAGGTTGGCCAACTCAGTGTTGTATTGGGCGAGTGACTGGGCTTCCTGACTCACGGAATTTCCCCAATCGCTGATTGCTTGGAGAACGTTAATAAAAAGAACTGGATTGCCTGTAGAGTACGCCGCGAACTGCTGCTGAAGATTTCGTCGTGCTGCCTCGCGTGCTACGTGAAACGCCTCGTATTGCAGGTAGAAGGCATCTAAATTGCGGATAGATAAAGCAAGTATGTGAAGGGAGCTGTGAACCCCTTGTTGGAGATTCGCGCGATCACGCGAAATGATTAGCTCAGCCGATCGAAGCGCGGCGCGCTCTTGCCGCAAGAACAATGGCACGGAGAAATTAACGCCAATAGTCCAGTCAGTCGCGTCGTTTCCCCGAGTGCCGGTTCTATCACCATCCGGCATACGACCCTCCAACCCGTTCCAACGATAGAGACTGACAAGATCGAGGTCAGGCAGCGTTTGGTTGCGCGCGAGAAGCAAGCGTTGTTGATCTGCCTCTAGTATGAGCTTAAGTTCGATAAGATCAGATCGCCTCTGTTGAGCAGTCTGGATAATCTCGTTCCAATCGAACTTGATCTGCTCGCTCGTCAAAGGCGTCGTTGGCACTAATTCGTTTGGCGCAGTTGGTGCGATTCCGAGTATGTTTTGGAGGGCCGCTTCTCGCGTCAACAGATTGGCCTTGGCAGAGATCAAGCTAGCTCGAAACTGGGCGAGCGCGGACTGAGCTTGTGACACCTCGGCGACGTTCGCAAAACCGGTGCGCTGCCGTGCCTCTGCGAATGCAGAAAACTCTTCCGCCTGTTGCACCTGAATACCCCTCGCCCAAACATCGGTGCGCGCGGCAACAACTGCCCAATAGGCTTCAATTGTGCCTCGCACGAGGCCTTGAACGCTATCGCGTAGTTGAAAGAAGGAGCGTTCGGTATCGATCCGTGCAAGAACGATCGGGACTCGGTTGGCAAGCACTCCGGAGCCACGGAGTAAGGGAAAGGTGTAGCTTAGCTCTGTCGCATATCGGTTCTGTGGATTGAGCGGAAATAACCCAGGTGAAAAGCGTGAGGCATCGTTCACAACTCCAAAGCGAGCAGTCCCGCCTGCGAGGTTCGTTTGCGATATGTCGACCGCCGTACCGTAGTTCTCAGTTTGAGTCCCCCCAAAGCGGGTACGATTCGGATTGAGCGGATCAATAAAAGCTATAGGCGGCTCAAGCTGGCTCCATGTATTTCGCGAATTGACTGCGGGATCGAAAGCCGCCTGCTGCTGGTCAATGTTGTTATTGACAATCGCGGGGTCATATATCGTCCGCCCGCTCGATACTGCTATTACGCCTGCTAGCTGACGAACAACGGTAGATTCCGCCAGGGATATTTGAATTGCTTCATCGAGTGACAGCGAACGAACCGCGCTTTCAGGCAGTGGGCTACCCACTGTCGGAGGTGCAGGCGTCGGCGGCACATAGATGTCAGGAAGACTAGCAGGGTCGCGGTACTGAATACGACGCTGTTCCGGTTTAATCAACGGGAAAATGCCGTTGTCCGATTCCGCTGATTGACATGAATTGAATAGAGCACTGACTAACAGCGAGGCAGCTAGCAATTGGGACATCAGATCCCGAGCCGCACGTCTATTTACGAAACCCGCTCCCGCGAGCCAGCGAATTGCTTTACTGAGGATCTCGGAGCGCATGTACTCTGAATCGACTGATTATGCCGAATAATCCAGGGTCGACCGATAATTCCGAGATTTATCACACATAATCACTGAAGATTCGTGAGAGCATGCCTGAAGCGTGCGTCAACTATGCACGCTACTAATCCGCAGTTTCCGTATGGAGAGCTTCCAATGCGTCTGAGAACTGCAACGTGTCGCAGACTACTACGCCGTCTCGCAGTACAACCGTCCTGCGTGCATGACGCGCCACGTCTTGATCGTGCGTGACGAGAATAACGGTGAGACCTCTAGATTCGTTCAATCGACGGAATAGCTCGATGACATCTCTGCTCGTTCTTGTATCGAGGTTTCCGGTCGGTTCGTCACCCATCAGTATCGCCGGATTGTTAATCAGCGCACGTGCTATTGCAACACGCTGTTGCTGCCCGCCCGATAGCTGCCCGGTGTGGTGATTCAACCGGTCTCCCAGTCCGACTTGCTCCAAGAGCAATGCCGCGCGTTGGCGGCGTTCCCGGGAAGTCACTCCTTGAGAATAGAGCAAGGGAAGCTCAACGTTCTCCACAGCTGGAGTCCGCGCCAGCAAGTTGAAGTTCTGAAATACAAAACCGATACTCTTGTTTCGAATTCGAGCGCGTTCGTTCCGCGACATGTTAGCAATCTCCTGTCCGGCGAGAAGATAGCTCCCACTGCTTGGGCGATCGAGACAACCCAAAGTATTCATTAGGGTTGACTTGCCCGACCCAGACGGCCCGATGAGAGCGATATACTCTCCTTCTTCGATCGACAGCGTCGTCTCTCTGAGGGCATGCACCTTGACCTCGCCCAGGTCGTAGGTCTTCGAAATGCTGTGGAGTTCAATGAGAGGCATTCTATTCGTCGATCCGATTGACCTGATCTCGAAGTGTCCACAGCGATAGCGATATTTCAACTGTGTAGCATTTTCTCGCGCGACGACACATTAATCAAGTTGACCGCCCTGCCCAGGGATCCAATGGGGTTTGGGCAGTGCGAAAGAACCGACGGACTTGGGCACCTCGTGGCTGCAGGTCGGAGCAACGTTCTTGGGACCAACGCGACCGATTGAGCGTGATCGGCGCCGTCACGCTCTCGCCGACTCGGTATCGCGTCTGCGCCTACTTCGACGTTCAGCGCGAGAACGTCTAGACCGATGATGCGGTCGACTTCCTGCTTCGGCTGCGAAAGACATTCCATCGACCGCTCATCATCGTGTGGAACCGAGCAGGCGACGCTCTTGCTGGTCCCGGCCGCGGCGGCCGGTATTCATTACCTAGGCTGCCGAAAGCGTCAAGAACTCATTATTGCGTGAGACACATCACCAACCCACCCCTTTGATGACATAGTAAAACTGTGCCACAAACTCATCTTCGCGCCGCGTCTGGCACTCGGCGGTCGTTCCCGCCGAAAATCCGTTCCTTCAAGCCGACGTTTGGCAAAGTTTAATGCTCTGCGCAGAAGTATTTGGGCGTGAGAAGCCGCCCGGTTGCATGACTTTGGCTGATGCTACATGCCCGGTATATAAAGTGCACCTGCGTATGCGCCGTCGTAGAAATCGGCGAGAATTGAGAGATGGACGGTGCAAAAATGTAGGGCGATGTGCTTGATCTCGCACCTCGTGCGCCTTATCGGGCAACGGAAGTTTCTGCGCGGGCGCCTGTGATAGATCAACCTCTTTAAGCTTAGGACCAAGCGATGACCACCAGACGAGAGTTTGTGCAATCACTTCCTGCAGTGGGAGCCGCCTTCGCCGTTGCGGGGCATTTGGTGTTGGAGGAGAGCACTGCACGAGCCCAAGCGCCGGTCCCATTGAAGGGGCATTTCCATCCCAAAGGCAAAGCGCCGTCTCGGTTCACGCTCGATGTCCTCCATCAATCCAAAGCGACGCTGCCGTTTGCCGACAAGCGAGATTTCGAGGAGCAGAAGAAGGGCTTCATTGCTCCGATGAAGGAACTCAAGATCATGGCGGACGCTGGCCACGTCGCCTGGGACATGGAGCGGTTTCAGTTTCTGGACGAGCAAGAAGAGTTTGACAGCATTCATCCCTCGCTGCTCCGCCAGTCCTTACTGAACAACAATTACGGACTCTATGAAGTCATCCCAGGCATCTACCAAGTGCGAGGGTTTGACCTCTCCGATATTTCGTTCGTGCGTGGCAAGACGGGCTGGATCGTGATCGATCCCTTGGTCTCCGCCGAAACGGCTCGGGCGGCGTGGAATCTGTTTCAGGAACATGTAGGCGAGGGCCTACCTATCTCGGCCGTGATCTACTCGCACTCGCATGCCGACCACTGGGGCGGCGTGCGCGGGATCCTCGACGACGATGCTGTGAAGGCGAGGAAGATTCCCATCATCGCTCCCCGCAACTTCATGGTGCACACGATTTCGGAGAACGTGTATGCCGGCAACGCCATGAACCGGCGGCTGTTTTACCAGTACGGCCTCCTGTTGCCGGCGAGTCCGCATGGTTATGTTGGCCAGGGCCTCGGTCAGGCCGTCTCATCCGGCGCCGTGGGGCTGATGGCGCCAAATAGATTGATCGAACAGGAAATCGAAGAAATCGACGTCGACGGCGTCCGCATGATTTTTCAGGACACGCCGAACACCGAAGCGCCCACGGAGATGAACACCTACATCCCCGAGCTGAAAGCGCTCTGGATGGCGGAGAACGTGATTGCGTCGCTGCACAACATTTACACGCTGCGTGGCGCTCCGGTCCGCGATCCGCTCAACTGGTCGAAATACATCAGCCAGGCCCTCCACCGCTTCGGCGTAGAGGCCGAAGTGATGTTCGCGTCGCACCATTGGCCGCGCTGGGGCAACGCACGTATCCAGGAAGTGCTGCGCGGTCAGCGTGACCTGTACGCCAACATGAACAATCAAGTATTGCACCTCGCTAACCAGGGCGTGACCATCAACGAGATTCATAACGTCTACGAGGTGCCAAAGAGCATTTTGGCCAAGTGGGACTGCCGCGGCTATCACGGTTCTCCAGAACACAACAGCCGGGGCGTCATTCAGCGTTTCCTCGGCTTCTGGGATGGCAACCCGACGACGCTGATTCCGCTTTCGCCTGGCGATTCAGCGCCACTCTATGTGGAGATGATGGGCGGCGCGGAGAAGATTCTTGCGCGCGGCCGGGTACTCCATGACGAAGGCAAGTACCTGCTCGCACAGGAAATCCTCAACAAGCTGGTCCAGGCTGAGCCGCAGAATCAAGTTGCCAAGGATCTGCTGGCAGATGTGTTCGAGCAGATCGGATACCAGCAGGAGAATCCCGGGCTGCGAAACAGCTTTCTCGCCGCCGCCTACGAGCTCCGAACGGGAATTCCGGAGGGCGAAACCGCCGATTCCAGCAGCCCCGACGTAATTCGGGCGATGTCCACCGAGCTGTTCCTCAACTTCCTCGGCATTCGCATGGACAGCCGCAAAGCCGAGGGAATGCGGTTCACAATCAACCTCATCACGCCAGACAACGGTGAGAAATTCTTAATCGAATTGGAGAACGCCACGCTCACAAATATCCAGGGCTTTCTTGCCGAGACCCCGGATCTGACGCTCACGATCGATCGCGTTGACCTCGAACAGACGATGATGGGCGCTAAGACGCTGGAAGCTCAGATTGCGGATGGAACCGCTAAGGTCGAAGGTGACGCAGGCGTCTTGCAGCAGTTGGCGTCGACCATGGTCGATTTCGACCCGCGTTTTGAGATTATGCCGGGTACAAAGGCCAGAAATGCCAAGATCGGGCACGCCGATCCCTACGAAGCGGTTCCGCGTACCACGATCGCAGAATAGGAGCCGTCTGAGGAAGCTGGGGATGCGAGATACCTCAAGAACCCACCGATTTGACACAGGCCGCCAGTCTCAAGAACTCGTGCCTTTTCAGGCACGTCCCTGGCGCTCCGAAAACTCATCTCCGCGCTCGGTCTGACACTTGGCAGTCGCTCCGGCCGCAAAACTGCTCCGGCAAACCAACGATTTTGAAAGCGGCCATTGTTTTGCCGAGTTTGGTCGATCCAACGCGGGCTTGCTATAATCCGCGCATGTCTGAAGTCACGCAATTGATCAATGTGATGCGCCTAGGCGGCGACGAGTCGGCCTCAGCGCAACTGTTGCCTCTGGTTTACGACGAACTCCGAAACCTTGCCGCGGCCCGACTCGTGCAGGAACGACCAGGCCAAACGCTCCAGGCCACGGCACTTGTCCACGAGGCGTATTTGCGGCTCGTCGGCTCCGACAACGCTGAGAACTGGGATGGTCGCCATCACTTCTTCGCCGCGGCAGCGGAGGCCATGCGGCGAATCCTCGTCGACTCGGCGCGTCGCAAAGCCCGCACCAAGCGGGGCGGCGAACGGCAGCGCTGCAATCTAGATCTGGCCAATCTGGTCAGCGACGAAGCCAGTCAGGAAGTCCTCGCGCTCGACGAAGCGCTGGACGAGTTGGCCAAGGAAGAGCCCGTCAAGGCGGAGCTGGTAAAACTACGCTATTTCGCCGGCTTCACGTCCGCCGAAGCGGCAGCGATACTCAATATCTCCACCGCAACGGCAGAGCGGCACTGGAGTTATGCTCGAGCCTGGCTCGCCCAGCGAATTCGGGAAGGCGAATAGACACCGGAATTTGCTGCTCGATTGCGTTTCCATGATGGGAACCGGCGTCAAAAAACGCATTGTCCCCTAGAAGCCAACGAAACGGGATTAACTCTTCAAACCCTCGCCCCTTCATGCCTACGCTCAAAGACGAAGAAGCCGTTTTCCATGCGGCGCTTGACTGCCCGCCCGGCCCCGCTCGGGCCTCCTATCTGGAGGATGCTTGCGCGAGCGATCCAGGATTCCGCCGCCGCATCGAGTTGCTCCTATCCGCCTATGGTGAAGGAGAATGTTTACGTTCGCCCGTCGCCGAGCTGGCTGAGGCGTATCCTCGTCCGATCGAGGAGCAGCCAGGCGCCGTCATCGGTCCGTACAAGCTGCTGGAGCAAATAGGCGAAGGGGGCATGGGCCTGGTCTTCATGGCTGAGCAGACTCGGCCGCTACGGCGGCGAGTAGCGCTTAAGATCATCAAGCCAGGGCTCGACACGCGGGCGGTCATCGCCCGCTTTGAGGCCGAGCGGCAAGCTCTCGCGATGATGGATCACCCCAATATCGCCCGCATTTACGACGCTGGCGCCACCGACAGCGGCCGGCCCTACTTCGTGATGGAACTGGTCCGCGGCCTGCCAATTACGGACTGTTGCCGCGATCGCAACCTCGACCTGAACGCGCGGCTGCAGCTGTTCATCGAAGTCTGTGAGGCCGTGCAACATGCTCACCAGAAGGGCGTTATTCACCGGGACCTCAAACCGACGAATATCCTGGTAGCCCAGAGCGACGTCAGGCCCGTGCCCAAAGTGATTGACTTTGGCGTCGCCAAGGCGACGACGCAGCCGCTCACCGATCGCACGCTTTTCACGGCATTCTCCCACATCATCGGCACGCCGCTCTACATGAGTCCCGAGCAGGCCGACCTTGGCAATCAAGACGTCGACACGCGCAGCGACGTGTATTCCCTGGGAGTGGTGCTTTACGAACTGCTCACCGGGACGACGCCCTTTGACACGGAGCGGCTGCGGAGCGTGAGCCTGGACGAAATGCGCCGCATCATTCGCGAGGAGGACCCCCCCAAGCCAAGCACGCGCGCCACGACCAATGCTGCCGCGTCGAGCACCGTCGCAGCGCCGCCAAGTGAACGCAAACTGATCAGCGTCTCGGCCCTCACCGGCGACCTCGACTGGATTGTCATGAAGGCGCTTGAAAAGGACCGACGTCGACGGTATGAGTCGCCGCGCGAACTCGCCGCCGACATCGAGAGACACCTGCACGATCAACCTGTAGAAGCTGCCGCTCCTTCGATCGTCTATCGAAGTTCGAAATACGTGCGACGACACGGGTCCAGAATTGTGATTGCGCTATTGCTCCTCTGTGGACTGGGGACAGTCGTCATAGGTGCAATTGTCACTGGCCTCCAGAGGAAGCAAGAAGCCGCTGATCTTGAGCAACGCGTACGAGAAGCGCTCGCCAGCGTTCGAACGGCGGTGGAATCGCAGAATACTCCGCTGGCAGAAAGCCAGTTATCGCTGGCCAAGGGCCTGCTTCAAAGCTCGACAGGCCAGGGCGGTTCTCTTAAAGAGTCTGTTGCCGACGCCCAGCGACAAGTCGAAGCATGCCGGCGCGACCAGGATGACTTTGATCGATTCATGAAATTAAGTCAGCGAGCTCAGGATGACATGAGCTATAGCAGCGGATTTGAAGGCGACGTCGCGGGCGAACAAGCCTTGCAAATATATGGCGTCCTCGAACGATCCGATTGGTCGCAGCATTTGCTGACGCGCCGGTTGAGCGACGATCAGCGCGCGCAGGTCCTCGAAGCGATCTATGAGACGCTAGTCTGCCTGGCAGATTTCCAGCTGCGTTGGGACGCGAATCGAGAGCATGCCCTCAGAAGCATGGAGCTTCTGGAGATTGCCGAGGACGTTCACGAGCCGACGAGGGCGCTCTATTGGATTCGCGGAAATGCTTATGGATGGCAAGGAGATGAAGCAGCCAAGCAAGAATCGATGGAACGTGCGAAGACTGCCCCAGTCGCTTCCGCCTGGGACTATTTTCTCGAAGGTCATACGGCGGGGTGGAACGGTGACGTCGAGGCCGCGCGAGCTGCCTATCGCTCGGCTCTTCGCATCCAGCCAGACCATGCAAACTCCCTCCTATACCTTGGGAAGCGATTGCAGGAGGACGATAATCCGACGGCAGCACAGGGCTATTATTCGGCATGCATCGCCGCCCACCCCGATTACTCCACGGGTTACTTCCTACGAGGGCAATGCAGTTTCTTCATGGAGCGCTGGAGTGACGCAGCCGCTGACTTCGCCGAGGTCATCAAGCTACGGCCGACAAGTGGAACTCTGTACTGGTATTCTCTGCTCCTGCGCTCGGCGTCGTACAACAATCTTGGCCAGGTCGATGAGGCGTGGAATGACCGGCGAGCCGCCATGGCGGCTCTCAGCGACCTCGCAGAAAAGAGGCCGGAGAAGGTCACTGAATTCCTCGAAAGCATCACCAATAGTTTCGTCATTTCGGCATGCCACTGCGGGGACCGCGAACAACGTCAGCAGTTGTGGGATTTTGCAATCGCGCTAGTGAGGAGAGTTCCCGCCAAGGGGGATGTTTATGTTGACCGCCTGCTCGCGGAACGTGGAGGCCAGCTCTCAGACGATGGCCGCTTTGCGGAGGCCGAGACATTCTTGCGGGAGTGCTGTGACCGCCATTCCAAAAACGTAGCGCCCGGCAGGAGGTCTGGCGCCCAGCTTCTGTAGCGCACAACCGTGCATTGTTTCGAATTTGCGACACTGGGATGATCGTGGCAGCCGGCCGCAGGCCGGTTGCCGTCACTGA
>JBGSMO010000355.1:0-4057 GCA_041740115.1 Pirellulales bacterium
GCGTGGCGAACCATTGGGAGATCGGCCCCATCGCCGGCGCCGAGCAGTTTCCGGTGGCGCTCGGCGGTTACTGCGTCGTCCGGTTGCACGACCAGCGGCTGTGGGTCCCCGGTCGCGGGGGCGAAGGGGCGCGCTTCGACGGATTGGAGTATCGGTTCGACAGTGCGCGTGATCGCCACATCTTTTTGTCAGCTCGCGAAACTTACGTCCCGATGCTAGGGGGCGATTGCCCGGTGACCTACGCTGAAACAGGCGAACGGGTCGCCGGTAAATTGGAGTACGGCATCCTTCACCGCCGCCGGCTGATCTTCTTCGCCGGTCCCGACGAACAGCGGCGGTTTGCCGAAGCGCCCGACAAATACGAAAACGTCGATCTGGTGCTCGACGGCCGGTCGGTCGTCAGCATGCTCGACGACCGTAAATGGGTTGCCGGCGTCCCGGCGACGGTGGTGATCCATCGCGGCCTACGTTACTTCTTCGCCAACGATTTTGAGCGGAGGATCTTTCTGAAGTCACCCGGTCGCTACGACGGCAGCGGCCAGAAGGTGGAACAGCCGAATCTGCTAATGGAAAGCCAGACGGTTTCCGGACGACTGACGGCGGAAGCGTTTCAGCAGAGCTCAGCGAAGAAAGGGAACGGCTTCACTACTCCCCAGACGACCGCGAAGGACGCGCTGCTCGGCGCCTTGCCGGCGATGTCGGGGTACTGCCCCGTTTCGCTACGGCAAGACGGAACGTGGGTCCGCGGGCGACAGGAATTCAGCGTGAACTTCAAAGACATTCCGTTTCTCACGGCAGGCACTCGCGAACGCGACCTGCTGAAAAACGATCCCGCCGACTACCTGCCCGCTTGCAGCGGCGGGTGCGCGGTTTCGCTGGTCGAGCGCGACGAGCATATCCGCGGCAGCGTCTTCCACGCAGCGGAGTTCGACGGTCGGCTGTTCTTGTTCGCCGACGCGGCGGCCAAGGCGCAGTTCAAAGCCACTCCCGAAAAATACGCGCTGATCGACGTCGCGGCCCGCGGATTGTGCGCGGTGACGCTCAAGGATGAAGAAAAGCAAACGCCGGGCATGCAGCAGTTCGCAACCTGGTACGACGGAAAGATCTACCGCTTCGCCGGAGCGGCGGAGAAGGCGCAGTTCTTGGCGAAGCCCGATCGGTATGCAGAGGATGCCGACTAGGAGGTGTTGTTAGCTTCCCAAACAGAGGATACCACGATGCGGGACGACGCCTGCCGGTATGGTGACCGACCTCTTGGCGGAGCCAGCGGCTGAAGAGTGCGAGAAAGCTTTTCGAGATTAGTTGCTAATCGACCGGAAGTTATTGAAGTTCAGATTACCAAACGCGAACTGCGGGAACATCGCGTAGAGGCCATTGGTGAAGAACTCGCTGATCCACTCGTCGGCGACGCGGATCGGCGTCTTGGGCACGATAACGATGTCGGAATCGTTCAGCCAGATCTCGTCCGCGGGCGTCGGGCGCTTGCCGTAGATGCCCCCTTGGACGTCGAACATCGACGCCAGCAGTCGCCAGTCGTCGCCGCGGCGGAAGACAACCACCTGCCGCAGGTTGGCGCCGTTGAGGTGCCCGCCGGCCATCTGAATGGCCCCCATCAGCGTCGTCGGACCCTCAAGCGTGTAGCGATTCGGTTGCCGCACCTCGCCGCCGATGAAGACGTAGCGGGTCGCCCGCTGGGTGATCACGGGCGTGATGTCGACGCCAGGGATCGCGGCGTCATACCGAGCGTCGACCTCGAGTTTGAGTTCGTCGACCGTGAGGCCTTGAGCACAGATCGGCCCCAGTCCCGGCAAGAACAGCCGCCCGTCGGGGTTCACCGTCGACTCTAGCTGCTGGCCGCCGTTCCCTTGCCGCGCGACGACCGCGTTGATCAGGTCCTGCAGTCGCGTGTTGACTTCGACCGGCGTGACGGTGATCGCCGGCACTTTGTAGTATTTCGTGTAGCGATCTTCGAGGTGGGCCCGCAGGCCGTCGACGGTCATGTTCGCAGCGCGGACTTGTCCCAGCAGCGGCAGCGTGATCGTGCCGTCGGGCTGAACGACCAACTCGCGCCGCACGTCGTCTTGCGTGCCGCCGATGCCGCCGGCCGCGGAGTCGCCGGTGAGCGACTCCACGCGAATCTTGTCGCCCACCTGCAGTTCGTACGGAAAACTCGTCATCTCCCGCGTCAGGCGGAAGACGAAGATGATCCGATCGTCGACGCGAATCCGGTACTCCGGTACATGCGCCAAGCGGGCGTGGCCGACGTATTCGCCCTGAGCGTACGCTTGCCAATCGACCGGCCCGCGGGCGTCCCACGTCACTTCGCCACGGCCGGCGCTAACGGTGCTATCGACGCCCCACACGGCATAGGGGGCCGCGGGGCTGAGGGCTTGGCAAAGTTGAATCTCTTGCGTCTTCGCCACGTTGACGGGAGGCCTCGGTCGGCCGTCGAACGTCCTCGGGCGTTGCGACGCCACCATGCTTCCCAGCGACGCCACGGCGACGACTGCGATCGCGAACAGGCTCCATTTTTTCAAAGCGGCACGTTCCCCGCGATCGCTCATCGGAAGTACCCTCCCGGCAGCCGGGTGACATTGTGAACCGGTTCGCCTAGCACGGGCGACTGAGCGGGCGGCGGCGTCTGCGGGCGCGGCTGGGGAATCGGCGGCCCAGCGGCGACTTGCGTCGACGGCGGGACTGAAGGCGCGAGCGGATCGCCCATGCGTGCGAGCGTCTGCGGGTCAACCCACTTCACGCCCGTCGTGCTGCTGACTCCCCGCTCTGCTAGCAAGTGCGCCTGCTGCTCGCTGACGGCGGCCAAGTCCTCGCGGCCGAGCTTGCGCTGGATGCGCGCCAAGTTGCGATAGACGACCGGATGGGGCTCGCGCATCGCCACTTGGGCGAGGATGTATTCCGAGTCGACGAAGTGCCCCGTCTCGGCGAGCAGCACGCCGAGCTCATGGGCTGCTAAGTGATTGTCGTCTCGCGCCAGCAGCGCCGCCTGCTGCAGGGCGAACGCGCGGCGATCGGCCTGCACGATCCGCTCAGGTTCCGCACGGCCAATCTGGCTGTAAAGTTTGCCGAGCGCGTGGAGCGCCATCGATCCGGCCGGTTCGCCGGCGACTGCGGCCCCAAGCTGCAGCTGAGCGTAGCGGTAGTACAAATCGCCGAGTTGCTGCGGCATCAGCTTGCCGGCGTCGCCCTTGGCGACCGGGGTGCGATGCGAGGCGATAATGACGTCGAAGTCGAGTCGGCTCTCCACCGCCGAGCCGCGCGGGGCGAAGTCGGCGGCCTCTTCGAGCGCTCGCAAGCCATTGGCCAGAGCGATCGAACGCCGCGCGACGCCCCGCTTCTGGTCTTTTGCTTCGGCAATCATCCGCAGGACTTCGACAAACTCCTGGCGAGCGGCGAAGTAAGCTCCGCGCTGCGCCAGCTTGTAGCCGCGACGGATCTTGGTTTGAGCTTGCTCGGTCACCATCGCCCCGGTTGGATGGCCGGTGACCGTGGCGCCGGCGTCGGCGAGCAACTCGTCGGCCTCGGGCGAGAGCGATTCGCCCTGATCGTTGCTGGTGACGTTCACCGTCGGGGGCATCACCAACGAATGCTCATCGACGAGGGCAGTCGGCGGCGCGGGGCGAATCTCGGGTGTCGGCGTGATCGTTGCGTCGGCAATGGGCGCGGCGTTGTCCTGCCACACACTAAAGCTTTCGTCGATCGGCTGCGGCGGCAACAGCGTCGGGTCGCTGGCTGCGGCAGACGACGATCCTTGCGGCTCTGCTTCTGCTTCGACTTCAATATCAACCGGCGGCAGCGGCGACAGTTCGGGAAGCGTCGGCGCGGCGACGGTCTGGCGGCGTTTCTCTCGCTCAGCCGCCATTGGCGGCAGCGACATCAGGCCGGTCGGTTGAATTCCTTCAGCATTCGGCGGCATGAGCGGACGCGCCCAAGCGACGTCGGCCTGCCGTGGCGTATGCGCGGAGGCAGAAGACGGCTTCCGCGCGTCGGCAGCTTGCTCGACCCCGGCGTCGCCGCAGCCGATCGACGAAAGCTTTAGTGT
>JBGSMO010000279.1:0-8198 GCA_041740115.1 Pirellulales bacterium
GAGGTCCAAACCCGCGTTCGCCTCGACCTCAACTCTGCCCGTTCGGCCTACACCGCCTACGGCCAGCGCATCGAGTATTTCCTGCGCGCTACCGCCCTGGACGACGACCTGCGACGGGCAACCGCCGCCGGCGACCGCACGGCGCTTGCCATGTTGGCCGAACGGTTGCACTCGGCCGGCGGCATGGATTTCATGACGGTGGTGGACACTCGCGGGACGGTGCTGATGCGCGGGGGCGATCCCAAGCAGAACGCGGACGGACGCATCGACAACGCGCTTGTGCGGCGGGCGCTGGTCGAGCTCATCGCCCGTGGCATGCCTCCCGAGGCGGCGGCGTTCGCTCCGCGGCCGCTCGTCAAATGGCCGAACGATCTGCTGATTGACGACGCGAAAGTCGTCGGCATTTTGTGCGAGCAGTCGCTAGGTAGCGCTTCGAACGGCAACGTCATTTACGTCGGTATTGGGATCAACGTCGCCTTTGAGCAAACGCTGCTGGATGAACCGATTGGAGGCGAGGCGTTGCGCCACCGAGCCACGACGCTATCAAACGCTGCCGGACGCGCGATCGACGTTGACGAAACGATTGAACTCGTCAGTCAGGAAGTTGCCGACGCCTTGGAGCAATTTGAATCGCATGGTTTGGCGGGAACGTCCGCCGGTCGGCCATCGCTCGTCGACGAACTGCGAAGCTCGCTGGCCTACGTTGGGGGCCGGCGGACGTGGCTTTCGCCGCGGGGAGAAATCAGCGGCCGCATCGTGGGGATCGACGACGACGGACGGCTATTGCTCGACGATGGGCACGGCATTCTGGCGTGCGATGCGGGCGAGTTGAGCGGCGGGGAGGCGTAGCGCCGACGGGCGACTTTGACGCGGCTGATGGCGGGAGCTATAAGTTGAACGGCAAGACGCGCTTGGCGTCTGGCTGTTCTGCCGCTCCTCCTCGCTCGTTTCGGCGTCGTATGAAGCCCGACATTCCCAAGGTCGCCTTGCTCATCGAAACGTCGCGCGGCTACGGCCGGGCGATGCTGCGGGGGATCGTCCGCTACGGCCGGCTGCACGGGCCGTGGCGGTTTTTCGTTACGCCGGGCGACTTCGAGCAGGCCCTGCCGCAGATGAAGCAGTGGGGCGGCACGGGCATCATTGCGCGAATCGAAACGGCGAAGGTCGCGCAAGAGATCGCCGCGGCGAAGTTGCCGACCATCGCCCTCGACATCTCGCAGAATCTGACGACCGATCTGCCGCAACTCGCCAAGTTCAGCGAAATCGCATCCGATTCGATCGCCGCGGCGCGGCTCGCGGCCGAGCATTTGCTCGAGCGCGGCTTTCATCAATATGCGTTCGTCGGCGAGCCAGGACGCCTCTGGTCGCTCAATCGTCAGCGAGGTTTTTGCGATCGGCTGGCGGAAGCGGGCTTCGAGCCGTTCGTCTATCAATGCACTCGCTATCGTCAGGGCGTCCGCTGGGAGCGGGAGCAGGCGATTCTCGCTTCGTGGCTCGAGCAATTGCCGAAGCCGATCGGCCTGATGGCATGCAACGACGATCGCGGCCGGCAGGTGCTCGACGCGTGTCGAGCCGCGAAGATCTCGGTGCCGTTGGAGGTCGCGGTGATCGGGGTCGACAACGACGAACTGTTGTGCGAGTTGGCCGATCCGCCGATGTCGAGCGTTGCGCTCGCCGCCGAGGCGGGCGGCTATCGGGCCGCGGCGCTGCTCGACAAGATGATGAGCGGCGAGGTGAAGAAGCGCGAGCGGCTGATCGTCGAGCCGACCTACGTCGTCGAGCGGCGATCGACCGAAGCGTCCGCGGTTCACGATCCCGAGGTGGCCGAGGCGTTGCAGTTGATGCACAACCACGCCGCCGAACAGATCGGCATCGACGACATCGTCGAACATTTGCAGATCTCGCGACGGGCGCTCGAACTGAAGTTCAAGTCTAGCATCGGCCGGACGCCGTACGACGAACTGCAGCGGGTGCGGTTGGTGCGAGCGCAGCGGCTGCTGCTGGAGACCGATTTTCCGATTCCGAAGGTCGCGGAGCTTTCGGGCTACGGCAGCGGGGCGTACTTGGCGCAGGTCTTTCAGAAGCAACTGCACAAGACGCCGGCGCAGTTTCGACGCGAGCATCGGCACTAGCGGGCGTCGCCTCGCCTTGCTGACGTCGTGGCTGTCATCCGTGCCGGCGTAGATCGTTCGCTGCGCTTAGGATGACAGCTAGCGCAGCACAGGGACCAGTCTCTCCGAGTCTGCCCCTGAGAGGTTATCGGAGAGACTTGTCCGCTGCGCAAACGCCATTCGTGCGACTAGCGGCGGCCCCCCGCCCGCATGCCGCACATGATGGTGCCCATTCCCGCGGCCAACAGCAGCGTGGCCGGTTCCGGCACTGCCGTAATCGGTCCGGTGGTGACGTAGGTGACGCCGCCTTCGGCGAGGTTGCCTTGCCCCTGCACGCCGTACTTGAAGGTGAGGTTGCCGTCGACGCCCGCGCCGAAGATCGCTGGGTTGAAGGCGTTGCCGAGGCTCAACTGCGCGCCAGGCGCCAGCGTGGTGGCGCCGTTGAGGAACAATTCAGCGAGGGCCGTATTGCCGGAGCCTCCCGATTCGTCCCAGCTATCGCCTTCGCCGGCGGTTTGACCGAACTGTTGTTGCCACAGAAGGAAATCGGCGCCGTCGGTCTTGCCGTCGTTGTTGGCGTCGCCGTTGGCGTTGGCGCCGAAGGCGCTCTTCCAGACGGTGAGGTCGGCGCCATTCACGCCATTGACGCCATTGAAATCGGCCGACAGGCCGCCGTCGATGTTCTGATCGCTGAGGCTGTTCCAACCGGCGAGGCTAAGGGCTCCGCCAGGATTGCCGCCGGGACCGTCGGCGTCGGGGCTGTTGATTTCGTAGTAATCGAACGTGATCGCCTCGTCGCTGGTGTTCTTGAGAACCGTCGCGCCGGTCTGCTTATTGACCAAGAGGGTAAGCGCCGGAGCAGGGAGGAACAGGAACTGACTGGGGCTCAGAGCGACGTCGCTGATGCGGATTTCGTCGATGGCGCCGAACCAGCGGTCGACGTGGGCGTCTGACTGCAGGGTGCCGCCGCCGTAGCGTCCGCGGCCGACGGTCCAGCCCCATTGCGTATCCCCGTCCGTGGTCGAGCCGTCATCGTCGTAGTTAAGCCGGGTGTCTCCCGGAGTAAGGGCCATTGAGTTGACCAACTGGTAACCGGCGCCTGCGTCCTTGTAGAGGCTGAGCGTCGTGCCGTCGCTGACGGCGGCGACGTTGTACCAGGCGTTGGTCGCGATGGGACCCGTCGTGTCCGAGAGGTCGTAGGTATTGCCGGCTTCGTCAGTGAAGAGGATCTGCAGAGTGCCGTTCTGAGTCTTGAAGTACAGGGGAGCGCGATTGCCGTCGCCGATGCCAGAATCGCCATTGCCGTCGCGGCCGACGAACGTGCGGTCCCCGCCGATATTCGTAGACATGATCGAGGCTTCGATGGTCCACGCCAGCGGCTTGATCGTTTCGAGGTCGGACGTCGGCGAATTCTTGAGCGACCAGGTCGACATCGCCGGATAATCCCCGCCGTTTTGGACGCTGAAATTATTGGCGAGCCCGGAAGCGAGCGGAGCGGACGGGACGGTCGATTGATACGTATGACCGGCCCAGGCATGTTCCCAGGCCCGGAGCGTGTTGCCGTTGCCCGAGGAGTCGACGGCTGCGATGCCGGGGGCGTTGGGGAAGGTCACGTTAATGTCGCGGCCGTTGGTGTCTTCGACCTGCGTCGTGCCGGCGACCGGTACGTCGACGCCGTCGCCTTCAAATCGCCAATAGGCGAGCGTCGTCGCCTGAGCGCTGGACGCGGTCAGCGCCGCCGCCAGTCCCAGCGCCCGTGCGGCGACAAGACTCGATCGAATGATTCCGTGATGCTCGACCATCTGTGTTTATCCCTTATGCGTAAGTTCGTGTTTGCTTGATTTGCTTCCTAATGGCGCTTGCGAAGGCGGCCACGGCGACCTGCGCGTTCGCGGCGGCGTTGCGTTAAGCGCGTCGCGTTGAGCGCCGGCCCAACGCCAACCCTCCTACAGCGACCAGCGTCAAGATTGCGGTCGACGGTTCCGGCACGGCTCCAATCGTCGCGGCAAAGGCGCCGACGCCGTTGGCAGCGTCAAAGTCTTGCTGGAAGAGGCGGAAGTCGAAGAAATCATTCGTTTGATTGCCGTCGAGATCGCCGAGAGCGTAAGACTGCGCGTCGGACAACGTGCCGGCGATGGCCGTCTTGCTATGTGTGCGGAAGATGACCCAATCGGCGGCGTTGACGGCGTTGTCGAAGTTCAGGTCGCTTCGGACAAACGCCTGGCCGCCGTTGCCGACGTACTTCACCGCTGGAGTGAAGGTCGTGGGAACTCCCCCAATGAGGGCTTGGGTCGTGATCGTGACGTCTTCGCGGAACGACTTGATCCAAGCGCCCCCCGCGCTGAACGCGACGTTGCCGAGCGCACCGCCGTCGTCGGCGCCGCCGTCGAGCGGTTCTTCTTCGGAAATCTGCACGTTGGTGGAGTTCACGACTGTCCAGGCGTCGTTCGCATCGAACGAACCATCGCCGCTCGGCGGCGCGTCGAAGTTGCCAGTCACGGTGGTCCAGTTGGCGGGGTTCAGCGCTCCCGATGGAGAATCGACCGCGTAGGAGAAAATCTGTAGCGGCGTGCCTTGATTGGTGAGGCTCATGGCGCCGGTGTCGCGATTGATTTCCAGCGTCGGTCCGGCGAGGCCCGCGGGGCCCGCGGCGAAGCTGGCGCTCATTTCCGTGGCGGTGAACGCATTGTCGTGAATGCGAAACTCGTTGATCGTGCCGATGAAGTTCGGATCGAACTGATACACCGAGCGACCTAAGTACGCCAGATTGTTGCTAAGCGTGTTGAGCGTGTTCGCTCCGATAGGAGTCGTCCCGACGAGCGCGCCGTCGAGGTAGAACGCCAGGTCGGTAGCGTTGACGGTGACGCCAATGTGATGCTGCATGCCGTCGTTGAGATTGCCGGGGCGATTAATGCCCGCCTCAGTCGGGGCGGTGCAGCACGACCCGGCCGCAATGGCGACGCGAGCGTTGCCGTCGTTGCGCGACGGTTGAATCATGAGGTACTGGAAGCCTTCCCAGTCGTTCTCGCCTTCTTCAAACGTGCGGCCAAAAACGGAGGACATAGTAAAGCCGGTATTGCTCACGCTCGCGGTGAGCCACGTCTCCACCGTTAACTCGGTATAGGTGTTGATGGCGATCGTCGGACCGGGAAGCGAGGCATGTTGCGTGCCGCCCCCCAAAATGAGTTGGCCAGTGGCCGCGGTGGCGCCCTCCTCGAGCGTGCCGTGGGCCCCGCCGACCGAGTCGTTGACCGTGCCGTCGTTGAAGGTGTAGAGATGCCTGACCGCCGCCGACGCCGGACTGGCGAACAAGGCGGAAACCGCTAGGCCTAAGCACAATTTTCTAACCGCCATCGTTTCCTCCGATATGAAACGTTGATTTGACCGACCGTCTGGCAGCGGAAAGCGCTGGCGCTTCAGCTGCAAGTGAGTTTGACTTGCGGCAAGACGCCGCCAGGATTGATTGGTAAGGAATCTAAGAGCAAGGAATAGCAGCGGCGATCGCCGCGCGAGCAAGCTGCCGTGCTCGCGCGACGATTCGCCAGGAACGTGTTAGCTAGTTAGAGGCCGATCGCCGACGGTGCAGTCCGGCGACCGCAGCGACGATGCCGGCGAGGGCCAACCCGCTCGGCTCCGGCACTGCCGCGAACAGGAACTGATTCGGCGACAAGGCGACGTCGCTGATGCGAACCTCGTCGATGGCGCCGAACCAGCGATCGCCGTGGCCGTCTCCCTGCAGGTCGCCGCCGCCGTAACGGCCGCGACCAACGGTCCAGCCCCATTGCGTGTCGCCCGCGGTCGTCGAGCCGTTGTCGTCATAGTTGAGTCTCGTATCTCCGGCGACGAGCGCCATCGAGTTGACCAGCTGGTACCCAGCGCCGGAATCCTTGTAGAGGCTGAGGGTCGTCCCATCGCTGACGGCGGCGACGTTGTACCAGGTGTTTGTGCTAATGGCGCCGGTGGTGTCGGCGAGGTCGTAAACGTTGCCGGCTTCATCGGTGAACAGAATCTGCAGGACGCCGTCCTGGGTTTTGAAGTACAGCGGCGCCCGGTTGCCGTCGGTGGCGCCGGTGTCGCGGTTGCCGTCGCGGCCGACGAACGTGCGGTGCGAACCGATGTTCGTCGACAGGATCGAGGCTTCGATCGTCCAGGCCAGCGGCTTGATTGTTTCGACGTCGGTCGTCGGCGCGCTTTTGAGCGACCAGGTGAAGAGCGCCGGGTAATCTCCCGTGTTCTGCACGCTGAAGTTGTTCGGGGCGCCCGTTTGCGGCACGACCGCAGCGGGGACCGTCGACTGATACGCGTGACCGGCCCACGAATGTTCCCAAGCTCGGAGCGTGTTGCCGTTGCCCGAGGAGTCGACGGCGGCGATGCCGGGAGCGTTGGGGAACGTCACGTTAATATCGCGACCGTTGGTGTCTTCGACCTGCGTCGTGCCGGCGACGGGCGTCTCGACGCCATCGCCTTCAAACCGCCAGTACGCCAGCGTGCCGGCATGAGCGGCGACGGCTGGCGCCGTCACGCAGAGTGCGGCGACGGTCTTCAAGATGATCGACCGACCGCACGCCCAAGGGGAACCGACAAGAGCAAGAGATCGACGCCATGATTGTTTCATTAGAGCTCACCTCAAAAGAAGTTGTCAGAAAAGGGGCGACGTCCCACAACGCCGCCAACAAACCAGCCTCTGTTTCTCTATTTGTTCGTCCGCGGATGAAAGGCAACTCGCTGCTTCCGCCGGTCGGCGATCGCTGGCAGGTTGATGCAATTCAAGAAATAAAATCGAAGGGAAAAAGACAAGAATTCTCAACGCCAGCTAAGCGTTGTTGCGGTCGCCGAATCTGCTGGTTCGCACGCGACCGAATGTGACAAGCGGCTTATCCCCGTTTCGCATCTCCTATGGTTGATGCAAAACGCGATTGCTTCTGCAATTCATAATGGTTCTCGTCTCCAAACTACGCAATCGGATATCGCGGAAATAGTTTTATACTTTGCGCAACGATTTTGCATCGAACTTGAGCGGCAGTTATAGATGGCAACAGCACGCGATTGGTTCGCAATTGGACTCTCGCGCCGCGATTTGCTAGTCAACTACTCTTCTTCGCTTCTCTTCCTTGAGGGTTCATCCCGTGACGATACGACGCATGAGCGTCGCGGCGCTTGCCGTGTTCGCCGCCACACTCTTCTCGGCTTGGCAGGCTGACGCCGCGGGGTATCACGTCGAGCGCTTGACTGACGATCTGCACATCCCCGTTTACGCGACGACGGCCCCGGGAGATGACAATCGCATCTTCATTGCGCAGCTCGGCGGCGTCGCCTCCGACGGGACCGACGGCGACCCGATCACGAAGGCCGAGGGGCGGATCGTCATCTATGATCGCACGACCGGTTTGGTCGATTACAACAATCCGTTTCTCACGATCAGCGATACCAGCTTGCTCGAGGAGTTCGGCGTCCCCGAAGTCGGACTCTTCGGCATGACGTTTCACCCTGACTTTCAGACAAACGGCAAGTTTTACGTCAACGTCGCCGTGAACCACACCGGGGCGGCGCCAAATGTGGATGGCAGCGTCTCCGAATTTAAAACCGTCGTTCGCGAGTACACGGTTTCGGCCGGGAACCCCAACCTTGCCGACGTCAGCAGCGCGCGGACGATCCTGTCGCTCAACCAACCCCATTCGAATCACAACGGAAGTTGGATCGGCTTCAGTCCGCAGGAAGTCGCCGCGGGCGAGCGGAATCTGTACGTCACCCAAGGCGACGGCGGAATGCAGCGCGATCCGGCGAATCATGCCCAGAACAAGAACGACTGGTTCGGCAAGGTGATGCGCGTCGACGTGAGCGGCGACGACTTTCCGGCCGACCCGGAGCGGAATTACGCGATCCCCGCCGACAATCCGTACGTCGGCGTCGACGGCGCCGACGAACTGTGGGCGATCGGACTGCGCAATCCGTGGCGGGCGAGCTTCGACCGGCAGACGGGTGATTTCTGGATCGGCGACGTCGGGCAAGATCGTCGCGAGGAGATTAACTTTCAGGCGGCCGACAGCGCGGGGAGCGCCAACTACGGCTGGCGGCTGCGCGAGGGGA
>JBGSMO010000436.1:0-6600 GCA_041740115.1 Pirellulales bacterium
TCGTGGACGCTCGGATGCTTGGTGTGGGGAACCGCCACCCCGCGACCGATGCCCGTGCTGCCCAATTCTTCACGCTTGAGAATCGCTTCGACAATGCCGTCGTACTGGTCTTGGGCGATCTTGCCCGCCTCCAACAACGACGACGCCATCGCGCGAATCACGTCTTCTTTCGTGTCCGCTTCCACGTTCGTGCGGATCGCGTTGCGATTGACGAAATCAACAAACTTCATACTCCGGGTATCCTTCGCTCAATTGGTCGTTCTATTGAATGCCGTCGCGATCTCGCGGCTAGCTTTCGTGTTCGCGTGGGGTGAGTAAGTACTTAGGTGAGTAGGTGTTTAGGTAAGTAAGTAGTGATGGCATTTACCTACTCACTTAAAGACTTACTCACCTACTCACTTAAATACCTACTCACTCTTCCTCGTCATCGCCGCCGATCACCGGGGCTTCTTGCCGCCGGGCCTCGGGATTCCGATGCCGCTCTTGGACCCGCTCCTTGTACCGCCGCAACTGCTCCTCGACCTTGCCGATCGCCGCTTCCAGGACGCCCAGCAGGTTTTCGCCTTGTTCGTGAGCCACGAAATCGTGCTTATGCTCGGCCGAAACTTGCAAATCGACCTTCGGCTTGGCCTCGTCCTTCAAGTCCACCACGATTTCGATCGACATCAGGCGGTCGAAAATCCGGACGAGCTTCTCGGCCTTGGCCCGCAGCTTTTCCTGCGTCGCCTCGGACAAATGCCCATGTCGCGTCGAAACACTGATCTGCACGGTTCGCAGTCCCTCAGGTCGGGTTGTCGCCTGGGCCGGCGGGGCCCGCGGCTTCTACTATATAGATGACAACAGGTAGTCTATCTCACGTTGCCGGGAGGTACGCCCCCCAACTCGCCCCGGTGAAGGCCCGCGGCGCGGCCAGCACCCCATTCTAGCGGCTCCATCCCAAGCCCACAAACGCACCTAAACCCGCAGAATCACGCGAGTTGGGCGAACCAAGCCACCTGAATCGGTCTCCATTCACACGAACCGTCATGCCCCCCAGAGTCACATCAAGCTCCCTTTCCAGCATCTAGCAACCAGTATCCGGCATCCTCCCCATGTCCCAACTCGCCGCCGCCATCTCCCAAATCAACGCCGCCCGTCAATATACCCTTGGCCTCCTCGCCGACCTCCCGGCCGACGCCTGGTTCTTCATGCCCACGCCAGCCGTCACCCACATCGCTTGGCAGGTCGGCCACATTTCGATCGCCCAATACCGCCTGGGCGTCGCCTTCCTCCGCGAGCCGAAGCCCGCAGACGCCGCCTGGGTTCCCGCCAACTACCGCGAGCTCTTCGGCCGCGACAGCGTTCCGCAGGCCGACCCGTCACTCTATCCGACGCCGGCGCGGATCCTGGCCAACCTCGACGAAATCAACCGACATGTCCTCGCCGAAGTCTCCCAATTCGGCGACGTCGACCTCGATCGGCCCGTTCTTCAGGCCCACCGCTTCGTAAAAACTGCGAGCGAAGCCCTCTTCTGGTGCTCCCGGCACGAGTCGATCCACGCCGGCCAAATCGCCCTCCTCCGCCGCCTCCACGGCCTCAGCCCGCAGTGGTGACAAACAGCCGCGGGTCAACGACCCGCCGGAGCGGAAGCAAGGAATGTATGATTTAGGATTTCTGATATATGATTTGCCTGACGGAAGGGTCGTCGCCCCCAAAGTCGACCGTCTCCAAATCAGCAATCATCAATCCCAAATCATAAATCCCTCCCCGCCCCAGCCATGCCCCCTTCCGACGACGCGATCAACGCCCTGCGCGAAGCTCTCCGCTTTTCGCCCACCAACATCCCGCTCCACAAGCATCTTGCCGAGTCGCTCCTCAAGCTCGGCCGCTTTGACGAAGCGGAAGCCGCCTACCGCGAAGCCCTCAACGTTGTCCCCCACCAGGTCGATCTCAAGCTCGGCCTGGCCAACGCCTACTACCAGCAAACGAAGAACTCCGCCGCGCTGGTGATCGTCGAAGACCTCATCAAGCAGCACGATCCTCCCGCCGGCGCCTACGTCCTGCACGCGAAGCTCCTCCTCCGCGCCGGCGAGCCGCAACGCGCCGCTCACCAATATCGCGAAGCCGTCGACATCGACGCCGACGCCGCCGATGCGGAACTCGCGCGCGAACTCGGCCTTGATCGCGCCGCCTCCCACTCCTTCGACACGGCCGACGAAGAAGGCCGCTACCGCGAACCGGCCGGTGAGCTTCCCCCCGGCACGCCCGAGTTCGACGTCGAGCGCCCGAAGATCAACTTCGAGCAAGTCGGCGGCATGGACGCGGTGAAGGAAGAGATCCGCATGAAGATCATCTTGCCGCTCGAACAGCCCGAACTGTTCGCCGCCTACGGCAAGACAGTCGGCGGCGGCATCCTGATGTACGGCCCCCCCGGCTGCGGCAAAACGTTCCTCGCCCGCGCCACCGCCGGCCAGGTGAAGGCCGGCTTCCTCGCGATCGGCATCAGCGACGTCCTCGACATGTGGATCGGCAACAGCGAGAAAAATCTCCACGAGCTCTTCCAGCAGGCCCGCCGCAATCGCCCCTGCGTCCTCTTCTTCGACGAAGTCGACGCCCTCGGCGCCAGCCGCGCCGACATGCGACACAGCGGCGGCCGCCACCTGATCAACCAGTTCCTCTCCGAACTCGACGGCGTCGAATCCTCGAACGAAGGCCTGCTGATCCTCGCCGCCACGAACGCCCCCTGGCACCTCGACAACGCCTTCCGCCGCCCAGGCCGCTTCGACCGCATCCTCTTCGTTCCGCCGCCAGACCGGCCCGCTCGCGCCTCGATCCTGCAACTGATGCTGGCCGGCAAACCGTCAGACGGCGTCGACTTCGACGCCGTCGCGAAGAAGACCGACCACTTCTCCGGCGCCGACATGAAGGCGGTCGTCGACGTTGCCGTTGAAGCGAAGCTTCGCGATGCGATGAAGAGCGGCAAGCTGGAACCGCTGCGGACGAAAGATCTGCTCGCTGCGGCGGGAACCGTGAAGCCATCGACTCGCGAGTGGTTTGCGACGGCGCGGAACTACGCGCTATACTCGAATCAAGGCGGCGTGTACGACGACATTTTGAAGCACTTGAAGCTGTAACATCATTCCCCTCCCTCGAAGGGAGGGGCTAGGGGAGGGATTTGAACCGCAACACGCCCACGCCCCATTGATTCGCCGTCTTCATCCATGGCATTTGCACGATAGGACCTCTGCCAAATGGGCTCGTCCCTCGACCAAGCTCAAGCTCTGTATGACCTTCAGCGATTTCAAGAAGCAATCGAGGCCCTGACGCAGGTAATCGGCGCGGACCCTAACGAATCGCAAGCCTTCGCGTTGAGAGGAGCCGCTCGACTTGCCCTAGCCGATAACCAACTGGCGGAATCCGATATTAGAACCGCAATTAGACTTGCTCCCGAGTCAGCCCAGGCTCACTATTTGATGAGTTTTGTTTGGATCAATCGAAACAACCTTTGGGGAGCAGCACGTTCCATCAAGGAATGCATTCGCATTGAGCCAACGATCGCAGCCTATATCCAAGAAGCAAGAATCCTACTGGGACTTAACAAGCCTGATGAGGCGATTGAATCGACTCGCTACGCATTGTCTATCGACCCAAGGGCCGAAGATGCTTATATCGTCCAAGCTGAGATACAAATGTCGCTCGGACGAGTAGAGGAAGCGGAAGCGAGTCTAAAGGAGGCTTTGGCGATTCATCCCGAAAATCCCGATGCGCATCGATTACTTGGCATCCACGGGTTATTAAGCGACCGCAACCGTGCAGCGACGACGTCGCTTACCGAATCCCGTCGCATCAGTCCAATCTTCCATAGCAACATAGGTCCATTAACGGTTGCCTACGCCCGATCGATCTGGCCCTTCAATCTATTTCGTCTGTTAAGCCATCGATATCGGTCACTTCCAGCGATCGGACAATGGCTCCTAAAAGCCCTGATTGCAACCAGCTTAGTCGGTGCCTTGGTCAGTACCCAGGCGAGTCTCAATCGATTTTCTCCGATTGCAACTACAATCTTTATTGCCGTCGGGATACTCGCGGTTGTAGTTTACTGCGCCGAATCTGCTTCCATCATGTTAGCTATCTTCTTGAGGCCAAAGAGACTTGGCGTTCGCCGACGAGACTATCTAGCTCAGGCGATGAGGTTTGGTGCGGCGGCAGCCGTTATGGCGGCCGTGGCGACAGGCTTCGCTTTTGTGTTGACGCTCCAGCCAGTGTTTGCGCTGTTGATGTTTCTTATTGGCCTCAACTGGCGACCGCTTAACTTCGTCTGGCTGAACGAAACGCTACTCGCAAATATTGTCAAGGGACTCGTGGCAATCATGTTAGTAGTCGTTTGCATCGTCGCGCTGTTTTGGATTCCGACGGCAAGATCCATGATGCTCGCCTGGCTAACATTACTCGTTGCGTCTGCGGCGATTAACATTCCCTTCGAGCGCTCGCTGCCGGCCGTCGTCGCGTGAGTTCCTCAAATTTCAGTGCCTGCAAGTGGTGCTAAATCGCACCTTGATGACCAACCAACCCCTCAACCGCGCCCTCCACCTCTTCCGCATCTCGCGTTACGCCGACGCCGAGCTCGAGCTCCGCCGCGCCCTCGCCGAACAACCACACGATCCGCAGTCCCACGCCCTGCTCGGCCTCTGCCTCGCCAAGCAAGAAAAACTCCCCGAGGCGCAAGCCGAAGTTGAGCAGGCGATCACGCTCGCTCCCGATTGGGATCACGCCCATTACTGCCGCTCGGTCGTCCTGCAGGAACGCCGCCGCTACGCCGAGGCCGTGGCGGCCGCCCGCGAGGCGTTGCGGCTCAGCCCCGGCGATCCCAACAACTACGCCCGTCTCGCGATCACGCTCTACTGCCAGGGGAAGTGGCAAGATTCGCTCGACGCCGCGCTCGCCGGCTTGCAGTACGACGCCGAACACGCCGACTGCATGAGCCTCCGCACGATGGCCCTCACCAAGCTCGGCCGGCAACGCGAAGCCATCGCCACCGTCGACGAATCGCTCGCCCGCGATCCCGACGACTCGTACGCTCATGCCAACAAGGCCTGGGCGCTGCTGCACGAAGGCCAGCCGCGGCCGGCGCTCGATCAGTTTCGCGAATCGCTACGACTCGATCCCACGAACGAATACGCCCGCCACGGCATGGTCGAGGCGCTGAAGGCTCGCAATCCGATCTATCGTTGGATCCTCGCCTACTTCCTTTGGATGGCCCGCCTCGACAATCGCGCCCGTTGGGGCGTGGTCCTCGGCGGCTACTTCGGCGCGCGGATCCTCAACACGATCTCGCGCAACTCGCCCGAGTTGGCGCCCTGGATCTTGCCGATCCAGATTCTCTACCTGATCTTCGTCTTCATGACGTGGTTCGCGATGCCGATCTTCAATCTGCTGCTGCGGCTCAACCGCTTCGGCAGGCACGCGCTGTCGCGCGATCAGCGCGTCGCGTCGAGCTGGTTCGGCGGCTGCGTAGCGCTGAGCCTCGGCAGCTTCATCGCCTGGCTCGTCTACGGCCACGAGGCGTTGCTGTTGGGGGCCGTGTTGCCGATGGGGGTCGCGATGCCAATCGTCACCCTCTTCAGTTGCGATCCCGGCTGGCCGCGGCAGGCGATGTCGCTCTTCGCCGCCGCGATGGCGGTCGTCGGCGTCGTCTGCCTCTACGGCGTCTCGCAACAACAAGAATGGGGCTACAACGCGGGCACCCTCTTCCTCTTCGGCTTCATCGCCTCGCCCTGGGTCGCGAACGCCCTCGCCACCGCCACCGTCCGCCGTTAGCGCATCACACATCGTTTCAGCCCCTGGCTCCGCCAGGGGGTCGGCCACCATACGGGTAGGCGTCGTCCTGCGTAACGTTACCCCCTGGCGGAGCCAGGGGCTGAAGCGCGGCTCGCCCCACCCAAGCGGAAGCAGCGCTTCGTCATTCGTCATTCGTCATTTCTTCACCGCCGCTTCTTCAGCGTCGACAAATACTCCACCAAATCGACCAACTCCGCCGCTGTCATCAGCTTCTGAATATCGGCCGGCATCAGCGACGCTTCCGACTTCGACTTCTCCTCAATCGTCGCCGCGGGAATCGACCGCACGATCCCCTTCTCATCCTTGAGCTTCAGCTCGTCAGCCGTCTCGCTCACCAAAAGACCGCCATGCATCAACCCGTCGTCGGTGAGGACGACCCAGTTCTCAAAATTGTGACTGATCGCGGCCGACGGATAAAGAATCGACTCGAACATCGCCGGCCGCGCGAGCTTCTTACCGATCTCCGACAAGTCGGGTCCCACCTCGGTCCCGTCGCCGTTCACTTGATGACAATTGCGGCACGTCCCCGTCGCGTTGAACACGACCCTCCCGCGCTCCGCGTCGCCGGTCGCCTCCACCAGTTCCGTCAGCGACGGCAACGGCGTGCTGTCCTTCGTCGGCGGCGCCGGAAAGATCGCCGCTGCTTGCGTCCGAATCTCTGGCGAGGGAGCCGCCGCCAGCGTCGCCGCCCACGCCTCTTTCAATTGTTCAGGAAACTCCTGCCGCTGCGCGAGTTGCAGCAGTTGCTCCGCCCCGGCCGCGTTGGCGCCGAGCGCTTTCACC
>JBGSMO010000470.1:0-28554 GCA_041740115.1 Pirellulales bacterium
ATTACAATTCGGGGGAATTCTCCTCACCATGTACGACGCGACCTTGGAGCTCACCGCCGAGGTCGATCGCGAGGTGCGGGATTTCTTCGGGGGAATCGTCTTTTCAACCGTGATTCCACGAGATGCTGCGGTGTCCGAGGCCCCGAGCCATGGACAGTCGGTCATCGACTACGCCCCGCGTTCGCGAGGGGCTCGCGCCTACGTGGAACTCTGCCAGGAGGTATTGGAGCGTGTCTAAGGAACGTCGTTTGGGCCGGGGGTTGGAAGCGTTGTTGGGCCGCAGCTTCGATGGCCAACCCAACGAAATGGGGTCGCAGGACGGACAACAGAATTCGTCGGAGCAAGGCTCGTACGAGCAGGCCCCGCAATTCGAATCGTCCGAGTTCCACTCGCATGCTAGCACCGACGAGAACGTCACTCGCTCGGCCGACGGCCAGCAGTGGCTGGGACTCGTCTCGATCGATCGCAATCCTTATCAGCCGCGAACCAATTTCGACGAAGCCGAGATCGCGGACCTCTGTGATAGCATCCGCACTCACGGGTTTCTCCAGCCGATCGTCGTCCGGCCGTTCGACGGCCGTTACCAACTAATCGCGGGCGAGCGTCGTCTCCGCGCCGCCCAAATGGCGGGCTGGGAACGGGTGCCCGTCCAAATCCGCGAAGTCCCCGACCAGCAGATGGCCGAGCTGGCCATCGTCGAAAACGTCCAGCGCAAAGATCTCAACCCGATCGAAAAGGCGGCGTCGTTCAAACGCTACATGGACGAGTACGGCTGCACGCAGGAAGAGGTCGCGAACCGCGTGAGCATCGATCGCTCGACGGTCGCGAATCTGCTTCGCCTACTGGAGCTCCCCGAAGAGGTGAAGGGCATGCTCTGCCGCGGCGACCTCACCGCCGGTCATGCCCGGGCCCTATTGCCGCTAGGCGACGAGCACGAGCAGATGGAATTCGCTCGCCGCATCCAGAAAGAATCGCTGTCGGTCCGCGCGATCGAGCAAGCCGTCTCGGAACACATCCGTCGCACCGACGGCGAGCCGCTGTCGATTGTTGACGCCGAAGGGAACAGCCGCCCCTCGCCGCTGCAGCCGGGGCAGCACATCCGCGATATGGAAGAGCAACTGTCGCTGGCCATGGGCGCGAAGGTCGAGATCAAGCAGTCGACCAAAGGCCGCGGCCGGATCACGATCCACTTTGCCAGCCATGAAGAGTTCGATCGGTTGCGGCTTAGCCTGAGCCAACAGTCGGCGCCGCAACAGACCGGCACCTTCTAGGCAACGGTTCGAGTTCGACGATTTCCTCAAAATCAAAGCGGGGGCGGAGTAATTCGCCTCCGCTTTTTTTGTCGCCTTAACGCCCGAATCTGTCACCCCAGGGCACTCCGAGGGGTCCGGCCAGTCCCACCGCTTCGGCTTGAACAATTGACATCACGGCTCTCCCGTCCACCCCACGTTGCCCTCTCCCGCCCCGCCCGTTACCATACGGGATTGCCATTTTCGGGGCGTAGCTCAGCTTGGCTAGAGCGCCTGGTTTGGGACCAGGAGGTCGCAGGTTCGAATCCTGTCGCCCCGACTTAGTTTTCGAGTTCGTGCATGGCTCGCATCAAGGAGCGCGGCACGATCCCTGAGTGTCTCGTCGGTTGCGCATTAGTTCCCTTGATTCGGGATGTGCCATGAGACTCAAGAGCACGGGTCTTCAGGTCTTGTTAGGCATCTTGCTCTCCGGTTGCGGCCCCTCTGCCGCTCCATTGCCGCCCAAGCTGACATTACACCAAGCTGCGGTCTTTCACCCCCACCAAATTTCGCGGCTTGTTGCTGAAGGGGCCAAAGTTGATGGCCTCGACAGTGATGGCAATTCACCGCTCTGGGTGGCCGTCCGATTCTCGAACCCGGAAGGCGTAAAATGCTTACTAGCTGCACGCGCTGATGCGAATGCGCGTGGCGGCATGGACTGGACGCCGCTTCACTGCCTCTCCTTTTGCGAACCCGACATTGCGACTGCCCGTCTGCTAATTCAGCACGGCGCTGACCCAAACGCAGCAGAGTCACGATATGGTGAAACGCCGCTACACTACGCCGTTCGCGCGACCCACTCACCGTTGCTCGTAAAGCTATTGATAGACGCCGGAGCCAATGTCAATGCAGTTGCATCCGATGGTGACACGCCGCTGCAATCTGCAGTAGCCGGCGGACATTCAGAGATCGCGGATATCCTCTTGTCTGCAGGTGCAAATCCTGAGTTGAAGAATCAAGTTGGATTTCGACCGATCGATCAACTTAACGCTTGTCCCGACCCAAAAGCGATTCAGGCCGTGTTTCGCACTCATGATGCCGACGACCAGCGGAATCCCAGGTTTCAATAGCGGTCCTGCACTTCAATCGCTCGCATCCGGTATCCGCCCAAACGCAATCTTATTCTCCATCGCCTGCCGGCAATCGTGCATCGGGGCGAAGTAGACCTTCGACGCCCCCCACCGCAGGTTGATCGCGTCGACCGCCTGCGACGCCCGCGCGAGCTTGTCGAACTCCTCGATGAGCGGCCGCGACACTTCGGTTGCCAGCTTCAACCCGCCGACGACCACGTCGACCTTTTTGATCGCGTGGCCATTGGACCGGCGACGTTCCCAAAGTCTAAAAAACTGGTGGAGTAGCGTCGCCGTGTCGTTCACCAGCGGCACGCCGATCTCGTCGCCGTAACGGCCGCCCCGTTCGTCGCGGAGGGAGATCCGCAGCGTTTGGGTGACGTACCCCTGCCGCCGCAGTCGCTGGCCGAGCTTGCAGACCAATCGCGAAAGGATCAATCGCGCCCCCTCTTCGCTTCTGAACTTCGGATCGAGGACGTTGCCGTGGCTCATCGAACTCCGTCGCGTCGCGATTTCCGGCAGGTCGATGCCGTGGAAGCCGGCCCACCAATGGCCGCCGGACACCGACCCCCAAATCCTCGTCGCTTCGCGCTGGTCGGTATCCCACAACTCGCGCACCGTGTGAATGCCATGCGCCTGCAACCGGGCGAGCATTCCGGTGCTGATGCCGCAGAGGTCGGTCAGTTTCAGATGTTCCAGCCGTCCCGGCAGATCGTCCGCCGCCAGCAGCGTCAGTCCGTCCGGCTTCCCCAGCCCGCTGGCGATCTTGGCGAGCAACCGCGTCGGCGCCACGCCGATCGAGCAGCTCAGCCACGGCCCAAAATCGTTTAGCACCTGCCGCTTCACCTCCTCCGCCAACTGCCGCGCCGCCGCCGGCTCGCGCTGCGGTCCTCGCAATTGGACCGACCACTCGTCGATCGAGTAGACTTTTTCGACCTGAGCGATTTGATCGACGCTCCGCAACAGCTCGTGATGCTTCTCGACGTAAATGCTCGGCCGCGCCTTGACCAGTTTGATGCCAGGGCAGAGTCGCCGCGCGTCGCGGACGCCGGTCCCGACCTTCACCCCATGCCTCTTGGCGTCGTAACTGGCCGCAATCACGCAGGTGCTCTCCGTTTCCACGGGAATCACCCCCACCGGCCTTCCGCGCAGCTCGGGCCGCAAGTGCTGTTCCACCGAAGCGAAGTAGGCGTCCATGTCGGTAAAGAGCCAATTCATCATCTGCCGACGCGCCATGAAATGTGATCATCCGTTCACTAATCCATCGGCGGTACTGGCGGGCCGCAACTATTTTTTGCGATTCTTTGTGTAGGTTTTCTGCGAATGGCGACGCGGATTGAATTTTTGACAGGATAACAGGATTGGATAGATCGACAGGATGATGTGAGGCAGCGTTTCTCGCTGCAGGCGACTCGATTCAATGCCTCGCTCCGTTGATCCTGTCGATCCGCGACATCCTGTGATCCTGTCAATTTTTCGAGAGAGAGGACGCCAAGATCGTTTCAGACCCTACGGTAAGAAAGCAAACCACGTCGGCACAACGAGCCCAGCGAAAAAGTCGAAGAGAACAAGATGAAAGCTATCCTCACCTTCGCCCGTGGTTGGAACGCCCTCGCCGCCGCCCGCAGCCTCGGCCGCCGCGGCGTGCAGATCATCGCCGGCGACGAGTACCGCTGCTCGCCCACCAGCTTTTCGCGCTACACGATCGAGAATTTTCTTTACCCCAATCCCGACGAAAATCCCGACGGGTTTCTGGATAAGCTCGAAGAGGTGATCCGCCGCCACCGCGTCGCGGGCGAAGAGTACGTCTTGATGCCGTTCCACAAGGAGACGTACCTCATCTCGGCGAATCGCGCCCGCTTCGAGCCGCTGATCAAGTTCGCCATTCCTACGATCGAGCAGATTCTACAAGTCGACGACAAGGGCGTCCTGGCCCGGCTCTGCCAACAGCGAGGTCTGCCGATCCCGGAAACGATCGTCGCCGATTCGCTCGCCGAGTTCCGTGAACGGGCCGTTGGATTCAACTATCCGGCATTCGTAAAAGTCCGCCGCTCCGCCGCCGCCGTCGGGGTGAAGCGAGCGACCAATTCCGCCGAAGCGATCCACGCCTGCGAGGAGTTCATCCACCGCTACAATCTCACCGCCGACGCCATCCCGCTGCTGCAGGCCTCCGTCCCCGGCGAGGATTATTGCGCGACGTTCCTCTTCAATCACGGCGAACTCGCCACGACGATGACCTACCACAACATCCGCACCTACCCGGTAAAGAGCGGCACCGGCGTCCTGCGGGAGACGGTCAGCGAGCCGGCGATGGAGCAAACGGGCGCCGCGCTGCTCGCCAGTTTGAAATGGCACGGCGTCGCCGAAGTCGACTTCCGCTGGGATGGCGAGTCGCCGACGCCGCAGCTGATCGAAGTGAACCCCCGCTTCTGGGGCGGACTCACGCAATCGGTCGCGTCGGGTTGGGATTACCCCTGGCTCCTGTACCGCTTGGCGCTCGACGGCAAGGTGCCGCCGATCGTGCCGGGCGATCCGACGATCAAAACCGAAACGCCGGTCGTCTCGCTCCTCGCCACCCTAACCGAGCTCATCCAAGACGACCGCCAAATGGCCTCGATGCGCGAGTCGTTCGAGCAGATGCGTACCGAGTTTCGTAGTGGCGAACGGCTGAAAGCGCTGAAGGATTTCGTCGGCCGGCTAGAGCAAGGCGTCGACGTGAAAGGACGCGTTGAGCTCGCCCGCAAGCTCTTCCGCGATCATGGCCACACCGTCTCCGACATCTGGGCTTGGCACGACCCGCTGCCGGCGTTGGGGCTTCTCTACCCGCTCGCCGTCTTCCTCAAGCATGGCAAGGTCTCAACGGAGCTGCTGGTCTCGTAATTGCGACAGTGATGGCCCGATTGCAGCCCCGGGCGGAGAAGCTTATTTAATAGCCGTCACAATCGCATTTACCACAGAGCACACAGAGGCCACAGAGAGAAGATGTGAAAGAGCAAACGCCTCAATTCTTCCTCAGTGCTCTCTGTGTGCTCTGTGGTTAAGTCGTCAGCGGCAAAGCATTTCAAGAACGACAGCATTTGAATAAGCTTTGGAGACAGGGCTAAAGCGATGGCGACGATCGCGAGCGCTACTGAATATTTTTCGCCGCGTAGTCGCGCAGCGTGCGGATAAACTCCTTCACCACCGGCGACTGGTACCGATCCTTGTGCCAAATGAGGTGGATCGTGCGCGTCGGCGTCGGCGCGGCGAGAGTGCGATATTCGCACCGCCGACCGCGGTCCATCTCATGGGCCATCGCCGGAATGAGCGACACGCCATGCCCTTGGGCCACCAGTTCCTGAATCGTCAGTAACTGTACCCCCTGGCACCGCACCACCGGCGAATACCCCCGCTGCCGGCAAAAACCGACGATCTGATCGCCGAGACAGTGCAACTCGCTCATCAGCACGAACGGCTCCTCGGCGAGATCGTCGAGCGCCACTGTCCGTTTCTTGACGAGCCGATGGCTCGACGGCATCGCCAGCAGCAGCGGCTCGGTGAATAGCGTCTCGCTGTAAAGCAAATCGTTCGCCACCGGCGAAGCGATGACGCCGACATCCACTTCGCCTGCCAAACAGGAGCGAATCACCGCGTCGGTGAGATTTTCATGCAGCGTGAGCGTCGCCTTCGGAAACTTCTTGGCAAACGACTTCAGCAGCGGCGGCAGCAGGTATGGCGCGATCGTCGGTATCGCGCCGACGGCCACCGTCCCGCGGTTGGGGTCAGTCGCGGCCGTGACGCGGTCGCGGATTTCGTCGACTCCCGCCAACACCCCGACGGCGTGGTCGTAGAGCGCCCGGCCCGCGTCGGTCAGCCGAATCGTCCGCCCTAGACGCTCGAACAGTGGATGCCGCAACTCCTTCTCTAGCTTGATAATCTGCTGGCTGAGCGAAGGCTGGGCGACGTCGCATTTCTCGGCCGCGCGCGTGAAGCTTCCCAGTTCGGCGACTGCGACGAAGTATCTCAGCTGATGGAGTTCCATAGAAGAATACTATTGTACGAAAAATGACAAGACCTTTCTCCTATCTATCTTAACTCCGTCGGCTGCTGAAGCAAGAGGCGTTTAGGCCAGGGGGAATTGCAAAGCCTGAAAGATAAACCGCCAAGGACGCCAAGAGCGACAACGGAATACAAAGAGGAAATACAAAGAATGTTGGAACCGCAGATGAACGCGGATGAACGCAGGTAATTCTTGTTGGCCTTTATCTGTGCTCATCTGCGGTCCCAAACTCTTCATCTTTTCTTTTTCTTCCGTTGTGCCGGTCGTGTCGTGGTGGTTCAATTCCTCCCCCATTTCCTTGGCGAACCTTGGCGTCCTTGGCGTTGCAATCACAACGACTTGGCGGTTCTCCTGCGGCTACGGCGTGAATGGCCCTAGAACTTTGGGCTCACGCAGTTCACCACTCAACCCCCACGAATTCCTCTTCTTCAACAGGCTCAGGCTCGCGACGGCGCCGAGGCGACGCTGGCGGAGCGATGGTCGCTGCGGGCCAATCGCCCGCAGCGGCTGAGCGAACCAGTGCGGTTTGGTCGACGGATGGCTGGGGCGTGCGTCCGCCCGCTGACTTGCCCCCCACAAGGGCCTGCAATTCATCCACCATCGTCAGCAGTTGTTGAGCCTGGTTCGCCATCTCCACGCTTGCCGACGCCGATTCCTCGGCCGCCGCGGCGTTCGATTGGGTCACGACGTCGACTTGCCGAACGGCAGAATTGACTTCGCCGACGCGGTGGGCCTGATTGGCGCTGGCCGCGGCGATTTCGCTGATCATCGCGTTGACCTGACCGACCGCCGTCGCCACGTCATCCAACGACTTGGCGACCTCGGCGCTCAACGCCACGCCGTTCTTTGCGCTCAAAACGCTCTGCTCAATCAACGCGGACGTGTCGCGAGCCGCTTCAGCGCTGCGACCTGCCAAGTTCCGCACCTCTTGCGCGACGACGGCAAACCCGCGTCCTGCCTCGCCCGCCCGGGCCGCTTCGACGGCGGCGTTGAGTGCGAGCAGATAGGTCTGGAACGCAATCTCGTCGATCACCTTGATGATGCGCCCCGTCTCGGCGGCGTTCTTCTCGATCTCGCCGATGGCCAGCGACATCCGTCCCATCGCTTCCTTCTCGCGACTGGCGACGCTCGACGCCTCTTGCGACAACGAGCATGCCTGATTCGACGACTCGGCGTTCTTGCCGGTGGAGTTGGCCACCGAGGCCAATCCCGACGCCGCTTCCTCGAGGTTCGCCGCCTGCTCGGTAGCGCCAGTGGCCAACGATTGCGAGCTCGACGACACCTGCCGAGCGGCGCTGCTGACGCTCGTGGCGCCTTGCGACAAAGCGTTGATGATCCGCGTCAGCGGCCGCGAGACGCGCCGCCGCACATAGTACAGGGCAAACAGAATCGTCACGAGCGTCGTCGACGACGCAATGTACTGGGCGCGAGACATTGCGGCGCCCTGAGCCTCCGACTGCTTCCCCAAGAGCGCCGTCGCTTCATTCATTTGAGTCAAACACTCGACGCCCGCTTCACGCAGGGTCGTTAGTTGTTTGACGTACTCCGGGGAGTGAACCACGGCCGACTGCAGCGCCGCCGCTGCCGCTTGGACTCGTCCCCAGGTCGCGGCCACTTGTGAAAGCTTTTCGCGCAGCTCGTCGTTCTCGGCGCCGGTCAGCCTCACCTCCTGCGTCATCCCCAAATCGGAGAACGTGGTTCCGCCGTCGCACAGTGCGGCCAGTGTCAAATCAAACAACTGCCGCGTCTTGTCGGCCGGTCGCTCGTACTTGCCGGCGCTTAGCGCCATCACCGACTTCGCCAGTCGCGGATCGCTCGTAACCTTAGTGGAAACGATGAGCGCTCCCATGAGGTCGTTTAATTGAAAGTCGTTCTTCGGACTGTCGGCGTGCTCGTTATGGCAGGAGATGCAGAGCGGCGCGCCGGCAACGTCGGCGACGGCGTAATGGAGTTGGACGGCGCCTTGCTCCTCCACCAACTGCGAGTAAGGCTTCTCCGGCGCGGCCGTCAGCCCTTCCCAACTCTTCTGGTCGAATTTGCTCTCCAGCCCCTTCGCCGGATTGATCGGCCATTTGCTAATCAGCTTGTATCGATAGCCCGCAGTTTCGGGGAGCGATTCTGAAACTTCGCGCACAAACGTCGCCGGCAGGGGCAGCGCGCCGTCGACGGCATGGTAGTCGGCCGTCACCTGGGCGTCGGCAACCTGTTCCTTGAACTTGCTGACGACGTGCTTCGTGTAGTAGGCCCGATCGGCCGCCACTTGGTTGGCCACGATCGCCGCCCGGCGCTCGGCATCGGCCACCACGCTCGCAACGTTCAGTTCGTCAAGCGTTTCATTCGTGTATTTGTACGTCAGCATCCGCTGCCGCCCGGCGAGATTGATCGCCACGGCGTTGCGCTTCTGCGCATTGACGCCGACGACCGTAAAGACCACGGTCGAGCCGATCGCGATCAACGCCACAGTCAGAATCAACGCCAGTCGTGCGTTCAGAGTCAGTTTCATCGGAGTAGGGGGCTCGTGAGAGCCTGCGAGTTCGTCTGGTCTTGCGGGCTGAGGCGCCCTCACACCTGAAACGGTAGATCGCAATCGAAGGTCGGGAGCGTCGAGGGCACGGCTGACTCGCGCGCCCTCCCCGACAATGAACCAACAGCCCGGCGAAAAAACCGAAAAATGCCAATCTTCCGTTGGCTTGATGCGGAGTTGTGCATTTTCGAGGCGGCGTTTGTCAACTAACGGAAATGCGAAGCCGCGGCGGGGTTTACGTAGCCATTTCGTACTAGAGCGAGTTTCAGCTAAGCGTAGCGTCTGTCATCCATCCTGAGCGGAGCGAAGGATCTAGCACGAAACGAGCGGCCAGATTCTTCGCTTCGCTCAGAATGACGCTACAGCTAACTGAAGCTTGCTCTAGAGAGGGCGATTTGCATCCCCTGGCTCCGAAGCATATTCAATTGCTAGCCAGTGACAAACAAATCCTCTGGCTCCCTCCCCCTTGCGGGGAGGGCTGGGGAGGGACCGGAAGAATAAAAAAATGGCCGTAGCGTCGTTGGCTAGCAGCAGAATGCGTTTTCGGAGCTGAGGGCTGCAAGTCGACGATGGACGACGCGCACCATCCGCCATCACCGTCGCTAAATTCGACCTCCCGCCGCTTCCCACCGGCGGCAAAAGCGCTTATACTTTCCGGTTGGTCCGCCGCCTCCGCGCTGGGCCAATCAGGGGGATTTCTCTTGAGTCGGCAGCAACGACTAACGACTTGGATGGCCGCCGCGACGGTCATGATCGGCTCGCTCGGCGTGCCGCTGTCGAGTTCGCGCGCCCCTCGTAAAGGCGCCGCGTTCCCCTGCCAAGACTGCGTCTGCGGCTGCCCCGACGCCGAGACTTGCTGGCGCGATTGCTGCTGTTTCTCGAACGCCCAAAAGGTCGTTTGGGCCGAGCAAAACGGGGTAAACGTGCCGATCTTCGTTGTCGCCGCGGCGCGGCGCGAACAGTCGGCGCACGCCGCGAAGCCTGCCTGCTGCAACGGTCAGGGCGCCGGCGGCGAGTGCGAACAGCAAGTCTGCACCGAAGCGGATGAGCCTTGCGACTCGCCCAGTTGTTGTGAAAAGAAGTCTCACGCATCTTCTGATGGATCAGGCGGCAAGATTGTCCTCTTGATGACTGCTCTGAAGTGTCGCGGCATCAGCGTCTCCATCGGCTTGCTTCCTCCCTCCGTACCGCCTGCAGAGCTGGCGGTCGTTGCGTTGGTCGTCGACCTCGGGGCTCTGCCCGCTGAGGCGGACGTCAACTATCTCTCTCCTTGCCACGACGTCGCGACTCCTCCGCCGGACGCCTGCAAGCTCTTCGCAGTTTGAGCGTTCTGTTTTTGCTTCCGTAGCTAAGGCGCTGGCGATACGTGCGCATGTTGTGGCGTACCTCCGTCGTCGTTGGCTGACATGGGCGGAATGAGGGCCTACGCGCGCCGATTCTATCGGGGCGTCGGTCCCGCACGCCTGTGTGTTTCTGCAACTTTGAGGAGTTTAGTCTAATGCGTTTGTCTGGTTTATGCGTTGTTGCCGCCCTTGTTTGCGTCGGCGCTGGTTTGCCGGCCTGGGGCCATGGTCCGCAGATGCAGCTCACTGCTGAGGCGGGGAAGATTGTCACGCGACAGGTGATGATCGACGACTACACGCCGGTAACGACGGCCACGTCGATCTACGTCCTGCCGGTGGCGAGCGTCTCCAACATCTGGGTCGTGCAACCTCCGGGAACCACCGGGTCGGGCCCCGGCATTGCTCCCGGCGTTGGCTTCGTCGATGCGACTTCCCATCCCTTCAAGACGGGAAACTACACGACGAGCATCGTCGACGGGCTGAAGAAGTGGAACGGCGCGAGCTTCGTCGACGCCGGCGACGCCCAACTGCAGTTGTACAAGACGGTGAGCGGCAACCCGCTCACCGCCACGACGACTGACGTTAGCCCGTTCGCGTCGCTCACCTATCCGTTGACGGTGGCGAACGACGAAGCGCACACCGGGATGGGCTTTCGCTTTCTGGGAGACGGCGTCTCGAACACGAGCGCACTTTCAGATGGCGTCTATCTGCTGAGCCTGAAGGTCTCGGCCACGGGGCTGAACGACTCGGACCCGTTTTACTTCGTGCTTCCCAAGGGCGTTTCCCCTGAAGAAGCAGGAAGTGCGACGTTCGCGTTCGCCGGGCAACAGGGCATCGACGTCGGCGCCATCCAGGCAATGACGGCGATTCCTGAGCCGGCAAGCCTGGCGCTTGCGGCATTGGCGATCGGCGGCTGCATGGCCGTCCGACGCCATGCACGCGGCAACAATGAGGCGTAACGATGCACCAAGCCCGAAAAGCGATGACGCTCGTTGAATTGCTGGTCGTCATCGCGATCATCGGCGCCTTAGTGGCATTGCTCTTGCCAGCGGTCCAGAGCGCGCGGGCGACCGCGCGCTCTGCCGCCTGCAAGAATCAACTGCGGCAAATCGGCCTGGGCGTGATGCGCTTCTGCGACGACCACGAAGGCGAGTTTCCCCACAACTACCACAAGGCCGAGAAACTCAGTTGGGTCTACACGCTCGCCCCCTACTTGGAAAGCGTCGATGCATTTCGCATTTGCCCCGAGGACCCGATTGCTGACGAACGTCTCGCGGCGAAGGGATCAAGCTATGTCGCCAACGATTTTCTGATCAATGACAAGGATCCGAACACGCTCGACGACCAGGTCGGGTTCGTCCGCTACATTAGACAAGTTCAAAGCACATCAAAGACGTTGGTCGTCTTCGAGATCTCTGACAAGTGGTCCGCTAAGTCAGGAGTCGAACATGCCCATGCCTCGGAGTGGTTCACTGAGCTCACCATGAGCGAGGACTTCGTCGTCGACATGATTGTCCGCGACGTCAAGCTCGATCGCCACGCCGAGGCGTCCAACTACCTGTTTCTAGACGGACATGTGGAATTGATCGGCAGCGACATAATCCGGCAGTGGGCTGACGAAGGTCTTAATTTTGCGAAGCCGCAGTGACGCTTTCAATCTTCCGGACATTTCCACGAGATTCAACGATGAACCGAACTGCCGCAATTCTCTGGCTGGCTGTCATTGCAACGCTGCCCCTCTCCGCCGCCTTCGGGCACGGCTTGCCGATTCATGTCAACGGCGGCAGCGGCATATTGGAGATATCGGGAGGGCTTACGCTTTCCGCAGGACATGTGCTGCAAGGCTTCGACTATCACGAGGACGCCTACCTCGACTTCGGCCCCAACAACACGCAGTTCACTTCCCTTCCTGGTTTCGATCTCACGGCCATTGAACCAGGCAGCCAGCTCTCGTTGGAGGTCCTCGCTCGTCCCGACTTCACCGATGAGGCGACGCCCCTCCGTTGGCTCTGGTTTTGGGACAAAGAAACGCAAGCCATGGGCGTAGCGCCAGACGACCCATATGTCCGCATCGCCTCGCAAAAAGGCTTCGGCGACGTGCGGATCACCCAATTCACGCCCCCCACGACTTCCTCCAGCGTGAAATTCCTCGAACCGAATCCGGGCGAGATTGGCTCTCATCAACATCCGTTGCTCTATTTCCTCGACGACTCGCCGTCCGCCCAATTTGGCGCCTACGGCTTTTTTGCACGGTTGACCTCGCCTAACTACGTCGCCTCCGAACCCTTCCTGATCGCACTGAATCACAGCCTGTCGGGCGAAGAGTATCAACTTGCTTCACGAGCCATCAACGCGTCGGCAGCTCTACCGGGAGATTTCGACAAGAACGACGCCGTCGACGGCGCCGACTTCCTCGCCTGGCAGCGATCATTTGGTTCGACGACCGAACTCCCCGCCGACGGTTCGCTCGATGGCATCGTCAACGAAGATGACTTGGCCACCTGGAACGAAAACTTCGGCCGCGCCTGGCCGGCATCGGCGAGCCCCGTCGCGGTTCCCGAACCGGCCTCCGTGGGAATGTTCGTCTGGTCTCTGCTGCTCGTGCGGCGGGGTCGGGGCCTTTAACCACGAAAGTTTTTTTACAAGCGATTTGGCGTTAGTGACATAAGAATTCCCCTCGCTTAGCCACCGCGTCAAAACGGACTTTCATGGATGATAGGGTCAACTTTACCCTCTTTCGACGTCGTATCCCGCGTTGCCAGCGCGTTCATCACCGCCGGATCGACGTGATCGAAGACGAATCGCGTCCCGCCGTCACAGAAGGCGAAATAGGCGCCGCCCGGGTGTTGGCTTCCAAACCCCTCTGCGTAGCTGATTGAGGCGTTTCGATCATTCTCTTCGCTCTCGCAAATGTTGAAGCCGTCTTTGAACGTCGTCCCCAGCACGAAGCCTGGTCCGCCGGCGAATTCCCCCGGATGTTGATTGTCGAACAGTCGAGAACCGGCGACGACTCCCCACATGACGGCGTTCGACCACTGTGCCGCCCGTTCGCCCAGCGCGAGCGTGTTGGAAGAGCCATCGAGCAGTTCCTCAGGCTTCGTCTGTCGATTGCGGCCGAAGACGCCGTCGAAGTGATCGCGACACACGATGCACGTCGGCCGCACTGCGCCGGCGCTGGCGACATAATTCGCCGCGGCCATCTGACAGACCGACTTGAAGAAAGCGTTCATCTTCACGTCGATCACTGCCTGAAACTGATGGTCGGAAGGGCAGATGAATACGGGTAATGAACGCATTCGCACCCGCTCGGCAGCGAGCGATTCCACCGGGGCGTCGAAGTCCACCTGCCCGTACAACGCTTGCTGCTCTAAGTAAGGGAGCAGTTCCACTCCCCACGCCCAACCTGGGCCGGCGTCGTCGCCGTTCGGGCGGAGCTTCGAGACGTATCCTGCCGGGTAGACTTTTTTGGCGGCGACGTAACTCTGCAGCGCTAGCCCCAACTGCTTCAGGTTGTTGCCGCAGGCTTGCTTGCGCGCCGACTCGCGGGCCATTTGCACGGCCGGCAGCAGCAGTGCGATCAGCACGCCGATGATCGCGATGACGATCAATAGCTCGACGAGCGTCATGCCCCGTTTCCAGGCGTGGCTCTGATGATCAATCATCCGTGTCGCTCCATCATCAACGCGCAGTGCAAGGTGTTCCTAAGTTCCCGGACATCCCGATCGTCGGCGAATCGGTCGCTCGCACCGATCCGAGTCCGTGGCGCCTCACGGCCGCCGCTCCGAGCGCAAGCATCGCCAACATCGCCGAGGCAGGTTCGGGGACCGTGGAAATCGTCCCGGATTGCCCTCTTTGCCGTTGCCAAATGACGAAATCGGAGCCGTCGCTGCGGCCGTCATTGTTGGCGTCAGCCCCAGTCCCAGCGCCGAACGCTTGCCGCCACGTCGTCAAATCGGCGCCGTTCACGACGCTGTCGCGATTAAAGTCGGCTGCCATCCCGCCACCGGCCTGCGTGACGTTAAATTGCAGGGCAAACGGCACCTCAGTGCTTGGCGCTTGGAAGAGCATCGTATACGCGCCGCTCGCCAGCGGAGGTGCGAAGCCAATCGAGCCAGGCGCTTCGCCGATGGCAGACAGAATGTCGGTCTCCACGTGCGAGTGATTCGGGTTAAAGGGGAAGTCGACCCACCCCAGCATGCTCGTCGGATCAATCTCGAATCCAATGCCCGCCGTCCACGTCGTTCCGCTTTGAATTCCCGTAAAGACTCGATTCACGCTTTCATGAAACTGCACGACGATCGAGCTGAGCGCATATCCCGTCGGAACATCGATTCGTAACAAATCCTGATCGACCACTGAGCTCGAGGCGACCAGCGTATTGCTGCCAGGCGCCAGCGACCACCGCGTGGGGAGCGCAGGATCGCCCGACAAGTCGCCGGTGACAAACTCACTGTACTCCGCCGACCGCAGCGGCGGTGCGCCGATCGACGCCGCTCCCAGAGCGACAAGCAAAAGAGAAACGACTCGTACCATTTCATCCAGGTGCACATTCGCAGCAAATTCGACATGCGGCCGCGCGTTACCGGGCTGTCGAAGCGCAGAGAAGAAGCTCTGCAAGACGCTGTAAGAGTAAGGAGGAGCGCCGCTCGGGACAAGCGAAATCTGGCTCTTTAGCGGCTAAAACCGTCAGCGCGACGGCTTGCCGAAACATGCGGTTCCAACTTCCCCCAGTCTGGGGGGGAATTGCGGTGTTCCGGCTAGCCGCGGCCCGCCGATAGGCGTTCGACAATCGAGTCGCCGATCGTCAGCGCCGACGTCGCCGCCGGCGAGGGGGCGTTGAGCACGTTCACGACGTTGCCGTGCGTTTCGATCAGGAAGTCGTCGACCAGCGAACCGTCGGGCAGGAGTGCCTGCGCTCGCACCCCGGCCGGCGCAGGCCTGAGGTGAGACGCCTCGATCTCGGGCACCAATCGCGACAGGGCCCGCACAAACGCCTGCTTACTGACGCTCCGCCACATCTCGCCGGCGCCCATCCGCCAATACTTGGCCGCTAGCCGCAGGAAGCCGGGATAGGTGAGCGACTCCGCCAATTCGCTGACGTTGACCGTCGTCTTGAAATACCCCTCGCGGGCAAACGCCAGCACGGCGTTCGGTCCGCACTCGACGCCGCCGTTGATCATGCGGGTGAAGTGGACGCCGAGAAACGGAAACGCCGGGTCGGGCACCGGGTAGATCAAGTTGCGAACGAGATGCTCGGCCTCGGGCTTCAGTTCAAAATACTCGCCGCGAAACGGAATGATCTTCGCCGGCGGCTTCTCGCCGGTGAGGGCCGCGACGCGGTCGCTGTAGAGGCCGGCGCAATTAACGACCTGCCGCGCGGCGAAGTCGCCCGACAGCGTCTCCACGATCGTGTTAGGACCGTCGCTTCGAAAGCGCCGCGCGCAGGTCCCGAGTTTGATCTCGCCTCCCGCTTCCTTGATCCGTTCGCCCAAGCGCTGACAAACCAGCGGGTAGTCGACGATCCCCGTTTCAGGAACGTGGAGGGCCCGAATCCCCGCGACGTGAGGTTCCAACTCTAGTAGCCGCCCGCGGTCGATCAACTCGCAACGCACGCCGTTCGCTTGGCCCCGTTCGTAGATGCCGTCCAGCCGCGGCAGTTCTTCATCGGAAAGGGCGACGATCACTTTGCCGCAGACGTCGAACGGCACTCCCTCCGCGCGGCAGAATTCCTCCATCGCGAGCTTCCCCTCGCGGCAATTCTTCGCCTTGAGCGACCCCGGCTTATAATAGATGCCCGAGTGAAGCACGCCCGAATTGCGCCCCGTCTGATGGGCGGCGAGTTCGGGTTCCTTTTCGAGCAGCAAGCACCTTTTGCCCGGAAAGCGGCGTTGATACTTGTACGCAGTGGCGAGGCCGACGATGCCTCCGCCGATGACGATCAAATCTGAGGTGGGCATGAATCGAGGCGGGTCGAAGATTCGTTGGCGTGGAGTTGGAATTTCAATTGCGAGCCGCTGACATTTTGCCTGCGGTGAAGTGGGTACTCGCTCGGCACTTCCCACTGGCAAGATGCCAGTGGCATCCAACGAGAGCGTTAGTAGTTCGCCCCGCTCTTGCGGATATGCACCATCGGCGGCAAGTCGGTCGACGTCAGCGATCCGCCGGTGACCGTCGCGAGAAAAATGAGATGATCGCCAGAATCGACGTGCGAAACAGGCAGGCATTCGAGTCGCCCGACGACGCCGTTTAGCGCCGGCACGCCGTTGGCCGCGACTTCAATGTCGACCCCCTCAAACGCCGCCTCGCCCGGTTCAAATCCTTTGCCGAAATGCTTCAGGAATTGATGCTGCTTCTCGCCGACGACGTTCAGCACAAACGGCTCGCCGGCGGCCAGCCATTCGGCGACGTAGCGTCCCCGCTTTACTGCTACGGTGACGCACGGCGGGTCGAAACCGGCTTGCATCACCCAACTCGCGAGCATCCCGGTAGCGCGAGCATCGCGACCGATCGTCAGAATGAAAATGCCGCTGGGAACGCGGCCGAGAATGGGCATCGGATCAGTCATGCGGGGCAATTCAAACTGGAGTTACTTGGGCGACGGGGCTTGGCCTAGCTTTTGACGCACGCTCGCCACCTTTGATTGGATACCGCCGCTCACGCCTTGGCGATAGTCGATCTTGGCGGTGCAAGTGACGCGGTTCGCCGACTTAGCGACCTCTTCGATGCACTCACGCATCAGATCGAGCACCTGAGCGAGTTCGCCTTCCACGATCGTCCCCATGGCATGGAGTTCGTAGCTCAGGCCCGAGCGCTGGACGATTTCCACGCAACGAGCGACATGCGCGCTGACGCTCTCGCCCAGCCCGAGCGGCACGATGCTCATTTCCAGCAGAACCATGGCAGCAATCCTCTGCGTGACAAAAGAGCGTGGACGGGGGCGTAGGCGGGAGAATTCGGGGCAACTAGCCCATTGTAGGTGGGCCAACTGGGGTGTCGAGGCAGTTGCTATCAGGGTGAAAGTCGGCCTTCGCGAAATCGGCAATCTCCCATATCCTCCCCGCACGATGGACGCCTGGGCACTACGCACGTTGTGGGTTCTTGCCGCCACGACAGGAACCCTCTGGGGCTCCAGTCGCGGTTGGACGCAAGCGCCCAATTCTACGCAGCTTGGTTGGCAGCCGTACCGCGAGAGCGCCGAAGTGCTGCCAACGCCGGGCCACGGCGAGTTGGCCAACTCCGTGGCGAATCCTGCCGGCGCCCCGCTCCAGGTGGCGCAGGCGCCGATGATGATGGAAGTCCCCATGGAAGTTCCGATGGTGGGCCCAATGGAGGGTGACATCGGGATGGACCCGATGATGGCTTGCCCCCAGCCGATGTTCGCGGCGCCGCCACACGCCATGCCGATGTACTTCGACGCCTCAGGCGCCCCGCCGAACAGCCCTCAATACTGGCAGTGGCGAATCCTTCCGGAAAGCGTCATCTGGCAATCGTACTGGGCCGGCATGAACGAACCTCGTATGTCGGGCGTCGCCTTTCATAACGCCCCGAATAACACGAACTACCTCGACGTAACCCTCGGCGGTCGCGCCTCGATTCTCCGGTATGGCACCGACGGGCCCGGTCGGCCCGAAGGCGCCGAACTGCAGATCGAAGGCGCCGCGTTTCCGCGGTTGAACCTCGACGCCAATTGGGATGTTGACGCAACCGACTTTCGTTTCGGCGTGCCGCTCGTTTATGGCCGCGAGAAGTGGCAAGCCAAATTCTCTTACTACCACCTCAGCGCCCACATGGGAGATGAATACGCGATTCGCGAGAACGCGCTCGCCGACCGCATCAACTTCAGTCGCGACGTGCTGGTCTTCGGCCTCTCGTATTTCCCGCTGCCGGCTTGGCGTTGGTATTCGGAAATGGGCTGGGCCTTTCACTACGACGAATCTGAGCCGTGGGAATTCCAGTTCGGCGTCGACGTCGCCGAGCCGGGCCCGACAGGCCCCTGGGGCGTCCCTTTCTTCGCGATCAACGGCCACATCCGCGAAGAACTTAACTACGGCGGCAATCTCGTCGCCCAAGTCGGCTGGCTCTGGCGCGGCAACACGACCAAAGTGCTGCGGACCGGCTTTCACTACTTCAACGGCAAGTCGAACCAGTTCGAATTCTTCCGCAACTTCGAAGAGCAGCTGGGCATCGGGTTGTGGTACGAGTTCTGATCTATTCGCTTGCCAATTACTACCCGGTTCTGACTCGGCCAGCGGGCGAACCGCCAAGGTTCGCCAAGAGGAGTCACTGCCTCCCCGTATTTCTTTGCGCCTTCGCGCCTTTGCGTGAGATTTCAAAAGAGTTGTCTCACGCAAAGGCGCAAAGGAATTCAAGGGCTTCGTGCGGCTCGCCCTTCACGCTAGAATGGCCTGATGGCAACCGGCGGGGCAAATTACCGACTATTCTGGCAAGAATTCCGCCGCACGTTTGAGAGCACCGGAGCCATCGCTCCGAGCGGCCGGCGCCTCTGCCGCTCCCTGGCCCGCTACGTCGCCGGCGACGGCAAGCCGCGGCGAATCCTCGAAGTCGGCCCCGGCACCGGCGTCGTCACCGACGCCATCATCGTGCAAATGGGCCCCCGCGACACGCTCGACGTCGTCGAACTTAATGAGCGATTCGTCGCAGCCTTGCGCGAGCGGCTTGCCAGCGAGCCCCACTGGCGGCGCGTCGCCGACCGCGTGTGTATTCATCATTCGCCAATCGAGCAGCTGAATGCGGCGGAGAAGTACGACGTCATCGTGTCGGGATTGCCGTTCAACAATTTCCCGGTCGAGCTAGTACAGAACATCCTGACGCATCTCGAGAAACTGGCGGCTCCGGGGGCGACGCTGAGCTTTTTCGAGTATGTCGCGATTCGCCGCATCAAGGCCGTCGTCTGTGCGAAGCCGGATCGGGTGCGGCTCAAAGGGATAGGCGCCGTGTTAAACGAAGCCTTCGCCAACCGCCAGTTTCGCCAAGAATGCATCGTGGCCAACGTCCCGCCAGCGTGGGTCCATCACCTCCGCTACGACGGTTGAATCGAAGACGCTGAAGTCCCGCGATGCCGCTGATCCTCACCATCGAATCGACGTGCGACGAAACTGCCGCGGCGGTCATCAATGACCGCCTGGAGGTCCTCTCCTCCGTGGTCGCCTCGCAGGAGAAGTTCCACGAGCAATTCGGCGGCGTGGTGCCCGAAATCGCCTCGCGCGCTCACGTCGAACGAATCTTGCCGGTGATCGACTCAACGTTGAAGAAGGCTGGCGTCGATCTTTCAGATCTCGATGCCATCGCCGTCGCCAATCGACCGGGGCTCGCCGGGTCGCTGCTGGTCGGCTTAATGGGAGCCAAGACGCTCGCCCTCGCTTGCGATCTGCCGCTGATCGCGATCGACCACCTCCAGGCGCACATCTACGCCTGCCGTTTGGCTGCGGGGCGCGACGTGTTTCCCTGCATCGGGCTGATCGTCAGCGGCGGACACTCGAACATCTACCGCTGCCAATCGCCGCTCGACTTCACGCCGCTGGGCGGCACGATCGACGACGCCGCCGGCGAGGCGTTCGACAAAGTGGCAAGCATGCTCGGCCTCGGCTTCCCCGGCGGGCCGGCCCTGCAGCGGGCCGCAGAAAAAGGCGACCCAAATAAATTCCGCCTGCCGCGGCCCCTGCTCGACGACGACACGCGGCTCGAATTCAGCTTCAGCGGCTTGAAGACCGCGGTGCGGTATCAACTTTTTGGCGTCGGTCGGCCCGAAATGGATGCAGCGAAGCTCGACCCGCAGCTAGTCGCCGACATGGCGGCCAGCGTCCAAGCCGCCATCATCGACTGCCTGGCCGGCAAGGCGGTGCTGGCCCTGCGACAAACAGGCTTCAACCGCCTCTGCATCGGCGGCGGCGTGGCGGCGAACCGGCCCTTCCGCGAGCGGATGGAACAACTCGCCGCCGATCAATCCTTCGAACTCCATATCCCGCCGCTGTCGCTATGCACCGACAACGCCGTCATGGGAGCGATCGCGTTCGAAAAGTTCAACGCCCAGCAGTTCTCGACGCTTGAACTCGAAATCTCCGCCGGCCTGGAGCGGCCGCATCTCACGCGCTGAGATTGAAAAACCTACTCGTCGGAAGAATCATCGATCGGCGAAAGGTTAACGTTCGCCGGCCCGTTGACGACTTCCCCGTCAGCATGAAACCGCGAGCCGTGACAGGGACAATCCCACGATCGCTCCGCATTGTTCCAATGCACCACGCAACCGAGATGGGGGCACACCGCCGACAGTTCGGTCAGCTTTCCATCGTCGTCACGGCAAGCCGCGATCTTCGTCATCCCGCGGCGCACGATCGCCCCGGCGCCTGGCTCGATCTCGTCAACCGACTTCACTTCGCCAGGCGTGAGCCAATCGAGGTACTGTCCAGTGACGTTGATGTTTTCCTTGACGAAGGGCCCGGCGGCAGCGACGGTTTTGCGTGACGGATCATAGAGTTGCTCCCACGGATTCGCGCGACCAAGAATCATGTCGGTGAGTAGCATCCCCGCGATCGTGCCATGCGTGATCCCCATCCCCGAGTCGCCCGTAACAACGTAAATATTGTCCTGATCAAGCGGATTTCGACCGATGAACGCGAGCCCATCCATGGTCTCCATGCATTGCCCGCCCCAGGTGAATTCGACCTCGCCTACCGGGAAGCGCTCTCGAGCCCAATCGATCAGTCGCTGATGACGTTCATCCGCGTCATCGGCTTGGCCTGACTTATGATCTTCGCCGCCGACGATCAGCAGATCGCTGGATTCATCGAGCGGCTGCAGCCGGACGTAGTGGTAGGCGTCGAGCGTGTCCCAATAGAGGGCGTCCTCCACGGTCCCGCGCGGCACGCGGGCGCCGACGACATACGTCATGTATGGCGCCTGCTTCGTATGGAGCGCGAACATGTCGTTGATCGGCGAATTGGTCGCGACCACGACCGACGCCGCTGAAACAGCATGTTTGCCGACGTGAACTTTCGTCGTGTCGCCGCTGACAATTTTGTCGACGTGGCTATTCGTAAATACCTTCCCGCCGCTGCGCTTCAATGTCTTCACCAATCCCTCCAAATATTTGAACGGATGGAATCGAGCCTGCTGCGGAAATCGCAAGCAGCGGCCTGTGTCGAACTCGGCGAGAGGCGCCTTGGATACCGCCTCGACGACGACGCCCGCGCGCTTCGACGCCTCGAACTCCTCGTTAATATCGACTTCTTCGTCCTCTCCAGCGGGAATCAAGTATCCGTCGAGCCGTTGAAAGTCGCACTCAAGATGCAGCTCATGGCTCGTCTGCTCGATGAAGTCGATCGCGGCCGCATGGCTCTGCGCAGCAAGCCGCGTCTGCTCTTCGCCATGCCAGCGCAGCAAGTTGACGAAGCGATCGTCGATCACGTTCGACAAATGGGCGGTCGTGACGTGGGTCATCCCGCTCGCCAACGGTCCGTCATCCAGCAAGACGACTCGTTTTCCCGCCTTCGCGAGGAGGTAGGCAGTCGTCAATCCTGAGATCCCGCCGCCAACGATGCAAACGTCGCATTCCAAGTCAGTCGTTAGCCGACGCGACTTTGGCAGTTCGACGGTCGCTCCCCAGATTGATTCGCTCTCTGCAGCGACGATTGGCGAAATGCGTTCCATGGCTTGATCCTCTCTAACATCAGCGTCCGATAAATCACCGATGAACAGCAGTTGCAAGCCGTGTGCCGTCGCCTCAAGCGCCCCCAAGCGCATGAAAAAAGCGGCCCAAGCCGAGGCTTGGACCGCTAATTCAATGTTGTCAATCACAGGAGACGTGGTCGCCTACATGCCAGCGACTGGGTCGTTCGCTGGCAATCGGTCCGACTAGAGACCCATCGCCTTCCGCTGGCATGCGGTGCAGCCGGCCGGGTACGAGGCGCCCGATTGCGAGCCGAGAACCGTGTTGCCGCGGTAGCCGACGTTGTGAGCGACGGGCTGTTCGCCCTTTTCGAACTTCGTCAGCGTGGTCTTCCACTCATCGCCCGAGATCTGGCCCGGCTTCTTGAACAGCACGGTGGCGCCATTCTTGTCGATGATCGCCGTGTGGGGGAACTCAGTGGCGTGGAAGGCTTCGGCGACCTTCTTGCCGTATTCCGTCGAGACGTCGACGCGGCACAGCTCGTAAGACTTGAGCAGTTCAGCGTTCGGGCCATCGGCCTTCAAGAGATCCTCTTGAACGGCAGTCTTCGCATCGGCGGGCGTGTCGAGCACGACCAGCAGCGGGCGTTGATCACTCCGCGTCGCCGCCAACGCCTTGCCGTAATCGGCCTCCCATTGCGTCGCGGTGGGCGATACAGCCATGGTCGAGGCGGCAATCGTGACGACAGCGAGGTAATGAACCATTCGAAACACTCCTTGTGGTGCTGCGTTCTCTCGACGAACAACGGCTCGTTCCGTGTCAACGAGAGGCCCGCCTTCGACGCCGATCATTGCGTCAGCCGCGGCCGTGAGAGATTCGCATCAGTGCGACAGAAGGCCCAATACAATTCGCTTGGTTCGCAACGCAACAATGACGTCGCAGCGATGGGCGTCTGCCAGGGTGGGGTCAAAACTCTAGTTGGAGGGTCAAAGGCGGTCGACCAGGCGTTGTGAGGTCGCCCAGCCGTCAAAGTTGATCACACGACTTTAGCCGCCCCGAATGTCGTGGCAAGTACCCGGAGCCGTTGCGGTAAGTCCCCCGCGCGATCGGTCTGCGATTTGCCGATTGTTGCGAACTTGGGACCTCAATTAGACAGAAGTCCTTTTCTGGTTGACGATTATGCCAACTCGTCAAGACGAGTTACGTGCCGCCGCGGCAGTCGCCTAGATTCCCTATTCACCGCGATTGCGACGGCATTTTTTTCTTTTTTTCGCGTCAATCAGCCCGTAAAGTGACGGGAACGTCGACACGCCGACCCTCGCGAATCACCGTCAGCGTCACCGTGTCGCCTGGCTTGTGCGACCAGAGCTTGTCCTGAAATTGCACGCCAGTCCGCACCGCTTCGCCGTCGAAGGCGACGATACGATCGGCCTGCGAGTAGTCGAGCACCGGTTGCTCCGCCACGACGAAGTTGCCTCGCTTGAGTTGCTGGATCACCACGCGTCCGCCGCGCAGTCCGGCTTCCTCGGCAGGCCCGCCCTTGGCCACCTGACGGATCGCCAGGCCCGCTTTCGTCTCCATCACGTTGATGATGCCGATGTCGGCCCGCACGATGCGACCGTGGGCGATCAGTTCAGGGACGATCGACTTGATCCGATCAATCGGAATCGCGAACCCGATGCCCGTATTCTGCCCCGTACGGCTGGCAATCGCCACGCACATCCCGACCATCCGCGCATTGCCGTCGAGCAGCGGACCGCCCGAGTTCCCGGGGTTCATCGCCGCGTCGGTCTGGATGAGCGACTTCATCTGCCGCCCGTCGACGCGACTCGGCAAATTGCGATTGAGGCTGGAGACGATGCCCGTCGTCATCGTCCCGTCCCAGCCAAACGGATTGCCGACCGCATAGACCCGCTGCCCGACGCGCAGATGCTCCGAGGCTCCCATATTGATTGGAAACAGGACCTCGGCCGGAGCGTTGATCTTCAGCACGGCAACGTCGTGCTCTTTGTCGCCGCCCACCAATTCCGCCGGATAGACGTCATTCGAGGCCAACGTGACGCTGATCTGTTGCGCGCCGTCGATCACATGGTAGTTGGTGATGATATGTCCCTGGCGATCAAGCACGGCGCCCGATCCGGCGCCCTCAGCTTCGTGCTGCGTCATAAACGGGCCCATTTGCACCGTTTTCGTATCGATGTTCACCACGCTGCGATTGGCAGTCTCGTAAACGCTGATATTGCGCTGCTCATCCGAAGACATCGACGGTGCAGGCGAGGTCGACGGCGGCAGTGGCGCCGCAGCGGTCGAAACGGCTGAAGTTTGCGCCGTCGCGTGCGTCATCGGCTCCCACGGCGCGCGGTTATCCGCCAGCCAAGCTCCCGCGGCCAATCCAACTAACAACGCTGCCAAAGTCGTCCAACCTGTTCGATTCATGGCCTGATCTCCATCGAGCTGGACGCCGTCCAGCCGCGCCAAATGAATAAGCCGCCGCAGCGGCGATGAATGCAGTCATCCTCTACGGAGGATCCGCAAACGGGGTTCAATGGTGACGATTATCCGTCACAAGCCGCCGGCGAAAACTGCTATTTTTCCCTGAGAATTCGCCTCTTACAGCCCCTGGCTCCGCCAGGGGGTCGGCCACCATGCCGGTAAGCATCGTCCCGCATAACGCTACCCCCGGCGGATCCGGGGACTGAAACCGGTATGACGATCTGTGCCCCAGCCTATTGCTTCGCCGCGTCCTTCTTCGGAATGAAGCCGATGGCGAAGCTCACTACCATCGCTCCCCAGAAGAGCCAGAACGCCAGGGCGCTCGGCGAATGGAAATCTACCTTGTGAGGGTCAGCCTTCGTATTGAATCCCCAGTCGATGAGCAACTTGGCGCCGATTACCAGCACCAGCCAATAGGCGGCCGTGGAGAACCGCGGAAACCGCTCCAGCAGCTTGATGAAAATCACCGCCGCAAATCGCATTAGAATCACGCCCAACAGCCCGCCGACAATCACCACCCACAGCTTGGGATGGACGGCGTCTTTCGGATAATCAGCCGGCTTCGCTGGCAATACGCCGATCGCCGCCAAGATCGAGTCGACGGCAAAGGCAATGTCGGTCAATTCGATGACCGCGACCGTCGGCCAGAATTTCGCCGTGCGACGCGATTTGGCCGCCTCAGGAACTGGCAACGGCGCTCGCTGTTCTATCTCTTCAACTTCCTCGGCTTCGGTCAGAGGCAGGCCAGTCACTTCGTGGAGCAAGGTCGGCTCGCCTTCAGCAGAAACATGGACTTCGCCGTCGTCTTCCCCAGCCTCGAAAAACATATGCTTCACGGCGATATAGACGAGATAGCCGCCCCCCAGCAGCTTCACGATCCGCCATTCCAGCAGCAGCGTCGCCATGAAGACGGCGATGAATCGAAACGCAAAGGCGCCGACCAGTCCGTAGGTGAGGGCCTTCTTTTGCTGCTCCTTCGGCAGCCGTTTCGCGAGCAGTCCCAAAACGAGGGCGTTGTCGATCGACAGCGCCCCTTCCAGCAAGACCAGGAGTCCCACGATGGCGAGGTCGCCCCAAGCGACTGTCTGTCCGTAAAGATTGAGATCGGCGAGAATCATGAACATCCAGTAACGGGGTGTCTATCCAGGAAAGCGGCGGGCGAAGCGAATCGAGCATTATCCGGGCCAATCCCGACAGAGGAAGTCCAACCTGCCCGCGCTGAGTCACCCCGGGGTACTCCGAGGGGTCCGGTCAGATTCCTCGGAGTACCTCGGAATGACAAGTGGGAGTAACTCGGAATGACAGATTCCTCGCCCTCGGGCGCCGGTTTTGAGCATTTTGCCGCCATTCAGCCGTTGCCGAGCAGCGAAATCGGGCTCTACCGCCCGGCGGAGCACGCGAGCCGACCTATTCTGCCCAATTTCTTGTGGCGACCCCGGACCGACCAGCTTAAACTGATAGTGCCGGGGGGTTTACAGTCCCTCGACGGGAGCGCATTGGTGCGCGCCCAACTTCGTAATCGCCGTCCGTCTCGCGGCGTCTAACGGAGCGTTGTGAAGCAGGCTTTCGAGACGTCAAATCAGCAGAAACTGCTCCAGAGCGGTCGCCGATCGGAACACGGCGTGCCCTTGGGCAGAAGTTTTTTTTGAGGGAGCGTTTCCCATGCGCACTTGTCGATCGATCTGGACAGCCAATCTGGCCATTGCCGCTGCACTCGCGCTGGTCGCGACGACTCAAGCTGCGGAATCAGCGCGTCTCAGCGCGTTCCGCCAAGGAGATCAAACCTCCTACGCGGTGAGCCTTGCTCCCGAGATGGCGAACAAGGAAGTCGACGGCGTCGACGTCGTGGTCCTATTCGACACCTCGGCCAGCCAACAAGGCGCCTATCGCGAAACTGCTCTCGAAGCGCTCAAGACGCTCGCCGCCGGGCTCCGCCCGACCGACCGCGTGCAGATCGTCGCCGTCGACCTCGACGCGCGCGACGTCACCACCGAATTCGTCGCTGGCAACGACGCCGCCGTCGCTCAGGCAATTGCGACGCTCGGCGCACAAGCGCCGCTCGGTTCCACCGACATCGAAGCCGGCCTCAACGCCGCGATGAATAAGTTCGCTGAAGCGAAGTCGGCCAATCGCGCCATCCTGTACATTGGCGACGGCACCAGCATGGCCAACCTGCTCGACGCCCCGACGATGGGCCCGCTGGTCGAGAAGCTTCGCGCCGCCCGCGCCCCGATGTCGAGCTACGCCATCGGCCCGCAAGTCGACGCCGAGTTGCTGGCCGTCCTCGCCAATCAGTCGGGCGGCAATTTGTACGTCGCCGAACCGCTCGTCTGGCAAGACGAAGCCGCCGGCGTCGACGACGCTCGTGCCCGTGACGAGAACGTTCGCAACGCTCAGAACGTCGGCAAGAATCTGGCCGTCTGGTCGCGTGCCGCCGTCGCGTGGCCGACCCAAGCCCAGATCCCGAGCGAATTGGGCCAAGCCTACCCCACGGCGTTTCCTCCCTTGCGGGCTGACCGCGATACGGTGATCGTCGGCCGCACCCCGACCGCCATCTCGAAGCCCGTCGAAGTGCAAGTCACGGCTGTCGGCAATGACGGCAAACCAGTCGATTTCGCCTGGACCGTCCAGCCGCAAGCACCGAGCAACGACAACGCCTTTCTGGCGGCCATCGTCGACGGCGCCAGCCGAAACGGCGGCCTGACCTTGCCGACGCTCGGCACGGCTGGCCTGACGGAAATCGCGCGGTTGATGGGCGCCGAAGCCGATCAATTGACGGTCCTCGCCCAAAAAGCCGTCGCCACCGGCGACCGCGAAGGAGCACTGCAAATCGTGCAGGCCGTCCTGCGGCGCGACCCCGGCAACGTCCAGGCCCGCACCGTGCAAACCGCTATCCAGAACGCCCCGGCCGGCAACGCCCCCGCTGCAGCGTTCCCGGCGACCACAGCGGTTGAGGGACCTGCGGCGACTGCACCAGCCCTCGGCGGCGACATCATCCTCAACAACGCGGCCTCTGCCGAGCCAATTCCGCCTGCTGAGCCAGGTCTGCTCGAGCGGCGCGGCCCCGACGGCGCGTTCCTCGACGAAGTCGAGCAAGAACGCCGCGCCTACTCGCAAATGCTCGAGGCCGAAGTCGCCAACACGGTGATCGACGCCCGCGAACGGATGGCCGCCGAACCGCAAATCGCGATTCAGGAGTTGAAGCTCGCCCTCGAAAACATCCGCCGCGCGGCCGAGCTCGACGCCGCCACGCGGGCCTCGCTTGAAGACAAGCTTTCGATCGCCCTTCGCGAAGCGACCCGCAAAGCGTCGCAGAAGGACGAACTCGATCGGCTGCGTGACGCAGAGCTGGCCGCCGTCCGCGACCAGAAGTTCCTCGACGCCCAACTAACTCGCCGCATCGAGCGCGAAAAACAGTTGATGGATCGCTTCAACGCGTTGATGGACGAGCGCCGCTATGTGGAAGCCGAGGAGGTCGCCGCGATTGTCGAAGAAATCGATCCGAACGGCGTCACCCCGCGCGTGGCCGCCCTGTGGGCCCGACACAAGCGTCACGATTATCTGCAACAAGTAGCCCGTTCCGCCCGTCATAACGCGGCCTGGGACACGATGTATCAGATCGAGTTGTCGCACATCCCCTTCCCCGACAACCCGCCGATCGTCTACCCCGACGCCCCCGTCTGGGAAGAGTTGTCCAAGCGTCGTAAGGATCGTTACTCCTCAGTTGACCTCAAGAGCGAAGGCGAAGCGGAACGCCGGATCTATAGCGCGCTGCGTCAGCCTCTGCGCGCTCCGCTGGAGTTCATCGAAACGCCGCTCAGAGACGTCGTCCAAGTTCTCTCCGAAGACTACAGTATTCCAATTTTTATTGACACCGCAGCCCTCGACGCCGTGGCCTCGAGCCCTGAAGTCGAAGTCTCGCTTTCCATTGGCAACGTCACGCTTAAATCGGCCCTAGAATTGCTGCTGAAGAGCGCCGGTGAAGGAGACCTGACCTACATCGTCGACAACGAAGTGCTGACGATCACCACGCAGGAAGAGGCCGAAAAAAATCTGCAAGTCAGGGTCTACCCGGTCGCTGACCTCGTGCTGCCAATCATCGATCTCGGCGGCGGCATGGGCGGCGGCGGCATGATGGGCGGCGGTGGCGGCGGCATGGGCGGCGGTGGC
>JBGSMO010000491.1:0-5817 GCA_041740115.1 Pirellulales bacterium
AATCCAAATTCTTTCCGGCAACGACGGCAAAGACGGCCGCGTCTTCTCGACGACCGTCATCAGCACGTCGACCAACGGCGGCGGCAGCTTCTCGACGCTCGGCTATTTCCAATCCGATCTTTCGGGCACGGTGAATGCCGGAGTATGGGGATCGACGCTGGTCGAGATCACCGACGACGCGGGAGGCCCGCTGGCAACCGGCGTGACGGACCTCATTTTCGATTTCTACGCGGTCGACAACTCCCAGGGCGAGCTGCGCGATCCGTTCGACGGCATGAATCCGTTCACCGGCGTCGACGATGGCTTGAACGCCCCGATCGCCTCGCCATTGATTTGGGAGATTGACGTCATCGGCGTACCCGAGCCGACGGCAGTGGCGCTGGCGACCATGGCGATCGCCGGCATGGCGATCCGGCGTCGCGGAAGCACAGCGATTGCTTGCAGACGCTGATTTCGTCCAACGTTGCGTACGACGGTCGTCGCGGCCCGAATCGTTCGGGCCGCGCCGACCGATTGCAGATGTGATTTTGACCGAAACGGAACAGAAGATGGATCGACGGAAGCTGAAACGGCGGTTGTTCACCGGCTTTACGCTCGTTGAGCTGCTGGTAGTGATCGCCATCATCGGCGTCTTGGTCGCGCTGTTGCTGCCGGCGGTGCAAGCCGCGCGCGAATCGAGTCGGATGGCGCAGTGCAAGAATCACATCAAGCAACTTTCGCTCGCCATGGCGCAGCATGAGGGAGCGCACGGGCATCTCCCCTCCGCAGGTTGGTTGGGCGATTGGACCGGCGACCCGAACAACGGCGCCGGTACGAGTCAGCCGGGCGGTTGGGTTTACAACATCCTCCCTTATATCGAACAAGCCTCGGTGCATCAGATTGGCAAGGGCCTTACTGGAGTCGAGCTGAAAAAGGAGCTCGCCCGTCGCGACGCGATGCCGATCGGGTTTCTCAACTGCCCGACGCGCCGCCCTTCGGTGGCGTATCCCAACCTCTATAACCAAGTTGCCATCAACGGCCGGTACGCCGAACTTCACGCCCGCTCCGACTACGCGGCCAACGGCGGCGACATCGGCGAACTGGAAAAGTGGTGCGAGAATCACGTCCCGAAGTCGTTCGACGCCGCCAAGCTGCTCAACTGGCGCCCGCAAATCGATTGGCATAGCGGCATCGGCTATTGCGGCGCGATCGTTGAGCTGCGGCACATCACCGACGGCACGTCGAACACCTACGCCGTCGGCGAACGCTTCCTAGAACCCGAGAAGTCGCTGCGGGGCGAAGCGAAGGCCGACGATTGGCCGATGTACAACGGGTTTCAAGACGATCTTTATCGGAGCGTCTACTACGATCCCAGCGACCCTGACAATGCGCAGACGCCTAAGCCCGACGTCGACGGGGTTGAAGATTCGTACTGCTTCGGCAGTTCCCATCCTGGGGGCGTGAACATGGGGATGTGCGACGGTTCGGTCACGACGATCAGCTTCGACGTCGACCCCGAAGTCCATCGCCGCAACGGGCATCGCTCCGACGAAGGGGGGCCTCGTCAGCCTGACCACGATCCCGCGCTTCCCTAACGCATCAAACACAAAAAAAGACCGCCGCCGCTGATTTGCTCAGCGACGGCGGTCCTCGTTCTCGTTACAGGTCGCGGCGTTAACGCGTGCAGGTCCCGCCGATGCAGGGGCACGAGGCGGTCTCGGGGCATTCGCCGTCACATTGGCCCTGGCAATCGCCGGGGCATTCGACGGCAGGCGCGCTCTCCAAGCTCACCTTCGACTTCGTGCATTCGGAACCTTTGCACTTCGATTCAGTGCACTTCGACTCGCTGCACTTGCCCTCGCTGCACTTCGATTCCTGCTCAACCGGAGTTTCAGCCGACGCCGGCGTCACGTCGCCGTCGAGCAACTCACGCTGCTCGCGGGCCTCGTCTTTCTGCTGGCCTTCAATGCACATCTTCTGCAGCAGGCGGGCGATTCGCTCGTGGTTCTCCTCCGTCTGACTAATGACGAGTGATCCATTTCGTTCGAAGGGTTGAATCGCACCATTCGCATTCTTCGCATCCGCCGGCGACGAACAGACCGCTCCGCGCCACGACTGGGGATCGACCGTCGACTTGACGTGAGCGACGAGCAAGTCGGCGTCGAACTGAACGCCTTGCGAGCGGACTTTCCAGACCTGCAAGTCGGGGACGGGGTAGACTCGGGTGACGAACGCGGGAGCTTTGACGACGCTGACGAGGCGGTGCTCGTAGGCCGTCTGCTTAATCTCTGCCTGCAGATCGTTGTTCTCCAAGCTATTCACCGTAACGATGAGCATCGTCTCGATTTCCTCGATAACTTCAATCGGCTCGCGTCCTTCGATGGTCTTTGCAATGACGCGTTGCTCATCGGCGCCTTTCAGCACAATCGGCTTCCCCAAGATCGCCTCGCAGGCAAAGTCCCACTTAATTGTCTTGATTTTCGGCAGCTTTTGCATGGCAAAGTCAAGTTCGCTGATCGTCGGAGCGATGTGCATGCGAACCTTGTTATCTCCCGCGGGAGTAGCAAGGACATCGAGCTTCTTACCGACGAATCCACTCACTTCCTTCCCCTCGTCAATCGTGGGGGCAATCTCGGCCCCCGCCCGGAAGCTCGCAGGATGATCACTCGTGACGCACAACGTGGGGTTGAAAAGGACGTGCGCCAGATTCTTCTTCATGAGAGCTTCAAGGGTTTGGCCGACGAATTCGCACGCGGCATTGCCGCCGGCGGTTTCAAAGTCAAATCCGAGGCTACGGCACTTCGACTTGTTTACCTCGATCACTTTGACGTCGACGATGTACATCTGCGAACGCTGATTGGTCGAGCGAAGCGCCGCAATCTCAGCCTGCAGACGCTCGAGTTCCGCGAGCTTCGTCTCAAGTTTGCTGCAGCCGACAGCGAGCTTAGCGGCGCTACACGCCGTCGAAGCGTTGCATGTGGCCTTCGCGACTTCGAGAGCCGGTCTTTCGACGACGACGGCAGTCCGCGAAGCGCATGCCGATTTCGCACACTCGCCCGACTTGCAGGCGGAAGTGGAGCACGTTTCCGCTACGCAAGTTCCTTCGGTGCAAACCTCTTTCGAGCACTTCTCGGCGTCGCACTTCGTCGTCGAGCAAGTCTCTTCCGTGCCAACCTCCGTCGAGCATTTCTCCGAAGCGGGCTCGCCCGCGAACGATTTCGTCGCGGTGAAGGTGAGTTGGCCACCCGAGGGGGTGAGGCAGATTCCGACGGCGCACTTCAGGCCGTTGCAAACTTCATCGGAGCAGGGGGCGCTGTTGCACTCGCCCGCGGGGCAATCTTGTCCGCTGCACTCGAGCGTCGCGCATCGGGTCGTGCCGCAAGCTCCTGTCGCGCAGACGGCCTCTGGGCAGCAGTCGTCGTCGGAGGCGGTCGTGCAGGACTGGAGCGCACACTTCAGGGCGTCGCAGACTTGGCCGGCGCACGCGGCCACCGGGCACGACGCGCCGCGGCACTGGCCCGCCGCACAACTTGAGACGGCGCAGGTTTCGGTTAAGCAGTTCGACTTCGTGCACGTTCCTGCGGTACAATCGCTCTTCGCGGTCCCGGCCAGGGCGCACTTTAGCGAGTCGCACGCTCCGTCGGCGCAGGCCGAGAAGGTGCATTTCTCGCCGCTGCATTCGCCGGCAGTGCATTGGCCGGCAGCGGACTTTTCAGCGCTGCACTTTTCCGTTGAACATTTGTCGGCGGCACATTTCTCGGTCGAGCACCTCGACTTCGCACACTCGCCAGTTGAACACGTTTCTGTGGAGCATTTTTCCGTGGAACACTTTTCGAGCGAGACCTGTTCCTGCTCGCAGCACTCTTCCTGGTCGTTGCACTTCCCCTCCGCACAGCATTTGCCTTCTGCGCTGCACTGTTGTTTGTCGCTGGAAGCCGCCGGGCAGTCGCCGCCAACGCACTTCTCTTCCGGGTCTTTGCCCTGCAGCGTCGTGCTGCAGCAAATGATTATCGCCGCTGCTGCCAAGAATCCCTTTGCGACCATCGCCACGCCTCCAGTGCGTAAGAAGAAGTAGTGTGGCCGACCAAGCTTGAGTGGCCGACCCGAGAGAGAGGGGCGGGGACAATACGGCCGCAGGCATGGGCAGGTCAAGAGAATCGAACGGCGCCAGCAACGGCGGGTGTGAATTCACGCATCAAAGCCACCGGCTCTGCCGGTGGACGCAGCTGAGGCAGGGCTGACGAGCACGTCGTCCAACAGCGTAGCCGCTGGCTTTGATGTTCGATTGATGCTTTGAATCTCAGCGGCAGGGCGCCTAAATTACCGCTGGCTAGATGCCAGCGGCTCGCCTGATTCTTTCTTTGGCGCGGCGATCTTTCGCGCTGCCAGCGGGGTTTACCCCTCAATCCACGATTGAATCCCTCTGTCTCTCGCCGGCGAACATTGTGGTAGCAACCCGCCGTTCGCCCCAAGCGCCTCCCCGCCAGCAGACTGCCATGACCGCTCCCCCCCGCCGCTCCGGCTTCACGCTCGTTGAACTCCTCGTCGTGATCGCCATCATCGGCGTGTTGGTCGCGCTGCTCCTGCCCGCAGTGCAGGCGGCGCGCGAAGCCGCCCGTCGCACGCAGTGCCAGAACAACCTGCGGCAAATCGGCATCGCGCTGCAGCTGCATCACGACGCGAAGAATCGCTTTCCCGCCGCCAGCATTGGTTCGCCGGCCCACCCGCTGGGGACCGACCAATATGCGGTGTCGTGGGCGTTTGAACTGTTGCCGTATATGGAGCAGCAGGCGATCTACGCCGCACACGATCCCACGGCCCGCGCCGACGCGCCGGCGAATAGCATCGCGATGCGGACTCCCGTGAACGCCTTTTTCTGCCCGACGCGACGCAGCCCGATCGCCGATCGTGATTTCGACGACGACGACGCTCCTTCGCAACTGCGCGGCGTGGGCGCCGCCGGCGACTACGCCGCCAACTCCGGCACGAGCACGCAGCATGGCATGCCGGGCCGCGATGAGTTCGATACGACCGAGCTCGGCCCGATCTACGTGCTGTCAAAAATCTCGGCCCGGCAAGTGACCGACGGCCTGTCGATGACGTACGCGGTGGGCGAGAAGTATTTGCCGCCCGTCGACGAATCAGCCGACCCCGCGCTGCAACACGTCCGCCAAGGCGACGCGGCCATCTTCAGCGGCGACGCCCGCCACACGATCGTCCGCCGCAGTTCCGCCGGCTTCCCTGAGAGCGAGACCGACGACTACCCCGGCAAGTTCGGCAGCCTCCACACAAACCTGAGCCACTTCGCATTTCTGGACGGCAGCGTGCACACGATCGAGCACTCGCTCGACGTGGCGACGCTGGTGATGCTCTCGGCGATTGGGGACGGCGGAGACGTGCCGGATGGGGTGTTTGCGGATTAGTCGGGTGGCTGGTGCGCGACACCGCTCGTTGCAGCGCCTTCAGCCCCCGGCTCCGCCGGGGGGTAGCACTACGCGCGACATCGCCAACTGGAATGGAAACCGACCCCCGGGCGGAACCCGGGGCTGCAAAGACTCAAGCAGCGATCTATTCGCCGCGGACTCGAAAGAATGGTCCGCACCGAGAATCCCAACGGGATTCAATCTTCCAGCCCGGGGTTGATCGCCATCGCGATCTACCCCGGGTTTGGATCATCGCATGAGCCGCAACCCTGAAAGGCAACGCCGTGAAGGATTTTCATGCTGCAGTGGCTAAGAGTTTTGCTAGCCATAGCTTGTGCTGCTTTGTCGCCTTGAGGAGCTTCGGTTTCTTAGCGGACGGGTTGTCTTTGGAGTCGGTGCGGTAGCGAGCTTTCTT
>JBGSMO010000492.1:0-7533 GCA_041740115.1 Pirellulales bacterium
AAGAAAGCTCGCTACCGCACCGACTCCAAAGACAACCCGTCCGCTAAGAAACCGAAGCTCCTCAAGGCGACAAAGCAGCACAAGCTATGGCTAGCAAAACTCTTAGCCACTGCAGCATGAAAATCCTTCACGGCGTTGCCTGAAGGGGTTGGATCATCTCCCGTCGACTTCGGGCTCCAAGGCCTCTGCCCTCGTGCTGCCGATGCGCTAGTTACGTCCCCGGCTCGACCTTAAACTCAAAATGAGTATGGTCCCCGTCGACCGTCGCCTCCAGCGGCGTCGTCGACGCATTGCCGTACTTCTTCGGCACTGCCAGTTCCTGCTTGTTGTAGTTCTTCCACAACTGCAGCACGACTTTGTATTGCCCCGGCTGCATGCCGTCGCCGGGGGTTCTCGTCATCATCTCGAACGTCCCGTCCGACTTGACTCCCCCCGTCGCATGTTTTCCCGAGGCGTTCTCTCCAGTCGTCGCCGGCTGAAACAGAACCGTTCCGCCTTCGCATGGGATCGGCGAACCGTCAGCGCCCGTCACCACGCCGGTGACTTGAATCTTCCCATCGCCGCCGTCGCATCCCGCCAGCAGTGCGGCCGCGACGATCAACAACCAACGAGCCATGAAGTGTCCTTTGAGCATTGATACTGACAAAATAACGGTCGCATCGACTCCCTATTGCTGATGCGGCATTTTCCCGATCGTCTGGTCGTCGGCCGAAGCGATATACGTGTCCCATACGCTCAACTTCCAATTGTCGCTGCTGACCGCCTGCCCAAGCCCGCCCACGTCGACTTCGTTGGAGATAAAGTGAGCGCTTCCGTCTGCTAAGCCAATGTTGACCCCGCCCGGATGGACGCTGCGTACGGTGGCCTGCTTTTGGTCGTTGGCGTCAAATTGGTCAGGCATGCACTCGCGGGTCATGAGATCCTTGTCGGCGTCGGTCAGAGCGCCGGAGAACGTATCGTCGGCCCAGGGAGTGCAGACGTTCGGGCCGTTGTCGTCTCCCGTTTGTCCGAACCAAGCCAACATGCTCGCGCCGGCCTGTCCGAGGGCCCAGGTGCCGCGTCGGTCCACCCGAATAAGTCCCGCGCGAATCTCGCCCAAGAGCAGCGTGTTCGACGTCCCGTCGGTGATCCCCTTCATCTTGGCGGCGACGTTGGGGCCAATCACCCCCCGTCGACGACCGTCCTGCCATCCTTTCGAATCGGGCCCCGAGATGCAGCTGTCGCATCCGTTTTGGATCGCCCCGTTGCCGGCATTCGCCGCGTAATTGCCCCGCGCCCATTCCGACATGTTCGCGCCGCCGCCCACCTGCGTCATGACGTTGCTGTACTCGGTGTCGCTCGGGCAGCGGAAAACCGCCAGCACCGCCTGGCGAACCGCGGCGTTGTTCGGAGACGACATCGACGGAGGCGCTTGGCCGCCGGGCCAAGCGCCAGGCACCACCGCCGTTTTGTCAATCTGGTTGTAGACAGACGCCTGCTCCACGTACGGCAACAGCCGAACCGCCCAATTGGGTCCGAACATCGTGATCGGCAGGGAAGACGGATCAAGATTCTTCGGGTATTCGAACGCCGGCGGATAGGCCCCCTTGGCCGATTCGTAATTCGCCAGTCCCAGGCTCAACTGCCGCAAATTGCTCTGGCATTGCTGCCGCCGCGCCGCTTCACGCGCAGCTTGCACTGCCGGCAGCAGCAGCGCCACCAGCACGCCAATAATGGCGATCACCACCAACAGTTCCACCAAGGTAAAACCCGTGCAGCAACGCGCACGGAAAAATCGACGGCCGCTCATAATGGCTCCTGGGCGACGCAGAGAAGAATCGCGGAAAAGTCATGGGGCGTACCAAAATCCAATCTTGCCGCCTCGAACCTTTTCCTTATCCCAGATCGGCCGTCGCGGGTCAATAAAAATACCTCGGTCTGCGGCGTCGATTCGCCGCAGCAAAAAAACGCCGTCGCATCGCGTTCCTATTGAATCGGCAACTTGCCAATCGACTGGTCGTCGTCCGACGCAATAAGCGCGTCCCACACGCTCATCTTCCAATTCGCAGGCCAAGCCCCTCCTGAACAGTTTGGCCATGATCGCCGAGATCTACTTCATCGGCAATAAAGTGGGCGCTGCCGTCGACCAGCCCGACGCTCACCCCGCCGGCGTGGCGCTGCGAACCGTTGCTTGGTTCTGAGCATAGTCGCCCGTGCAGTCGTTCATGCACTCGCGCATCATGAGGTCGGTATCGGCCGTAGTCAGTCCCGCCGTATCGTCGGCTAGCGGCCCCTTCCCTTCGCTCCACGACAATTCAAGATCATGGTCACGACGGAGTGCCGCCGAGACCATGCCACCCGCGCACAGAACGGCGCGCCCCCGGTTCAGGCCAACGTAGCCGGCAAGGCAAACGCCTCGCTCCGCGGCTTCTCCGTATCCGCTTGTCCCTCGCCTTGCCGCGGAGGTCGAGAATCTCCTCGCCGCTCGGCCGCTTTTGCGACTGCGTTCCGGCCTCCATTGTCCCGAAAGAAGCAGCTCGGATTCAACGCAATAAATCGCGGAAATCTGCCGCTAATCGCATCGGCGGATTGCGCCGTCATCGGCGGTCATTCCTCGAATGATTAGGAGACGGAGCTTGCGGGCGACAACGTGTCGGCGAAGGGGATTTTTGCTAGGATAACGCTCGCTGTTTCTGCCGGCCTGCTTTGCCCGAATTTTTGAAAGGCATGTGAACGATGGCGACTGACGACTCCGCGGCTCAATCCGTCAATGACCAGGTCCCCAGACGCGCGTCGTCGCGGCGAGGTCTGGTGCTGGGAGTTCTTGCCGCGGTGATCTTGGCGGCGGCGTGGGGTTGGACCGCCAACCGCCGTCTAGCTGCCGAGAACAAGGCCGCCCAGGCTCTGGAAAAGCTGGGAGCGCTGGTCGTGCGAGACGGCGGCAGCGGACATGTGGCGTCAGTGAATCTCTCGACCGTTCAAACTCCGGAGGCACTCGCCGAGGCGGTGGCCCTGTTGCCCGCGCTGTCGGAGATCTCGTCGCTCGATGCCAGCCGGTCGGCGATCAAGGACGAGCAGATGGCCGCCGTCGCTCAGTTGGGTTCGCTAACGACGCTGACGCTCAACGAGACTGCGATCGGCGACGCTGGCGTGGCGCAACTTCGTCCGCTGGCGAATCTGCAGTCGCTGTTTCTCTCAGCGACGCCGCTGACCGACGCGGGAACCGCGGCGCTGGCCAGCATGAAGTCTCTACGCGTTATCGACCTCTCGTCAACTAAGCTGACTAGCAACTTCGAACCGATCCTCGCGTTGCCGCAGCTTGAATGGCTGGTGCTGCGCGACGTGAAGCTGGCCGACGACGCCTTGCCGCAGCTCGGGGGAAGCGCAAGCTTGAATCGGCTCAGCCTGGAGGGGAGCGAATACTCGGCCGACGCGCTGGCCGAGCTGCAGCAGGCGCAACCGAGCTTGGGCGTGGATCGCTAACTAAACGCGACGCGGATCATAGGCCCGAAGAGGCGATTTCATCGCTGCGGCCTCCGAGAAGCCGCCATGCTTCCGGGTCGACGTCGAACGAAATAAATTGTACTGAACCGTCGCAAAAAACCATATTGATGCCGGCGGCGTGGGGCCCCCCGAACGATCGGCCGTCACTCTCGTAGCCCGGTCGATCAGCCAGGGGTGGCCGTATCTGAGCCGCCACGATCGGCGTCCGTGCGACTTCCGATCCCACTGCAGCAGCTGGCGAGATGGCGGTATAGCGGTTCATATCTCGGTCATGGGCGACATAGGTGTTCTGGTCGTCCGCCGGGTCTTGGCCGTTAAAGTAGGCGTCGATATTAATGTAACGTTCGCCGACCATGACCGTATTGCTCGTGCCATCCGTGATTTGGGCCAGCCCAACTTCGCTCCGCTGATAAGAGATGCCATTGAGGGGGTTCCTCTTATTGCCCGAATTGTCATAGTTGTAATCGAAAGTCGCCGCGGCAGCATAGCTACCGGGCCCGTCTTCCTCTCCGCTGCCGCCGGGGTTGATGTTCCCGCTGTTCGCTGCGTAGTCGGCGCGCGCGACGACGCAATTCGGAGCTGCGCATGCCGTCAGGTTATTGCCCAAATTGCCGTTACGCACGAGCGGGTAAGCGACGGCGCGACTGCGGCTGGGGCAATAGAAGACTGGGACTGGCGTATTGACCAACGGCAGCAAGTCGGCGCGCGACGTGGCTGCCGCGCCCGTAACATTCGCTCCTTTGCCGAGGTTGCGGAGATTCTGCAGCTCCATGTACGACAAAATATTATACGCCCAGCCGCCGGGCTGCTTCTCTCCGTAGCCCCGGTCAGGGTCGGGCTGCCAGCGCCAACCCCAGCCACTCGATGGAAGCGACTTTTGGGCCGACTCGTGGTTCAGAAAGCCCAGTCCCATTTGCTTAAGATTATTCCCGCATTGCATCCGCCGCGCCGCTTCCCGCGCTGATTGCACGGCGGGCAAGAGGAGCGCCACCAACACGCCGATAATGGCGATCACGACCAGAAGTTCCACCAGCGTAAAACCTGATTTATTGGTCTTCATTACAGTTCCCATTCGCTAATCGGCCAACTTCAGTTCAATGACGCCGTAAGACGATGCGTCTTCGGCAAGCGAGACGTCGGCGCCGAGCGGCGTCGAACTATCCTGATACTTCTGCGGAATGCCGAGCTTCGTCGACGTCACCTGGACTCGATAGTATCCAATTCGCATGCCCGGCACGTCCTGACCCTCGATCTGCGGAACAACGACGCCTTGGTCGTCGGTGACGCCCCGCGCGGGCTCGACAATTCCGTCAAGAAACGATTCGGGGATGAACTGCACTTCCGCATTCGCCACAGGTCGGCCTTTGTAGCTTAAGCGAAACGAAGGCGAACGCAGCCCAAGGCGCGAACTACTGTAACGTTCGAAGCGAGCCTCCAGTTCCGTCGCGGTCAGCCGACTATCCTTATCGCCATCAATGAAACGAGCCCCCGACGCCAAACCTGGCGCCGCCTGCAATTCCTCGGCGTCAACCGCAGCATCGCCGTTTTTGTCCAACTCAGTCACAATTTTCTCGGCCAGCTCCGGCGGATCCCAAGAGGGTGCGCTGACGCGACTTGGCGCGTGCCCGCATCCGGCGATCGGCAGCAACAATGTCGCCAACCCGCCAATGATGGCGATCACCTTCAGCAGTTCAACTAACGTGAAGGCATCGCAACGACGCGCGCTGCAAGATCGTTGGCCGCTCATACGCTGGCTTCGGTGCGTTGAAAGATAAGAATGGCAGAAAAGAGAGGGGCGGCGCCATCTCTGGCATGATCCGCCCCGAACGTTTACTTATCGCAGATTGGCTGTCGCGGGTCAATCAAATTACTAATTCCGTCGGGTCATTTCGGCGCTAGTCCGCCAGCTAACGTGAAACACTGTTACTCGTGCGCATCGTAGGCTGGCCGACCCATCGCGTCGCCTCAGCGGGCCGTTGTCAGCAAGCGGGCGTTTCATTGACCCCCGGCCCCCTGACCCCTCTACTTCCGCTCCGGCGGGTCGTTGACCCGCGGCTACTTGGCGGCGAGTTTTACGTCGACCATTAAGTCGGCGGCGACGTTTTCGAGGGCGGCGCGCAGCGCTGCTTCGCTTACGTCGGACGGCAGGCGCAGGTCGGCCATGGCGTGGAAGAGGGGTTGGCCGGTTTCGGCCGCCGCGTGGCATTCGGTGTTGAGCTCTTCAACGTTCACTCCTAGCGCGGCCAGCACGCCGCTGATCTGGCGGACGATGCCAGGGCGGTCTTGGCCGAGGAGATCGAGCTTCACCAGCGGGCGGTCGCTGGGGATCGCGGCCGCGGCGGGGTCGGGGTGGATGACCGTTTCGAGGCCCGCTTTCGCTAAGCCGGCCAGCGCTTGGGTAAGCGACTCGGCTTGGGCGGCGTCGACTTCGACGCGGAGGATGCCAGCGAACTGGCCGGCGAGGTGGGCCATGCGGCTTTCGAGCCAGTTGCCTTGGTGCTCGGCGACGAGGCGGGCGATCGATTCGACGAGGCCGGGGCGATCGGCGCCGAGGATCGTGAGGACGAGAGAGGTTTGCGGCATGACGGGACCTTTGCGACGGTCGGCGATGAGTGGTGAGCGCTGGTGAGCGGGGGACGCTACTAGGATAGCCGGGGAGCTACGCCCTCCGGGAGTGGGGCGATTCTCGCTCCATGTCAGTTCGAGTAGGCGACGCGAATCCCCGGCAGAGAAGCTTATTCATCTGCTAGCCGCTAACAAACGAACCCTCTGGCTCCCTGTTGAGGGGAGGGGGGAGGCGCCGAGTACGCGACTTGCACACCCCTCCCTATCACTCCCCATCGAGGGGAGGGAACCAGAAGAATGAAAAATGTCCGTAGCGGCGCTGGCTGGCTGTTGAACAAACTTGTGCAATGCTCGGAGCGGCGTTCTAGCTGGGAACGGCCCAGTGGCCGTCGGCGCGGTAGCGGCGGGCGAGGAGTGCAGCGGCCTCAGCGTCGGCGGGGATGGTTTCCGCTTGCGGATCGAACTGCAGCGAGCGGCCAAGCTGAACCGAGATGTTGCCGAGATGGGCGAGCGTCGCGGTGCGGTGGGCGGCTTCGATGTTCGCCTGCGGCGTGCCGCCGTCGCGGATGACGTGGAGCCAGTCTTGGTGGTTGTCCTCGACGCGGGCGACGATGTCGCCGTTCAGCTTCTGGTCGCTCCGCGCGTTGCGCGGGCCGTGGAGTTCGAACTTGCCGCGCTTGCTAATGAACATCCGCCCGGCGTCGCCGAGAAATTCGACGCCGCTATCGACATTGTGCGGGTAGTTGGTGGTCCAGAGGCGTTGCTCGTAGATCAGCATCCGGCGATCTCCCGGGGCGCCGGCGCCGGGCCACTCGAACGTCGCCTGTAGCGTGTCCGGGAACTCCTGATCGTCCTTGAAGTGATATTTGCCCCCGACGGCGGCGATCGTCGACGGGTGTTGCTCGACGCCGAGGCCCCAGAGGGCGAGGTCGAGCTCGTGGCAACCGTCGTTGCCGACGTCGCCGGTGCCGAAGTTGCGCCACCAGTGCCAGTTGTAGTGGAAGCGATTCTCTTGGAAGGGCATCCAAGCGGCGGGGCCGACCCAGGCGTCGTAGTCGACGGTCGTCGGTGGGGCGCTTGGCTGACTGCGGCCGATGTCGTCGCGTAGTTGGTAGTTCCAGCATTTGGCGATCAGCACGTTGCCGATGGCGCCGTCGCGAAGCAGCGAGATCGCTTCGATGATGCCGGGGGTCGCACGTGATTGCGTGCCATGGGCGACGACGAGTTTCGATTTGGCTGCGGCGTCGACGAGTTGTCGCCCTTCGCGGACGTTGTGAGAGCAAGGCTTCTCGACGTAGACATGCTTGCCGGCGGCGATGGCCAATAGCGCGGCGGGGGCGTGCCAATGATCGGGGAGCGCGACCGTCAACGCGTCGATCGACGGGTCGTCGAGGATGCGGCGGAAGTCGGCGACGGCTTGGGCATTCTTGCCGACAAGGGCGTGCTGCGCGGCGAGGCGGTCGGCGTCGACGTCGCTGACGGCGG
>JBGSMO010000139.1:0-23655 GCA_041740115.1 Pirellulales bacterium
GCCGCCGCCGCCATCGCCGCCGTCGAAGCGATGCTGGCCTACCGCCAGATCGCCCCGACGACCCTCCAAGCCTCCCTCTGGCGTTACGCCGCCGCCGTCGGAACCTTCTGCCCGCTAACCGCCGTCCTCGGCGCCAAACGCCCCCAAGACCGCGGCTGGCAATGGGTCGTGGCCTCGCTGTGGCTCGTACTGCTCGTCCCGGTGGCGCAGGCGATCGCCTCGCCCGGCGGCACGCAACTCGAACTCGTCGGCGCCTGGCGCTGGCTCCTCTGGGGCTTCATCGCCATGGGCCTCCTCAACTACCTCCCAACCCGCTTCGCACTTTCGGCGCTCTTGGTAGCCGCGGGCCAAGCGGTGTTGCTCGGCGGACCAACCGGCATCGCCCAGAACCTATCGCCCACAGCGCGCATCGCCGCCGCCCTCACCCTCTTCCTCGCCGCTTGCGGCTTAGCGACCCTCCGCCGATTCCGCCTACCCCCCTCCGCGCTCCCGCAAACCGCCCGCTGGCTAGCCTTTCGAGACGCCTGGGGCGCCTTTTGGGCTCTCCGCGTCCTGCAACGCGTCAACCAAACCGCCGAACTAAGCCGCTGGCCCGTGCGCCTCCAGTGGAGCGGCCTGATCTCCACCGATGACGCAGCGCCGCTCGAGACGCTACCTGCCGCCATCGAAGCCCCCCTCAACCAATCGCTCGACACCCTCCTCCGCCGCTTCGAAGGCCTGCAATGAGTGCGGTGGGCGCCATGACGCAATGGGTGGCATGCCGTCGCGGAGCGTCGGCATGCTGAAGTAGCAGTTGCGCCCCACCAGAGTTCCGCATGCTTACGCTACCGCGAAAGCATGCCACCCATCCCAAGGGCGCCACTGGCACGGCTGCCAGTGCAGAAGCGGGTACACGGCCGCCATCAACCACAGGCAGCAAGGGCCCCACTCCCTAGGCTTCTTGCAAGCCATACGACAGGCTCGCTCCTCCGGCACTTCTCACTCGCCTTCCATGCGAAACGGGAGTAAATTGCCGGAAGGAAGCCGGCAACTCCAAGGATGGCAACGCCCAATGAACATCCCGCGACGATTCACCCTCGCAACGTTCATGCTTCTGGTCACAGCCGTCGCCATCCTCTTCGGCTACGCCGGCTGGCGTAAGCAGTTCATGCTTTCAGAAGTCGACCGCTTCAATCGTGCGAACAACACGGTGATCAAGTTGACCGATAGCTGGCTGTGGCCTGTACCTACAGACGACTCGATGGTGATCGCCTTCACGAAGAGCGGAAGCGGGCAGCTTAATATTCGAGGTCAGGATTTGTCTAACGAAGAGGCCAAAGCCCACTACGCAGACTTTTCGGATTGCCTTCGCTCCATCGGCGTCAGCGAAGTCTGCCCGGGAATCATCCGTCAGAAGAAGACGAACGGCGTCACAGTTTCCGAAATTGCAACGTTCAGCGACATCGAAGAATTGGCGAAATGAAACTTCCCAAGCAATCGCGCTATCGACTTTGCTCTTAGCCATGCGGTTTGGCGTCGACGCACGGCAGAGAGGGTGAAGGAGGCGATGCGATTCAACCTGCGATTCCTGCTGATGGTAATCATGCCCTACGTTGCAGGGATGGCTGTCATTTGGCGTCTTTCCCAGTACACGGGCAGGTCTGCAAGTGAACGGGACGTCTACGCGCTATTCCGTGTTCTCTTCCTCGCGTGGTTTACTATCGCTTGGGTGTTCTTTGGGTGGCTGATGACGATGTGGTGGTCACGCAAGAATCGCAAGTCGAAGCGGGAATAGTCGATGAAGCTGCCAAAACGATTCGCGTTGTCCACGTTGCTGCTAGCGATGCCTTTAGCGTCGCTCGTTTTTGGATATTCGCAGTCGCGGCGGCAACGCTTAATCAGTGAAGCCAACGACCTAAGAGAAAAGGGAGTCGTCGGAGTCGCCGTCAATGACAGTTGGTTCTGGCCGAGTGTGAGGGAGTACGCATTCGTAAGATGCCTGAGCTACAGCCCGACCATCTACAGCCCGCCCAGCTTTCAAATTCAGGATGCCGTCGTCAGTGCCGAGGAGGCTTATCTGTTCTATGCGGATATTGCAGAACAATTAAATGATTTAGGGATTGAGAACGACCGAATCACTTTTTGTTGGGACCATTATGTTTCGGCAACGCACCACGGAAAAGAGTTCCAGGGCGTTCAAGAGCTGACGCAACCTTTTTTCGACGAGTACGGACGAAAGTAGATGCCTACGCGGCGCGACCTCCTCTCATAGGTTCCATCCGGCGAGTGGCGTCCGGCGACAGGCATCGATCACTTCAGCCGCTCGCGACCCCATTCGTCAAACTCGGCCTGAAGGGCCGCATGGGGAATCGGCACGCCGAGCTTTTCGCTCACGGGCCGCCAGTGGGCGACGACGTACGCTGCGATCTCCTCTTGCGCTGCGTCGGGATGATTCATCGCGTAGCGAGTTGAGAAGTTGGCGGAGCCGCAATCCTCGGCGGCAAGCGCCTCCCACCAGACCGTCCGCCAGTCTCCTTCATGCTCCGTTAAATGGGCCCACGCGTCATGGTATGCGCAGAGCAGCACCTCAACCCCCTCCGCCGTGCCGCCGTACGCCAGCGGCAGGTGGTAGTAGAGAAGGCCGATCTGCTCGGCGAGGTACTCCAGCATGGATTGCGGCGATTTCATTGGGAACTGTTTGGCATGTAGGGGCGTCAGGAGTCGCTTGATCTTCGCCGCGTGTGCCACTGGCATCCTGCCAGTGGGAACTGGGTACACGGCCGCCATCAACCACAGGCAGCAAGTGGCCCCACTCTCCAGGCTTCTTGCAAGCCAAACGGCAGGCATGCTCTTCCGACACTTCTCACTCGCCGCGGCGAGTGGCGCCCGGCGTCATGCTTCTGCTACTGCGGTGGCAGCAGCTTATCCTGATCGACCTCCTCGACTCGCATGTCGCCGTAGACTGACCAATAAACGCCGGTTTTATTATCGAGACTCCAGAAGACAATCGCCTTCGGATCGCCCAATTGGGCTTTGGGATAGTATTGCCACTCTTGCCCTGCAACGCCCCGACCGACCGCATGAACCCCAGCTCCATAGAAGGCCAACTTCATCATCTCGGCAATTGGAGGCTGCTGGCCTTTGCCGGATTGCAGGCGCTTGTTGAGGTTGGGGCCCGCTTCCGCGAGTACCGGCGGGAGTTTCCCCCCCATGTATTTAGTGTAAATCTTTAAAAAACCGGCAACCTGATGGGCACGAGTCGTTTCCTCAGGCGCGGGCTCTGGATTGCTGATTGCGTATCCCGCCGGAGGCGCTAGGCGAAATAGCTCTTCCTCCATTGAAATATCCAACTGAATATCGGTGAGCACCTGAGTCGAGAGCTTCCCGGCGTCCGACTTCTCGAGCACTTCGATCTTCAGAGGGTTGCCGGTTTGCTCATCGGCCCAGATCTTTGTACGTTTATCCTCCTCTTCGATGGCCATGACCTTGACCGGATGGCCATTCAGCTTTGCGGAGCCCAGTTGCTTGGTGGCATGGCCGGCAAGCGCCTGCATGTCTTCGATCATTCGAATCGCCGGGTCACGACGCGTTTGTCGCTTGTCGTCGGGGCGATTAACAGCGATCAATTCGGCAGTCTTCCGAGTTTGATCGACGAGCATGATCTTTCCCGCCGTCTGGTCGCAGATCATGACGCTATCTCCCTGATTGAGATCCGCGTACTCAATTCGGAATTTTCCCGGCGACATGCAGTACATCCGACTCTTGCTCAGAACTTTGCCGTTATTCCCCTCCCGAACGACAAGCGTGAACGCCATCGTTTTTGCCGAGCGCAGCTTCTCCAAAGTTTGCGCAAGTGCCGGCGAACCGCCCGAAAACAGCGACGTCACGATCAGAGTCGCCGCCAACGTGCATGCGAGACCGAGCACGGCGGCCGCTTTGGCTTGAGTCAACCTGCCGAAGATTCGCCCGACGCTTCGGGACCGTGATCCTGTCGCCGCTGGAGAACGCGCGTACTTGGCAAACGTTTCCCGTCGACCAAAGCTCGCCGAAGGTTGACGAAGGTGCAGTTGGCTCAAGTGTTTTTCAAATGCGTCCATAGACGACCTCCATTTTTTGACGGAGCGTTTCGATTCCGCGGCGATACCAGCTGACGACCGTCCCCAAGGGAACGTCGCGCATCGTTGCGATCTCTTGAAAAGTCAACTCGCCGAACAAGTGCTCGATGATCGTTTCACGCTGATCTGCGGAGAGTTGTCGCATGCTCTCGGCGACGTTTCGTTGAAACTCAGCCTCTTCAGCCGCTATCGCTGGCTGAGGACTGGAATCGAGCACGACCTCGGGCAACATCTCGGCTTGAAAGCTTTTGCTTCGCACCTGATCCAACGCGGCGTTGCGAACGGACCGAAACAAGTAGGACCGAAGTTCTCTTGGCCGCATCTCGTTCTTCAGCACGCGACAAATCGCCTCGTGAACGGCATCCTCGGCGCGTGCCGGCGACTTGGTGATCGCCAACGCACAGGTGAATAACTGCTGCCGAAGCTGGCAGTACAGTTCTTCCAGTTCTTGATAAAGATTTGGCACGATGCAATGCTCGAGATCACTGGCCGGGGCCACTGCAATACTGACGCTTGAAGTTGCAGTCTTTATGCAGGGAAATGACGAAAAGACGACGAAGAGAATCAAAGGGGGTAGAATATCAAAGGAGTCGGGAGTTTGCGCAAACATTTCGCGTCCTTCGCCTGTCAATCCCCAATTCTTGGCCACCCCATCCGTTTTTCCTTTAAATCAAAAGCGTCAGGACTCATTGGGATTTCTCCACGAATCCCAACGAGACGCCGTTGGCAAGGAAGTTTCCAACTTCCCTACAGAAAATGGCCACCCAATCTGCTACTGTACGGGTGGATACATCGTTCTTTGGCAATCTGATCTAGCTTTCTCGCTGCCCGCCAAAAGACAGCTGCGCTACCGGTGCGCGCAGCAGTCGCGAGTTACATCCATTTTGTCCATGTCTGCCAAAAACGGTTGGCAGACATGGCAGACATGGCACGCTTGGCAGACAAGGCGGACGCGCAGGCAAGCGACAGGGTGTCGTGCAGCATGTCGCAATGTCGCCCTGCGCAACGTGAATGGCGACATCAACTTCGGGCTACTGTCGCCAAAAACGCGTGAGGCGACACAGGTCCAGTACAGCGACAGCGTCGTTCCGACGCTCTGCGTGGGAACGACGAAAAAAGAGGCTTGCCGCGACGCGCAGCGCTCAACGTCGCCCAACGGTCCCAGCTGAAATTCAGAAAAGTGCGTCAGAAAGCGATCGGTGAAACACCAACATCCAGCAACCAACAACTGCTCACGGACAACTGACGCGACAACTGTCGCCCTGTCGCCAGCCACAATCCCAAAGGAACTCACAACTTAAGACTGCTGTCGCCGAAAACGCATCACGCGACACAATGCCAACGCAGCGACAATAAAGCACGAGCAACGGATAGGAGGAGAAAACAACCAATGAACGTCAAAACACCCGATTCTCGTCCATCAGCGTTCATCCACGGTGCCAACTCCTCCCCGCATTCCCTTGGCGTCCGTGGCGTCCTTGGCGGTTCAAATGAACCCCTGAGAACGACAGCAGCCTCAAGCCGCCGCCACTTCCGACTTCGGCTCCGGAAACCGCAGGTTGAACAGCCCAAAGATTTCATCACGCGACAGCCCAAGTTTCCGCGTCAGCGGCTCGTCGTCGAACACGGCATTGAACAACTCGCGCTTCTCGGCCAGGACCCGATCGATCCGTTCCTCGATCGTCCCCGTCGCCAGAAACCGCGTCACCGTCACCGGCCCCGTGGCGCCGATGCGGTGGGCGCGGTTGATCGCCTGGTCCTCGACCGCCGGGTTCCACCAGCGATCGAACAGGAAGACGTAGCTGGCGAACTGCAGGTTGAGCCCGACGCTGCCGGCGCCGTAGCTCATCAGCAGGATGCTCTTCGTGGGATCGTTGCGGAACTGCTCGATGACGTCGTCGCGGCGATTCGAGGGGATGCGGCCGTGATACTCCAGCGGGCCGAAGCGGCCGAGTTTGCCGCGGAGCTTGTCGATCGTATCGACCCACTGGCTGAAGATGATCGCCTTCCTTCCGCTGGCGGCGCATTCTTCGAGATCGGCTTCGAGCCGATCGAGCTTGGCGCTGGCGCCGGTCGCCGGATCGAAGTTGCAGATCTGCTTGAGCCGCAGCACGAGTTCGAAGACATGCTGGATCGTCAGCTCGCCGCCCATGTCGTTGAGGCGGATGACCCCCTCCTCTTCGGCGCGTTGATAGGTCGCCCACTGTTCGGGCGTCAGTTGGACGTCGGCGTCGCGGGTCATCTTCGGCGGCAGCTGCGTGAGGACGTTGTCCTTCGTGCGCCGCAGCACATGATCGGCGACCGCGGTGCGAATCGCGGATGTCTTCATCTGCGGCCGCAGTCGGCCGGGCGAGACGAATTCGAAGATGCCGACGAGGTCGTCGGCGCTGTTTTCGATCGGCGTGCCGGTGAGAGCCCAACTCCGCTCGCGCGGAATCGCGCAGATCGATTCATGCGTGGCGCCGGAGCGGTTCTTAATCCGTTGCGCTTCGTCGACGACCATCAAGTCGAACGGCGCCGGGACGTTCGCCGCCAGCTCGCGATCGCGGACGATCAGCTCGTAATTGGCGATCAAGACTCCTTGCTCGGCGTTGTTCCAGAGCCACTGCCGCTGCGACTGGCTCCCTTCCATGATCGTGACAGGGAGTTCCGGCGCCCACTGGCTGAACTCGCGACGCCAGTTGGTGACCAGCGGCTTCGGGCAGACCAAGAGCGCCCGCCGCACCAGTCCCTGGTGAGCAAGCAACCGCAGCGAGACGACCGTTTGCATCGTCTTGCCGAGCCCCATCTCGTCGGCGAGCACCGCCTCGTGCCGCGGATAGAGGTAGGCGATGCCGTCGAGTTGATACGGGAAGGGCCGGAACGGAAAGTCGAGCGCCTCGGCCGCGAGCAGATTTTCGAGAGGCGGCTGCAGCAGGTAGGCGAGGCGGTCTTCGAGTTTCACCACGTCGCGCGGCGCGCGAATCCGCGTCGCGGAAGATGTCGGCATCGGAGCATGCCGCGGGTTGTGAGCGACCAGAGCGGACGCTTGCGATGTCCCGCGCCCAACGGCGCCAAACAACGTCCCGCCGCGGCGCGAGTCGCTTCCCTCAGGCAAGACGCGCCCAAACGTGCGAACCTTGAGCGCCCCCAGCGGCAACGCGAATGCCGCCGCGTCGTTAGTTTCGCAAACGATGCAACCGAGCGACGGCGACGCGATCGGCGCCAGCGGGAACTCGATCACGTCGATCGGCTCGTGCCGCATCAACCCGTTAGGCAGCGGCGCGGTCATGCGTGGACTCCGCGTCGTCGTGCGAGGCCAGCTGCGCTTCGGTCAATGCGGCGCGGATCCGCTGAAACGGCTCGGCGAGGTAGACGTTCGCCGCCAGCGGTTCCAGCAACGCGGTAATCTCCGCCGGCAACTTGGTCGAGACCGACGACGCGATAATCTCGCACCCGTTGATGATCAGCGGCGACGTCGGTTCGGCGAGGTTGATTTCGCTTGTGACTTCACGAACCAGGAGAACTTCCTCATGACGCAACAACGCCAGCGGCAGCATGTCGCGCTGATCGGTCAGGATGACGGAGGCGTCGAGCTCGGCGCCAGCAACCAGAGCGCGGCCGATGACCTCGGCCACCAGGTAAGGCCGCAAGGTCGGCCCATACAGTATCTCTTGCGCACGACTCGCCGCCACCGGCGTGCTGCAACGAAACTCCAGCGGCCGCCCTTGGGGCGATAGCACGAGGTAGCCGCCGAAGAGTCCGTGCTCGGCGCTTTCCAGCACCGTCAGAAACCCAAAAGCGGCCAACGCTTTGGCGGGAGCGGCATCCATGCCGGGCAAGTCCGAGGCAGGCGGGGGGACGGGGCGTCAGTCGGCCGGCATCCATGCCAGGGCCGTGGCCTACGGCGGCCATGCGGTCAATCAAGGTACCTAACCCATCGGAGGTCGTGGCGGGGTGACTTTAGGCCCTTCATTTTGTCTGGTAAGGGGCGCCGGTAGCTAGAAAAAAATTCAAGTCGCATTACACTGGAGGGATTGTCATTCGGAGCCAAGTGGCGGCCGCGGCGGTGAGCTTGCGGTCGACCAAGGAAAAAACTCCCCGTCTTGTCAGGATGATTCAATCGTCGCCGAAGAACTTTCGTCGGCGCTCAGAAAGGAAACAACTCGACGATGTCGCATAGCCACTCCACCGTGCCCGCGATGTACACGCAGGTCGACGTGACCGCAGCCGCCAACCACTCGCGCGCTGCGTCTCATACGTCGATGGAACAGACCGAGTTGTTGCGGGAGGTGTTGGCGGCGCAAGATCGGACGAACGAGATCCTGGAAGAACTGTGCGGCATTCTCGCCACGTCGCACAAGCAACGGCTGCAAGAGCTGCACCAATGGAAGACGGCGAACCCTCGGCTTGCTAACTCCTGCCGTGAAGCGGCCGAGTCGCTTAGCCGAGTGCAGGTCGAGTACCTAGAGCGGATGACCGACGACATCAACGAGTCGGCCGACGACATGGCCTACGGCGAATTCGTGCTGAATGAATTCGTCGATCGCTACGGGCCGCGGTTGGCCCATCTGAACGGCGTGATTCAAGTCCTGGCTCAGCTAGGCAACAATCCGCAGCAGACCCAGAGCTAATCCCTCTGGCTGTTAGCGCTGCGACCAGCCGTTCCTGCGGCCGCTAGCCGGCGTCGGGGCGCCGGTTGTCGAGCCATCTTCGTTGCGGTATGGTCAAGGGTGCCCGCGGCAGTTGAAGAGTGCGGTCGTGCGCACTATTTCCTAGCAATGCATCGTGGGCGCTGCCACACCGCTCGCCGTACAATCTGCGCCGCAGCGATGACTTGACCTGCCGAACGATATTGGAGTCCGACCAGCATGGCATCCGATGGAGATCTCTCGGCCGTAGCGAGCGCTGCCCGCGACGTGCTCGACGCCCACACTGTCGAGACGGTGGCGTGGCACTTCCACGAGTCGACCGGCTGCCCCTTTTGGCTCGAAAAGAAGCGCGAGCTAAAGTTCGACCCGCTCACCGAGATCAAGTCGTACGACGACCTGAAGAAGTTCCCGGCGTTCGAAGACGAATGGCTCCGCGGCGGTCCCGTGCGGCGCTGGGTACCGAAGGGCTTGGCTGACAAGCCGGTCTACGTCTTTGAGACCGGCGGCACGACTGGCATCCCGAAGAGCCGCATCGCGATCGACGACTTTCGCACCGACTACTCGAACTTTAGCGACACGCTGCCTGATAAGTATTTTCCCAAGGGCTCGAACTGGCTGATGCTCGGCCCGAGCGGCCCGCGGCGTCTGCGGCTAGCGGTAGAACATCTCGCCCAACATCGCGGCGGCATCTGCTTTTGCATCGATCTTGACCCGCGCTGGGTGATCAAGCTGATCAAAAAGGGGTGGATGGAACACCTCGAAGCCTACAAGAAGCATTGCATCGATCAGGCGATTACGATCCTCGGCGCCGGGCACGACGTGAAGTGCATGTTCGGCACGCCGAAGCTGATCGAGGCGCTGTGCTTGGCGCTCGAAGAGAAAGGCACGAGCCTCGCCGAGCAAGGAATCACCGGCATCTTCTCCGGCGGCACCGAGTTCACGCCGCAGTGGACCCGCTTCTGCGTCGAGGAACTCTTCGGCGGCCCGCCCGAAAAGAGCGGCGTCTACATGACGCCCACCTACGGCAACACGCTGATGGGCCTCGCTTGCTCGAAGCCCGTCACGAAGGAAGATGGCTACAAAATCAGCTACTACGCCCCCCAGCCGCGAGCCGTGGTGGAAGTGGTGGAGTTTGATGACTATGACAAAGTCGTCGACTACGGCGCCACGGGCCGAGTGAAGCTGACGACGCTCACCAAAGAGTTCTTCGTCCCTGGTTTCCTGGAACGCGACGAAGGCGAACGCGAGCAGCCGTTTGCCAAGTACCCCTGGGACGGCGTCAGCGGCGTGCGGCCATTCCATGAATTGGCCGACGCGACCACGGTCGGCGTTTATTGAGAACGATTTTGGAAACGCGAATCACGCGAATCTGCGCGAAAGGTAGCAACTAATCGTTCTGTTTGATTCGCGCTTATTCGCGTGATTAGCGGTTAAAAAACAAATGTGATGTTACGACTTCTAGCTTCGCGGTTCTCCTGCTTCACTAATTTGCGTTCATCTGCGTCTATCTGCGGTTCCATCTGAATTGAGTTCGCGATGATTACGTTACCTGCCATCCGTTGGGGCGAACCCTACGAGTCTCTCGAAGTCGACGAGATCAAGCACTTCGTTACCGGCGAACCGGTCGCGCGGGTCAACACCGTCGGTTCGGGGATCGTTGCGCGCGATGCGAAGAAGTCGCGGCGGGCGCGGCAGGCGTTGCAGTCGATGTCGCCGGCGCAACTCGTTGATGCCTGCAAGAAAGCGGGCGAGCTATTCGAATCGGGGACGCTCGCCGTCGGCGATGGGCAGCAGTCGCCGATCGACTTCGCTGAGCAGACTTCGGCGACGACCGGTATGCCGGTCGCCATGTGCAAGGCGAACGTCGTCAAGAACGCCTTCGTGCTCAAGAACATCGACAAGATTCTCGACTGCCTCACACGCGGGCTCGACCTGAACATTCTCGCCCGCGGTTACGGCGACGAGGGCCGCGGCGTCACCGTGAGCTATCAGGCGCAGACCGACGTGCTCGGTGCCGTGTTGCCGTCAAACTCACCAGGCGTTCACACGCTCTGGCTGCCGGTGGTGGCGATGCAAATTGGGCTCGCGCTGAAGCCGGGTTCGCAGGAGCCATGGACGCCCTACCGCGTCGCGGCCGCAATGAAGGAAGCGGGCATCCCGGTTGAGGCGATTTCAATATACCCCGGCGCTGGCGGCGACATCGGCGGTTCGATACTGTCGAACTACCGTCGCTCGATGATCTTCGGCGGGCCGCAGACGATTCAGCAATACGCCGGCAACGAACGGGTGCAGGTACACGGCCCTGGCTTCAGCAAGATCCTGTTAGGCGACGACGAAGCCGACAACTGGCGGCAATACATCGACCTGATGGTAGAGAGCGTCTACCGCAACGGCGGACGGAGTTGCATCAACGCGTCGAGCATCTACACGCCGCGGCATGGCAAGGAGATCGCAGCGGCGATCGCCGAGCGGCTCGGCCCGATCGAAGCGTTGCCGCCGGATGATCCGAAGGCCGGGCTTGCCGCGTTCACGACGCCGGGCGCGGCGGCGGCGATTTGGGGAACCATCGAACGCGATTTGGCCGACCCGCGCACCACGCACGCGACGGCTGACTATGGCCCGCGGCTCGTCGAACGCGAAACGTGCGCCTACCTCCGGCCGACGGTGTGGCACTGCCAATCGACGGAGTGTCCCGGCGCCAACAAGGAATACATGTTCCCCGCCGTGGGCGTCGTCGACTGCCCGCAGGAGCGGATGTTGGCCGAGATCGGCCCGACGCTCGTTTGCACGGCGATCACCAAGAACGAACAATTCCGCAGCGATCTGATGGCTGCCACTCACATCGACCGCCTGAACCTCGGCCCGATTCCCACCCCGCAAGTCGACTGGCTGCAACCTCACGAGGGGAATCTCGTGGAGTTTTTGTACCGCAATCGTGCGTTGCAAGTCGGCTAGTCGTTCCCACCATCCGTGGATTGTCATGACGCCTTTCGATTTCCGCTTACCGACGCGGATTGTCTTCGGCGCCGGTCGCGTCGATGAACTCGGCGAATTGACCAAGTCGCTCGGCGACGTAGCGCGCGTCTTGGTGGTGAGTGATCCAGGCGTCGTCGCGGCGGGACACACGCAGCGCGGGGTCGATTCGTTGCACGCTGCCGGACTGGCGACGGCGTTATTTCATGAGTTCGCGGAGAATCCAAATACGGCGCATGTGGCAGCGGGCGTCGCGGCGGCCAAGGAGTTCAAACCCGATTGCATCATCGGGCTCGGCGGCGGCAGCAGCATGGACTGCGCCAAGGGGATCAACTTCATCTATTCCTGCGGAGGCCGGATGCAGGACTATTGGGGCGTCGGCAAGGCGACCGGCCCCATGCTGCCGATGATCGCCGTCCCGACGACGGCGGGCACGGGAAGTGAGACGCAATCGTTCGCGCTGATCTCCGACGCCGAGACGCACGTGAAGATGGCGTGCGGCGACAAGCGAGCCGCATTTCGCATCGCTCTGCTCGATCCTGCGTTGACGAAGACACAGCCTTCGCGCGTGACGGCCCTCACCGGATTTGATGCGGTGGCGCACGCGGTAGAGACGGCCGTGACGCGCGTGCGAACGCCGCTGTCGCAGGCGTTCAGCCGCGAAGCGTGGCGGCATCTGGCGCCGAACTTTTTGCGCGTGATCGCGGAGCCCGACAATCTCGAAGCCCGCGGCGAGATGCAGCTAGGGGCGTGCCTGGCAGGGTTGGCGATCGAGAACTCAATGCTTGGCGCGGCGCACGCGATGGCGAATCCGCTCACGGCCGAGTATGGCATCACTCATGGCGACGCGGTGGCATTGATGCTGCCGCATGTCGTGCGGCACAACGGCGCCGACCAAGAAGTGGAGCCGCAGTACCAGGACTTAGTGCTTGCCACAGCGTTTGATCGGAACGCTCCCGACCAACGCGCTGGCGCCGCGGGTCTCGCGCAGTTTTTAGCCGACGCCGCGGCGAAGGCAGGATTGGCGACGAACCTCCGCGACCAGGGGGTCGCGTTCGATCGCTTGCCCGACCTCGCCGCCGACGCGGCGAAGCAGTGGACCGGATCATTCAATCCGGTCGAGATCTCAGTCGACGGCTTTCGGCGGTTGTATGAACAAGCATTCTGAATATATCGTCGCTAAGCCATGGACGTGGTCGCTACGGCGGCGCGTGATTCTGGCTTTCATTGCTGCTGGAGCAATCGCGAATGCGTCGACGCTTCGCGCCGATTGGCCGCTCGTGCGCGGGGATGCGGCGGCGACGGGGGCAGTCGTTGAACCACTGCCCCAGCCGCTCGATATTCTTTGGACTTACGAGGCCGTCGATTCGGGCTTTGAAGCCACCGCGTCGATCGTTAACGGCATAGTTTACGTCGGCGACGCCGATGGAACCTTTCACGCTGTGAAGTTGGCAGACGGTTCGCCGGTTTGGACGCAGAAGTTCGAGGAGACGGGGTTCGTCGCCGGTTCGGCCGTCGTCGACGGTCGCATCTACTGCGTCGATTACAACGGCATCGTCCGGTGTCTCAAAGCTGAAAACGGCGAGACGATCTGGGAATTCAACACCGACACGTCGCTCTACGCGGCGCCGAACGTCTACCAGGGCATCGTGTTGCTCGCCGCTGATTCAGGGCAACTGTTTGCACTCGACGCCGTGACCGGCGAAAAAAAGTGGGAGCCGTTCACGATCGATCAACCGCTCCGTTGTTGGCCGACCGTCGTATCCGAACGGGTGCTGATTGCGGGCTGTGATGGAAAACTTCATCTGGTCGACGTGAACACCGGCAAGGACGTCGAGAGCATCGACATTGGCGGACCGGCCGACGGGATGCCGGCTGTCATTGGCGATCGGGTATTCTTCTGCACGGCCGGCGGCGTGTTTCATGGCATGACGATCAAGCCGCTGGCGGCGCTGTGGCGATTTGGCCATCGTGGCCAAGGCGAGGAAATTCACGCCGCAGCCGCCACGGAGGATGCGATTGTCCTCGGCACGCACGACAAACGAATGGTCGCCCTCAAACCGGCGACGGGCGAAGTGATTTGGTCCGTGCCGCTCAAGAGTCGCGCCGAAAGCTCGCCCGTCATTGCCGGCAATTTGGCGCTTTTCGGCACTATTCGCGGTCGATTGCAGGCCGTGGAGATGGCCGACGGCAAGGAAGTCTGGAACACCGAAGTCGGCGGACGTTTCACCGCGTCGCCCGCATTGAGCGACAATCGCATGGTGATCGGCAACGATGACGGGACGCTGTATTGCGTCGGGGGAAAGTAATGAGCAGAAGGCGGTGGGCAGTGAGGGGACGGATTGCATTTCACCGCAAGTGACGACTGACAACGGACCACTGACTCCCCAAGATTGCCTCCAATCAAACTTTGTTACAATGATTCCATGACCGTCGAAGCCACCAAAACCGAAGTCGGCAGCTACTTCATCAGCAATTACCCGCCGTTCTCGCAATGGTCGACCGACCAGGTGAGCGACGTGCGGGAAGCGCTCGACGCGCCGCCGGCCGACGTGCCTCTAGGGCTCTATCTCCACATCCCGTTCTGTCGGAAGCGTTGCAAGTTCTGCTACTTTAAGGTTTTTACGGACAAGCATGCCGATCAGATTGAGCGTTATCTGGCGGCGCTCTCGCGCGAAATCGAGTTGGTGAGCAAGGTTCCCGCGATGGGCGGTCGGCCGTTCCGCTTCGTCTACTTCGGCGGCGGCACGCCTTCGTTCCTCAGCGAAAAGCAGTTGCGTCGTCTGGTCGACCGACTACAGGCCAATATTCATTGGGACAAAGCCGAAGAAGTCACTTTCGAGTGCGAACCGGGAACGCTCAGCGAGCCGAAAGTGCACGCGCTGCGCGAACTCGGCGTGACACGGCTCAGCCTCGGCGTCGAACATTTCGACGACGAGATCCTGCGCGACAACGGCCGTGCGCATGAGTCGCACGAAATCTACCGTGCTTGGCCCTGGATCAAGGCGGCCGGTTTCCCGAACGTCAACATCGACCTCATCTCCGGTATGGTCGGCGACAACGACGACAAGTGGCGTGAGACGGTTCGCCGGGCGCTGGAACTCGAACCCGATAGCGTCACGATCTACCAGATGGAGTTGCCGTTCAACACGGTCTATTCGAAGGACATTCTCGGCAATCAGATCGAGACGCCGGTGGCCGATTGGCCGACGAAGAGGCGATGGGTCGATTACGCGTTCGATCAATTCATTAGCGCCGGCTACGCCGTCTCGAGCGCTTACACGCTGGTGCGTCATCCGGAGCGCGTGAACTTCAGCTACCGCGACAATCTGTGGCGCGGCAGCGATCTGCTGGCGACCGGCATCGCCAGCTTTGGGCACATCTCGGGCGTTCACTACCAGAATCTGGCCGAGTGGGAGCAGTACTGCGGCTCGCTGGAGGAGGGAAAGCTGCCTCTGAACCGGGCGCTTCGCATCTCCCCGCGGCAAGCGCTGATTCGCGAGTTGATCCTGCAACTGAAAAAGGGCTATCTCAACGGAGCTTACTTTCAGGATAAGTTCGGCGTCGATATTTTCGACGAGTGGCGAGGCGCCTGGGACGAGTACGTTGATGAAGGGTACGCCGTGCTGGGCGAAAATCGCGTTGAGTTAACGCGCGCCGGCCTCTTACGGGTCGACGGACTGCTGCCGGCGTTCTTCGAGCCGGAGTTCCGCGACGTGCGCTACACGTAAGCTGCCATTGCGTTCTCGGCGCGATGTTTCACAATGCGAGGATTCGATCGACCCTGAGGCGATCGAATCCTCGCATTGTCACCCGCCGGCGAATGGCTTCGATTGGAACCGACCTCCCCCCAACGCGAACAGCGCCCCCCCTTCCAGCGCGCGGGTCTCTTTTGGAAACTGCTGCTCGCCTTCGGGGTGCTGAGCGTCACGGCCATTCTGCTGCTGACGTGGCTCTTTTCGAACGCCTACGAGGCGCTCTTGGAACGCGAGTCATCCGAGCGGATCTCGGCGGCAGCGACGACGACAGGCGAACTTCTCTCCGACCGGTGGCCGGCCACGCCGACTGAAGCGATGCAGGAGTTGGTGGATCGGCTCGGGCATGAAATTGGCGTGGGGCTGACGCTCATCGCCCCCGACGGCACGGTGTTGGCCGATTCGCAATTACGGGACTTGGCTGCGGTGCGGCAGGCGGAGAATCACGCCGACCGCACCGAAATCATCGCCGCGCTGAAGAACGGTTCGGGGAGTGCGCGACGGACCAGCCCGACGATGGGCGAGCGGATGCGTTACTACGCCGTTCGGGTCGACCATGAAGGAGCGCCAGTCGGCGTCGTCCGCGCGGCGCTGCCGACGGCGCCGATTGCGGCGGAACTCGCCGGGCTGGAGCGGTGGATCTGGACGATCGGAATCTTGCTTTCGACGGCCGCCGTGGGGGTCGCCTACTGGGTGGCCGCACGACTGACTGATCCGCTGCGGGCCTTGGCGGCGGCGGCCGATGCGCTCGCTTCCGGCAAACACGACTACCGCCTCCCGGCGACTACCGGCGGCGACGATGAACTGAGCAAGCTCGCCGCGGCGCTGAACGACCTTGGCCGACGCTTAGCCCAGCGTGAGGGGCAGCTTCGCAGCACGAGCCAAACGCAGGCCACCGTGCTCGAGGCGATGACCGAAAGCGTCATCGCGGTCGACCGAACGGAAAAAGTCCTCTTCGCGAATGCGTCGGCGGCGCGGGCGCTCGGTTTCGATGCCGAGAGGGTCGAGGGCAATCCGCTGCTGGAGGCGGTGCGCAGCCACGAACTGCGAGCGGTGGTGCAACAAGCACTCAGATCGCGCAAACCGGGGAGCGGCGAAATCACCTGGCGCGGCAAGACGCAACGGATCTTCGACGTGCTGGCGACGCCGCTGCCGGGCGATCCGCTGCCGGGCGTGGTCGTCGTGCTGCGCGACGTTAGCGAGGTGAAGCGGCTGGAGCAGATGCGGCAGCAATTCATTGCCAACGTCTCGCATGAGTTGAAGACGCCGCTCAGCTCGATCAAAGCCTACACCGAAACCTTGTTGGGCGGCGCGCTCAAGGATCCGGTTCACGGCCAGCGGTTCTTGGAACGGATCGACGAGCAAGCCAGCCGGCTGCACCAGTTGATTATGGACATGCTCAGCCTGGCTCGAATCGAATCGAGCCAAGCTCCCTTAGAACTCGCCAATCTCCCCCTGGGTCGCGTCGCGCAGCGGATCGTCGCCGACTACGAACGGCAGGCGGCGTCGAAGCAGGTGACGCTCGAGAACAAGATCGCCGACCTCTCGATTCTTGTCCACGCCGACGAAGAGGCTTTGCGGCAGATTCTGAGCAATCTCATCGACAATGCTGTGAAGTACACGCCGCCGGGAGGGCGCGTGACCGTTGCCAGTCGGGTCGAGGGGGCGGTCGTGCTGTGTGATGTGAGCGACACGGGGCCCGGCATTTCGGCGGAGCACCATAGCCGGGTCTTCGAGCGGTTTTACCGCGTCGACAAAGCTCGCTCGCGTGAGCTTGGGGGGACTGGGCTGGGGTTGTCGATCGTCAAGCACCTCACGCAAGCGATGGGAGGAAGCGTCGAGGTAACGAGCCAAGTCGGCCAGGGGAGCACCTTTACGGTGCGGCTGCCCTCCGCCGGGGGGTGAGATGCCCCCAGCGGGGGGATCGTATTTACACGATCTTCATTTTTTCTTCATTTTCCACTGCTAGACTGCTCGCACTTGGGACTGGCAAGACGCCAATCCAGCCACAGGCGGCGATAGCATGAATCTCTCAGCCAAATATCCCACCACTTTCCCTGCCCAGAGCTGTCGACTAGCCATGTCGTTTCTGGTGCTGGCTGGCTTGGTCGGTTGCGGCCGGACAAAAGTCGTCAGTATCGACGGTTCCAGCACGGTCTTTCTGCTCTCCGCGGCGATTGCGGAGGAGTTCAACGAAGCGACCCCCGACGTGAAGGTGGTCGTCAGCCAGTCCGGAACCGGCGGCGGGTTCAAGAAGTTTGCCGCCGGCGAGATCGATATCTGCGACGCTTCACGGCCGATCACGGAGGCCGAGGCGGCGGCTTGCGAAAAGAACGGCATCGAGTTTATCAAGCTCGAGGTCGCCTTTGATGGGCTGGCGGTCGTCGTCAATCCGGCGAACGACTGGTGCGACGTGATCACCACGGATCAATTGAAGACCATCTGGCGCGCCGAGGCGGCTCAATCGGTTACGAAGTGGAGCGACGTCAATCCCGATTGGCCCGACGTCGAACTGGAACTTTACGGCCCCGGCACCGACTCGGGGACGTACGACTACTTCACCGAAGTGATCAACGGCGAAGCGAAAAGCTCGCGGCAAGACTATTCTCCGAGCGAGAGCGACAACGCTCTCGTGCAAGGGGTCGCCGGCGATAAGGGTTCGCTGGGCTACTTCGGCTTGGCTTATTACGCCGAAAACACCGACAAGCTGAAGCTGCTCGCGGTCGACTCGGGCAGCGGACCGATCGTGCCGACCGCAGAGACCGTTCGCGACGGGACTTACGAGCCGTTGGCCCGGCCGCTGTATATTTACGTTCGCAAAGACGCGCTCCAGAACGACGGCGTGATGAAGTACCTCGAGTACTATCTCGAAAAGGTCAATGAAGTTTCCCCGCAGGTGGGTTACGTCCCCGTGACCGACGAAGTGATGAAGCAGAATCGGGAAACGCTCGAAGCCTCCGTTCCCAAGGTCGCCGCTAAGTAATGGCGCGACTGCCAACCGCTCACCGGGCTCATCTTGATTTATGTCCGTCGTTTTGCCGCATGCCACCGCTGATTTGACTGCCCCCAAAGGGCAACGTCGGTGGGTTGAAGGATCGATGCACACGCTCCTTTGGCTGTGCGCGGCGGCGTCGGTGTTCACCACCATCGGCATCGTGCTGATCTTGCTGGTCGAATCCCTGCAGTTCTTCGGTCACGTTTCGATCGTCGAATTCCTTACCGGCACGACCTGGACGCCCCACTCGAACCCGCCGCAGTTCGGCATCCTGCCCCTCTTTTGCGGAACGATCCTGGTCGCCGGCGGGGCGGCGATCATCGCGATTCCGCTTGGCTTGGGCGCTGCAATCTATCTCAGCGAATACGCCTCGCCGCGGATGCGCGACATTCTCAAACCGATCTTGGAGATTCTCGCCGGCATTCCGTCGGTCGTGTTTGGTTACCTGGCGATTGTCTTCGTCTCGCCGATCGTGCGCAGCATCTTTCCAAGCGCCGATATTTTCAATGCACTCAATGCGAGCATCGTCGTCGCGATCATGATTCTGCCGATGATCGTGTCGCTCAGCGAAGATACCCTGCGGTCGGTGCCGCGGTCGTTGCGTGAGGGGGCGTACGCCCTCGGCGCCACGAAGCTCGACGTGACCGTCGGCGTCATTCTGCCGGCGGCCCTATCGGGGATCATGGCGTCGTTCATCTTGGCGATCGCCCGCGCCGTCGGCGAAACGATGGCGGTGGCGCTGGCCGCCGGCAAACGACCGCAGATGACGCTCAACCCGCTAGACAGCATTCAAACGATGACCGCGTACATCGTCGAAACGAGCAAAGGCGATAACCCGCAAGGGACGCTCGGCTATCAAACGATCTTCGCCGTCGGCTTAACGCTGTTCGTCTGCACGCTGGCCCTCAACGTTCTTGCCCAGTGGATCCTCAAGCGGATGCGGGAGCAGTACGAATGAGCGGACTTCCTCGCAACGGTCGCCCCTACGCGAAGCTCGCTTCGCAGTTGTTCGCCTATGCTTGCGCGGCGTGCGCTTTCTCGAGCGTGGCGATCCTCGTCTTGCTCCTGTCGCAAATGTTGCGGTTCGCGTGGGGTTGGCTCGATTGGCAGTTTATCACGAGTTTTGACTCGCAGCTCTCGCCGGAGAAGGCTGGAGTGCGAGCAGCGCTCGTCGGCAGTATTTACCTGATCGGCCTGACCACGTTGTTCGCCGTGCCGATCGGGGTGGGGACTGCGATTTATTTGGAGGAGTACGCCCAGCGGAGTCGATGGCGAGGGATAGTGCAGACCAATATCGCCAATCTCGCGGGCGTGCCGTCGATTGTGTACGGCATTCTGGGCCTCGGCCTGTTCGTTCGCGGCATGCAGATGGGCGCCGGCGTGTTGGCCGGGGCGTTGACGCTGACGCTCGTCGTGCTGCCGATCGTCATTCTCGCCTCGCAAGAAGCGCTGCGGGCCGTCCCCAGTACGATTCGGCAAGCTTCTTACGCCCTTGGCGCCACGCGTTGGCAAACGGTGTGGCACCAACTGCTGCCGGCCGCGTTGCCGGGGATCATGACCGGCGTCATTTTGGCGTTGTCTCGCGCCCTCGGCGAGGCGGCGCCGCTGGTGGCGATCGGCGCCGCGGGGTTCGTAATGTTCACGCCGCAGGGACTGAACGATAGTTTCACAGCGCTGCCGCTGCAGATCTACAATTGGACTGAGAACGCGAATGACGATTTTCGCATCCACGTCGCGGCGGCGGGGATCATCGTGCTGATGGCGATGTTGATTTGCCTCAACGCAACGGCCGTGTTCCTGCGCTATCGATTCGGCAAGCGAATTCACTGGTAGGCTCCTAACAAGACATAACGGATCAAAGATCGTTTGCCAGCGGATTCTGGCTGAACGAACCACGTCGCCGCCGCGAGGACGCGCATGACGACGACCCCAGGCGAGTGTGCGATGATGACGGAAGCCAGCCCTCCAGCCCTCCCCTCGCGTCCCGTGACGCAGCGCCTTACGACGGTGGCAGACATGCGCCCGGCAGACGACTTTTTGGAGCGGCCGCAGAAGGTCGTCGCCACGAACGTCAATTTCTTCTACGGCAGCCATCAGGCGCTTCATGACATCTCGTTGCGGATGCCCCAGAATTGCGTGACGGCTCTCATCGGTCCCTCGGGCTGCGGCAAGAGCACGTTTTTGCGTTGCCTCAACCGCATGAACGACATGATCGAGGGGACGCGCGTCGAGGGAACGATCCTGCTGGATGACATCGACATCTACCGCCCGAAGACCGACGTCGTCGAGCTTCGCAAGCGCGTCGGCATGGTGTTTCAGAAGTCGAACCCGTTCCCCAAGTCGATTTACGAGAACGTGGCGTACGGCCCGCGCGTCGCGGGGGTGAAGCAGCGCAACGTCCTCGACGGCATCGTCGAGCAGTCATTGCGGCGTTCGGCCTTGTGGGAAGAAGTCTCCGATCGGTTGAACGAATCGGCGCTGCGTCTTTCGGGCGGTCAACAACAGCGACTCTGCATCGCGCGGGCCCTGGCGACCAACCCCGACGTGCTGCTGATGGACGAGCCCGCGTCGGCCCTCGATCCCAAAAGCACGGCTCGCATCGAGGACTTGATCTTCGAGTTGAAGGACACCTACACGATCGTCATCGTCACCCACAACATGCAGCAGGCGGCCCGCGTGTCTGATCAGACGGCTTTCTTCTACGAAGGGCATCTCGTCGAGGCTGGTACGACGACTGATTTGTTTACGAAACCTCGGCAAAAGCAGACGGAAGAGTACATTACCGGCCGTTTTGGTTAAGCTAGGGTTAGAGGCGTTCGATTCCCCTCCACAGAAGTTAGCGGCGGTTTTTCGGGACAGTCTTGTATGTCGATGCACTTGCAGCGTGATCTGGAATCCTTGGAGCAGAATCTGCTCAATCAATCCTCGGTGGTTGAGCAGATGGTGTTCCGCGCCTGTCAATCGCTGCGCGAACTGCGGGTCGACATCGTGCAGGAAGTGCTCGCCAGCGAAGAGACGGTCAACTATCGCGAAGTTGAGATCGAGGAAGAGTGCCTCAAGATATTAGCGCTTCACCAGCCGGTCGCCGTCGATTTGCGCCGCGTGGCGACAGTGCTGAAGATCAACGGCGACTTGGAGCGGATTGCGGACCTCGCCGTGAACATCGGCGAACGGACCCACAGCCTGTCGCTTTACCCCGATTTCCAGATGCCTGCGAACCTCGACAAGATGGCCGAGTCAGCGATCTCGATGGTTCGCGACGCCCTCGATTCGTTCGTGCGGCTCGACGTCGAGTTGGCTCGCGACGTCTGTGCGCGGGACGACATTGTCGACGAACTCAACCGCCAGGTCATCTCCGACGTGCAAGCGTTGATCGAAGTGAATCCTAGCGACATCGAACCGGCGTTTCATTTTTACTCTGCCTCTCGGCACGTCGAGCGGATCGCCGATCACGCGACGAACATTGCCGAGGACGTGATTTACCTCGTGGACGGGGACATCGCCCGCCATCGCCATGACGGCATTCCTTACTGAAACGGCTCGCCAGCCTCAATGGTCCGCCGGCAGCGAGCGTTCGCTGCCGGCCGAACTGACGTCGCTCGCGCGGCCCGCAGGTTACAGCTCTCGTAGCATGGCCAAAGCTCGCATTTTGATCGTGGAGGACGACGCCTCGTTGGCGGAAGTCCTGGAATACAACCTCAGTCAAGAGGGATACGACGTGCAGGTCGCCCGCGACGGGCAGATGGGGTTGCGCGAGATTCGTCTCCGCTGTCCCGACCTCGTCGTCCTCGACTTGATGCTCCCGATGATCGAGGGGCTGGAGGTCTGCCGGCTGCTCCGCGCCGATCCTGCAACGGCGGGACTGCTGGTGCTGATGCTCACCGCTCGTTCGGAAGAATCCGATGAACTGATCGGCTTCTCCGTCGGCGCCGACGATTACGTCAGCAAGCCATTCAGCGTGAAGGTGTTGCTGCAGCGGATCAACGCGCTGCTCCGACGGAAGGAGCAAGGGACCGGCGATCGCGACGTGATCGTCAGCCAAGGGATCATGATCGACCGTCGCCGACACCGCGCCACGGCGGGCGATCGGCCGCTTGATCTGACGCCGAGCGAATTCGGGTTGCTGACGGCGCTGGTGCGCCAACCGGGGCGGGCGTTCAGCCGGGCGGAGTTGATCGACGTGGCGCTTGGCGACGACGCCATCGTGCTGGAGCGGACGATCGACGTTCACATTCGCGCGCTGCGGAAGAAGATGGGCCGCTACGCCGATCTGGTGCAGACGGTCCGCGGCATCGGCTATCGGCTGCGCGATCCGGCCGACGTTACGTCGATGGGCTGAGCCAGCGTTTCCCAGGTGGTCGGGGCGCCACTGGCATCCTGCCAGTGAGAAGTGTCGAGCGAGTACCGACTTCCGCACTGGCTGGATGCCTGTGGCGCCCAGATAGTCGAACTCATCAGGTCGCTCCGATGAGTTCGTCGGCGTAAGCGTGCAGCGCCGTTTCGTCGCCAGTGTGCCAGAAGAGCCACGTTTCGCCGGGATGGAATTGGCCGCGACGGATTTGGTCGAGCATGGCGCCGAACGCGCGGGCGGTGTAGACGGGGCCGACGAGCAGGCCCTCCGTGCGCGCGAGTAATTGAATCGTCTCGCGTTCCAACTCGCCGACGACGCCGTAGCCGTCGCCAAGGTAGTCGTAGCTTACGTCAAAGTCTGCGACCGTCAGTCTTTCATCGGATTCGAGTAACTCGGCCGCTCCGTCGGCCACGTTGCAAACTCCGGCCAGGAACTTTTCTTCGGACGTGTCATCGGGCGTCTGGTCGATGCTGACGGCCGTGATCCGTCCTGTGAAGCCTGCCAACCGGGCGCCGAGGACGAGTCCCGCCTGTGTGCCGCCGGAGCTGGTGGCAAAGAAGATGCGATCGACCTCCCTCCCCTGCTCCTTCAGTTGGCCGACGAACTCGAACATCGCCGCGACGTAGCCGAGAGCGCCGACGGAGTTCGATCCGCCGACTGGGATGACGTACGGTCGGCGACCGTCGGCTTCCATCGCGGCGGCGAGCTCGCTCATGCGAGCGTTGCGCTGCGGCTTCGGCGTCCAGTGGATCGTGGCGCCGAGGAGTTGATCGAGCAGTAAATTGCCGATCGGCGGTTGCGGCGGGCCGCCGAGAACGAGGTGGCAATCGAGCCCTGCGATGGCGGCCGCGGCGGC
>JBGSMO010000141.1:0-14102 GCA_041740115.1 Pirellulales bacterium
GATTCTCCACCTCCTGGGACTTGACCACGAACGGCTGACCTATCGTCATGCTGGCCGCGACTATCGTTTAACTGACGTGTACGGCAACGTTGTCCGGCAAATCATTGCGTAAGACCTAGTCGGCGGCGATAGCTACGCCGCCTACTTCACCGAAACTCAGCAGCAAGCCGCGTTGCACAACTCCCCGTTGACTTACGAAGTCGCAAACGAGCGGGCTGGAAGCAAATGATCTTCGATCGCGCAACCACGAAACGGATCCTCTGCGTCATGCTTGTCATCGTTGTACGGTGGCAGCAGGTCGGGGTCGCGCTTGCGGTCAACGTTGACTTCGTGCGCGACGTGCGGCCAATACTGCAGCAACGCTGCTACTCGTGCCACGGCGCCGATAAGCAAAAGAGCGGGTTGCGGCTGGACGTCAGGTCCGAGGCGTATCGCGGGGGAGACGCTTATGGACCGAGCGTCGTTGCCGGAAGCGCCGACGACAGTCCGCTGCTGCAACTCGTACGCGAAGACGACCCCGAGCTGCGAATGCCGCTGGACGCCGCGCCGCTGACGGAAGAAGAGATCTCCGTGCTGACGGGATGGATCGAACAAGGAGCAGTGTGGCCGGAAGAAGCCGATCTGGTCAGACTGGAAGACAAGCGAGATCACTGGTCGTTCAAACCGCTGACGAATCCTGCTCCGCCCTCGCCATCAGACGACACATGGGCGCGGAACGACGTCGACCGCTTTATCCTAAGCCGTCTCGAAGCGGAACGGCTGCGCCCGTCTCCCGAAGCCGATCGCTTGACGTGGTTGCGTCGGGTTTCGTTCGATCTCATTGGACTTCCGCCGTCGACCGCGGAAGTCGAAGCGTTTCTTAACGACCATGGCCCCGACGCCTACGAGCGAGTCGTGGAGCGGCTGCTCGCGTCTCCGCGTTACGGCGAGCGCTGGGCGCAACATTGGCTGGATGTCGTCCGCTATGCGGATACCCATGGATTCGAAGTCAATACGGAACGTCCCAATGCATGGCCCTACCGCGACTACGTCATCGAATCGTTTAACAAGGACACGCCGTACGACCGTTTCGTCCGCGAACAAATCATCGGCGATGCGCTAGGGCAAGATGCGGCAACGGGCTTTCTCGTGACGGCGTCGGTACTGCTGCCGGGACAGGTGGGCCAGGATGCGCCTTCGATGCGACTGGCTCGACAGGATGCGTTGGACGAGATCGTCGTCAACGTCGGACAGACGTTTCTCGGGTTGAGCGTGGCCTGCGCCCGCTGCCATGATCACAAGTTCGATCCCATTTCACAGCGAGACTACTATGCCATGCAGGCGTTCGTCGCCGGCGTTGAGTACGCCGACCGCGAACTGCAAACCCCTGCGGCTGTAGCTCGGCGGGCGGAGGGCGCGAGACTGCAAGCCGAGTTGAACCGCATCGAACAGCAACTCGCCCAGTTGGTCCCGCTGGCGAAATCGGGTCGGGAGCGAGCGTCGGTGAACTCGCGTCTCAATGTCGAGCGTTTTTCTCCCGCGCGCACCAACCGTTTGCGATTCAGCGTGCTGGCGACCAATCAGCTGGAACCGTGCATCGACGAGTTGGAGGTCTTCAGTGCGGCTGGCGCAAACGTCGCGCTTGCAAGCGCGGGCGCTCAGGTCGCTTCGTCCGGCGACTCGACGGTGGCCGACAGGCACGAACTGCGCTTTGTCAACGACGGGCAATACGGCAACTCACGGAGTTGGATGTCGAACGAAACCGGCAAGGGATGGATCGAAGTGACGTTTGCCGAGGAGCAATTGATTGACCGCATCGCGTGGGGACGCGATCGCACGGGTGAGTTCGCTGATCGACTTGCCGTCGACTACCGCATCGAAATCGCCGAGACGTCTGGCGAGTGGGTGGCGGTGGCCGACGCGGAAGATCGCGCGCCATTGGTTTCGGGCGAAGAGCGCGAGCTTCAGATCTCTCACGAGGGGCTCAGCGCGGCCGAAGTCGCGGAAGCGAATCGCTTGCGGAAGAGAAAGGACGAGCTCCGGGAGGAGATTGCCGGCGCGGCCGTCGGACAAACGGCGTTTGCCGGCGTCTTTCGCACCCCCGACGTCATTCGTTTGCTCTCGCGCGGGGATCCCGAGCAGCCTAAAGACGAAGTCGGCCCTGCCGCGCCTGTCGCCCTGGGGACGGTGATCGCGTCGCTGGAAGCTAGTGAGTTGCAAAGGCGCATCACACTCGCCGATTGGATCGTCAGCCCGCAGAATCCGCTGACCGCCCGCGTCATGACGAATCGCATCTGGCAAGGACACTTTGGCGTGGGCCTCGTGGAAACCGCCAACGACTTCGGTCGCAATGGCGCGATGCCGACTCACCCTGAGTTGCTCGACTGGCTGGCGGGCGAATTCATTCGCTCGGGCTGGTCGGTGAAGCAGATGCACCGTCTCATAGTACTTTCGGCCGCCTATCGTCAGTCGTCGCGACACGATGACGTCGCTTCTGCCAAAGACGCCGACGTGCGGTTCCTGTGGCGCTACCCGTTGCGGCGTCTCGATGGCGAGGCGATTCGCGACGCCATGCTGGCTGTCAGCAATCGTCTGCAATTCACGATGGGAGGACCTGGCTTCGATCTGTTCGACAAACGCGGAGGACTTACCGGGTTCCAGCCCATCGAGTCGTTTGACGAGTCAGGTCGTCGCCGCATGATTTACGCTCACAAGGTTCGACGAGAACGCGATGCGGTGTTCGGCGCCTTCGATTGCCCCGATGGAGGCCAAAGCGCGGGACGACGTCGCGAATCGACGACGCCCATCCAAGCGTTGAATCTCTTCAATAGCCGCTTTACCATCGAACAGTCCGACGCTTTCGCTGCGCGCGTAACGTTCGACGTCGGCGATGACGCGAACGCTCAACTTCGACGCGCGTACCAGCTTGCTTTCAGTCGCGATCCTACCGCAGTAGAAATCACGGACGCCGAGCAAATCGTGAAGGACTTTGGGCTATCGACGCTCTGTCGAGCACTCTTCAACAGCAATGAATTCCTCTTCTTCCCATGAGCATGTCGATGAGATATTCCGCTGATGTGCTCTCGAGCGCCGGGCGCCAACTCATGGAGCGGCGCCAATTCCTCGCTGATGCGGCCACCGGCCTCGGCTCGATCGCACTGACCAGCCTCTTGTGCCGCGACGGCTTGCTCGCGGCTCAAACGCCGGCGATCGATCCAACCCAGCCGCATGCGCCGCGCCCGCCGCACTTCTGCCCGCAGGCCACAAACGTCGTCGTCATCTTCTGCGCCGGCGCGGTGAGTCAACTGGAAACGTGGGACTACAAGCCCGAGTTGATCAAACGCGACGGTTTGCCGCTGGCCGGCGGCCCTCCGGTGACGTTCCAGGGGCCCGCTGGAAATCTTGCCCGTCCGCAATATAAGTTCCGCCCCCGCGGCGAAACTGGGAAGATGGTTTCCGACATGCTCCCGCATCTCGCGGCGCTGACGGACGAACTGGCGTTTGTTCACTCGCTCACCAGCAAGAGCAATACGCATGGCCCTGCCGAAAACTTTCTCTCCACAGGATTCGTGGCCGACGGTTTCCCCAGCCTGGGCTCATGGATCAACTACGGACTCGGCAGCGAAAACCAGGACCTGCCCGCCTTCGTTTCAATCCCCGATCCGCGCGGCGTGCCGCAAAGCGGTTCGAACAACTGGGGCCCTGGCTTCTTACCTGCCGCATTCCAAGCGACGGTGCTGAGCGCTCAGGAGCCGGTTCGGCACCTGATGCCGGCGGGAGTGTCGCCAGCGCAGGATCAGGCGGCTCGGACGCTCTTGCGGAGAATCAACGAGTCGCATCTAGCGGAGCATCCTGGCGACGGCAAACTTGCAGCTCGCATCGCGAGCTATGAGTTGGCGGCGCGAATGCAACTCAGCGTGCCGGAAGCGACGGATTTGGCGTCGGAACCGGCACACATCCTGAAACTTTACGGAGCAACCGACGAGTCGAACCCGACGAAGGTTGCATTCGCGCGCAACTGTATTTTGGCTCGTCGCCTAATTGAGCGAGGCGTCCGCTTCGTTCAACTCTTTAACGGCGCCTACGCTAGCGGCGGCGAACTCAACTGGGATGGACACAATAAGTTGAAGGAACAGTATGACAAACACGCCGCCATCCTCGATCAACCCGCCGCAGCCTTGATTCAGGATCTCAAGCAACGCGGACTGCTCCAAGATACGTTAGTCGTCTGGTGCACCGAGTTTGGTCGAATGCCGATGTTTCAGAAGGGGGCCCAAGGTCGCGACCACAACTCCGATGGTTTCACCTGCTGGCTGACCGGCGCGGGCGTCAGATCCGGCGTTAGCCATGGAGCGACCGATGAGCTCGGTCGCAAAGCGGTTGAGGATATTCATTCTCTATACGATCTGAATGCGACGATCTTGCACCTGCTCGGCTTAGATCACGAGCAGCTCACTTTTCAGCACAACGGCATCCAGCGCCGCTTGACCAACGTCGAGGGGCGAGTGATCCGCCAAGTCTTGGCTTGAGAAGTTACCCCGCGAAGCTTCGCATACGTTAGGCGTATAAGCGGCGCCTCGCCGACGAACTACTACCAGCATTCGCGAAGCCTCCCGTTCAAGTGACTAACTTGTCCGGATATCAGCCGACGCAGCTGTGCGACGGCGCCGTACTACAGGAGGTTGTATTGAATCTTGGTTGCGCTGGATATCATCTTTTCTCAGACATTTGGGCGAAACGCAGTGCAAACAGATCGGCGTCTTTAAGTACGAAGTGCAAGCGCACGCACTTTCCAGTCAGCGAGGAGACGTCATTAGTTGACTGCCATTTCACTGCCGCGTTGAGTTCATCGCCAAACATCGGAATCGAGTCGGCTAGCATATACCCGGTCAATGGTTGTCCCGTCTCGTCTTGTAGTTCAACCTCCACGCTTCCTGAGGCGCTGGTAGCGTAATTCAGCGTTAAATGCTGCCCATCGAACTTCACTGGTCGGGTCGTGAACTCGCCCCCCTGCGCGCCTGCGTTAACCGATGCGAGTCGGTGTCGGGGCAGGACGAGGCGACGAATACGATTGTCGGGCCACTGGTAATGTTCACTGATGTACATCGACCACTCCCCCGGCGATGTTTCGGCAATGCCCCAGGCGGGCATGTTGTTGCGATCGGTCCAGTTCTTTTCATCGAGGCCGGGTCGCACCCAGGCCTCAAGAAATGAGCGATCCCAGTTCAACCCATCCCGGCTCGACATGAAAATCGCGTCCGAGACGCCCATTTCCGGATAAGACGCGAGGCGTTTGCGCACTGGCTCAAATCGCATGGGAAAGGAAATTAGCAGATGTTCGGCGTCCGGGCACGGCAATGTCGCGTTCGTGTAGAAATGTTCCAAGGGCGCTCCTTCCGCATAGCGATTTGCGACGCCTAGGTTCCAATCGAGGAAATTTGATGAGGTGGAACTTTGAATCGCCCTTACTCCATTGGTAAAGATCCGGCTGTAACAGGCGTAGCGTGCCCGTGCGGGATCCCAGAATGCGAGGTTCAACGAGTCGAAGGTTCCAGTGGTGAATACGGGCTCCTTTTTTATTTTTCGCCAGTGAAGGCCGTCAGCGGAGACGAATGCGAACAGCCCGCCTGGCGTCGTTCCTTCTTGCCAGTTCGCGCCCGGCTCTTTCTGACCTGCCAAGGCCTTGTAACGCTCGTCTGCCTTGCAATCCGGATTCTTATCCAAAAACGGCGAGAAATTGTGGGACTCGATTCCTTTCCAGACGACGTTGTTTTCCTTGGAACCGGCCACTTCGACGATGCCCAGCTTCGGTCGACTAAAATGTATGCCGTCACGGCTCTCGACGACGCACGTTACCTGGTCCGTTGACGAATCGCTTCCCACAGCCGAACCGCGATAATATAGTCGCACGACTTCGCCATCTTGAACGACGCTAAAATACGCGCTCGAGACGCCCTCCCAAGGCGCGTCGGTCACCAGCGCCACCTCGCGGCGCTCGGGAGCATTCAACTTGAGCGACGCGTTGTTGACGTCATCGATTAGCCAGTCGTCAATGAAGAGTTCCCAACGCGAACCAATATCGGCAGCAGGCTTGGCTGGGGACTGAGCAACTTCGTCGGCAAGCGCTGGAGTCAGTGACCGACAACACCCGACAACCAAGCAGCCAAAGAACCAAACTCGTGAAAATAGCGGCATCGGTATACTCCTGTTACTCCCAGCCTAATTCCTCAATGCCATCGGCCGTAACGCGGAACCGTACGGCGCGAACGGCGCTCGTCGGTCCTTCTTCGTAATACACGACGAGTACCGTGCCGTCTTTCAGTTCTACCGTTGATGGGTAAGCGCCGCCGACGGAGTCGATCTCGATGGGCCCCTGCCAACTCTTACCGTCGTCGCGACTGATGTGGAGCGACGTAGCCGGCTGCCGGTGGGTAAGCAGGATTTCGCCAGTGGAAAGTCTTGTCAAATGAGGAGAATGCCCCAGGAATCCGCTGTCCTTGACCTTCGACCACGTCAGCCCCTGATCGGCGCTGGTTGCGAAGTGCAGATTCACCTGACCATCACCGCGCAGGGCAGCCAGAATCGCGCCGTCCTGGAGATGCAGTACGTCCGTCTCTGCATCGAGCCGCACGCCGCTATGGGGGTCGATGGCCACCGGCTCGCTCCACGATTGGCCGCCGTCGGTCGAACGCAGAACGGCGCCGTAGGCAGTCGAGTCGTCACCCGTATACGCGCCCAGCAATAGCGTCCCATCGGGTAACTCGCGCACCGGCGCCGAGACCGCCCAGCGATTCGCGGCCAACACGCGCGGCTCAGCCTCCCAAGTGCGGCCGCCATCCTGAGATTCAATTAAGCAGACGTCGTGCTCGATCTTGGCGTCGACCGATCGATATTGAAAAAAGCTGCACGCCATCGCGCCGTCGCGGAGTGCGGCGATGTGCGGATCGCGATCATCTTGCGGGCCGTCAAACAACACTCGCGGGCGGCTCCACGTGCGTCCCTCGTCGCTCGATTCAACCACGCAAATCCTTCCTCCGCGCGGCCATTCGGCATTGGGCAGCGAAACGTGTCCGTAGCCGGCATAGAATACGCAAGCCAAGTCACCGTTCGGCAGCCGACATACGTCGGGAAATGCCTGGTACGGCCCGGCCGCATCGCCGCGCGAAATCACGGCGTACTTCGGCGGGTCTGCAGCCGCCGCGGGATAGGGCGCGCGGCATGCCAGGAAGACGCCGATGACGAACCATCCGCTCCAAAGTGCGCGGCCGCTGTTCGAATACGTTTGTCCCATAAGTTTGATCATGATTCTGGCCGACTCCCTCCCTATGTGATTGGCGCCGTGAATGGGCATTGATAATTGACTTGCGTCTCGAACCACTCTTCGATCGGTTCGAGGCGAAAGAGTGCGAGGGCCATCTACGCTTTGCCGCCCGTCAGGTTCCTGCGGATGAAGCGATTGTTTCAAAAGCAAAAGACCGCGTGACTGTCGATCACCCCGGAGGTCGACAGCGCCCTACGCGATGATCTCTTGCTTCACGTCTCCCGCCACGTCTGTGAGACGGAAGTTGCGCCCCGAATAGCGATAAGTCAGTCGTTTATGATCGAGGCCCAGCAGATGCAGTAGCGTTGCGTGCAGGTCATGCATGTGAACCTTTTGTTCGACGGCCAGGTGGCCGAACTCGTCAGTGGCCCCGTATGAGAATCCGGCCTTCACTCCGCCGCCGGCTAGCCACGCCGTAAAGCCATTCGGGTTGTGATCGCGGCCAGTGCCATTATTCTCGGCGAACGGGTTGCGGCCAAACTCGCCGCCCCACCACACCAGCGTATCTTCGAGCAGGCCGCGCTGCTTGAGATCAGTGAGCAGGCCCGCGATCGGCTTGTCAACCGCAGTCGCGTGGGTGGCGTGCTTCGGCATGTCGGAGTGCTGATCCCAGGGCGGGTTGTTTGAGTTGTCCGTGTAGTTCACCTGGATGTAGCGCACGCCCGACTCGGCGAGCCGCCGAGCCATGAGACAGCGGCGGCCGTAGTCGTCGGTCGCCGACGCGCCGATGCCGTACAGGTTCAGCGTGGCTTGCGTTTCCTGGCCAAGGTCAAGCACTTCCGGGGCGCGGCGCTGCATCCGGAACGCGAGTTCATACGACTCGATCACCGCCTCCAGCTCACTATCGCCGGGGCGGCTCTTCGCTTGCTCGCGGTTGAGCGCTTGGACGAGATCCAGCTGCGCTTGCTGTGAGGCGAGCGATCGCTCGCGGTTAAGCAGGTGGGGAATCTGCGAATCCTTCGCGGGGATACCGGCTCGTCCGATCGTCGTGCCCTGGTAGACCGCCGGCAAGAATGCGTTGCCGTAATTGCGAGGGCCGCCATTCCCTAACGACGGGGCGAGCACGACGAACGCCGGCAGGTTGTCGTTCTCCGCGCCGAGGCCGTAAGTGGTCCACGAGCCCATCGAGGGACGAATCAGGTTGGTGGAGCCGGTGTGCAAGAACAGCGTCGCGGGGCCGTGAGCGACCCCCTCGGTATGCATGCCGTGGAGGAAGCATAGATCGTCGACTCGTTGGGACATCTCGGGAAACAAGCTGGACGTCCACTTCCCCGATTGGCCGTGTTGCTGGAACTTCCACAGCGACTTCATCACCCGCGACTTGGCGCCCTGACCGGTGCGAGCAACGTTGCGGGCGTCGTTGAAATCGCGCATCTGGCCGTCTTCGCGTTCCAAGAGCGGCTTGTAATCGAAGCTATCGACTTGGCTGACGCCGCCGGCCATGAAGAGGAAGATAATCCGCTTGGCGCGGGGAGCGAAATGCGGCGCCCGGGGGAGCAGCGGTCCTGCAGCAGCGTTTCCGTGGTCGAGCATTCCCGCCAGCGCGATTGAGCCGAACCCGCAAGCGACGTCGCGCAGCAATTGTCGTCGATTTAGTAGGGCGCCCTGGCAGCAGTCGTCCATAGCGGGACTCTTAGGTCGTGGGAATCGCAAAAAGCGAATTTCGGAAACACTCGCCTGTATTCAATCGATGTATCGAAAATCAATGCAGCCGAAGAGGCCTTGAAACAAGCGTTGCCAGGCCTCGCGTCGTGCTTGTTCGTCACCTTTGTCAGCGATGCTCACCGCCGCGAGGGCGATGCCTAATTCTCCGTTAGATGGCCGCCGGCCGAGCGTCTCGCGGAAGGCGCGTTCGATTCGCTGTTCGTCTGCCAGATCATGGTCGGATCCAAGGGCTCGCTCCGCGGCGGCTCGGGCCTGCTCCATGACGAACGGGCTATTCAGCATCAGTAACGCCTGTGGGGCAGCCGTCGTAAGGCTGCGGGCGCCTACCGACCGGTTCTGATCGGCAAAATCGAATACCTCGAACAGCTCGTGCATGCAATTGCGAAAGGCCGGCGTGTAGACGCTGCGGCGCGAGTCAGCGAATTCGAAACCGTACTCCGCCGGGGTGGTCGGACTCGATTTGGCTAGAACGTCGTCCGAGATGTTGCGGCCGCCGATTTGCAGGTCGAGCGTGCCGGCGACGGTGAGTATTGCGTCACGGAGCGATTCGGCGTCGAGCCGGCGACGCTTCATTCCGACGAGGAGGCGGTTTTCCGGATCGACGATCGCCGCCTTGTCGTCGGTTGCGCTCCGCATGCGATACGCATGCGACAGGACAAGTTCGCGAAGAAGGCGTTTGGTCGACCAGCCGTCGTTGATAAAACGCGCAGCGAGGTCGTCAAGCAGTTCGGGATGGGAGGGCAACTCGCCTGCCGTGCCAAAGTTGTCTACCGTGCGGACCAGCCCCGCACCGAAGACGTAATGCCAGACGCGGTTCACGTAGACTCGCGCAGTGAGCGGGTTCTGCGGCGAGGCAATCCAACGCGCCAGTTCCAGGCGTCCGCTGCCATCCGCAGGCATTGCCGGCGGTTCGCCATGCAGGGCGACCTGCAAAACGCCACGCGGAATCGCCGGCCCACGATGGCGCACGCTCCCGCGAATGCAAATCTTGCAATCCTCGATCACTTTGGCCTCTTCCACGGCCATGCAGGACGAAGTCGGTGGGCGAGTTTTCTTCAGGTCGGCGATGCGCTTCTCAAGAACGACGACGCGTTTGGCGTCATTCGAATTCTTCGACTCGCGAGCCGCGATGAGCTTGGCTTCGTTCTCAGCCAATGACTTTTCGTGGGCGGCGACGGAGGCGGCGTCCGCAGGCGGAATCGGTAACGGCCGCGTGGTCCACGTCGACACGTTTTCGTGAACGAGAGTATTCGTGCTGCGAAGGATGCCGGCCAGCGCGTAGTAGTCGGACGTCGGAATCGGGTCGAACTTGTGGTCGTGGCACCGTGCACACGCTACGGTCATACCCAGCAGCCCGCGACTGATCGTATCGAGCTGCTCGTCGACGACGTCCATCTCCAACAGCCGCTTGTCTTGCTCCTCGTAATTATGAGCGCCGAGTAGCAAATACGCTGTGGCGACGAGGTGGTCGTGCTCTTCCACAGCGTCGGCATGAGGCAGAAGGTCGCCGGCGATTTGCTCGATGATAAACTCGTCGAGCGGCTTGTCCTTGTTGAACGACTCGATTACGTAGTCGCGATAGCGCCAGGCGTCTTCGAACACGATCGACCGCCCGCCGCCGCTTGATTCGGCGAAGCGGGCGACGTCGAGCCAGTGGCGACCCCAGCGCTCGCCGAAGTGCGGAGATGCAAGCAGGCGATCGACGACGAGCTCGTGCGCCAGTGGCGAGCCGTCGCTTTCGAAGGCGTCGATCTCCTCAGGCTTCGGCGGCAGGCCGATAAGGTCAAACGTGACGCGGCGGAGCCAGGTGGCGCGCGGGGCGTCAGCGGCAGGATGCAGATTGCGCTCTTCAAGTGTGGCAAGGAGAAATCGATCGACGGCGCAGTACGGCCACGCGGCATTGGCCACGGACGGCGGGACGTGGGGTTCAATCGACTGGTAGCACCAGAACTTGCGACCCTCTTCAATGTCGATGCCGGGACGCTGCGGCGTCACACCGCCGGTTCGCGGGTCGGGAACCCCCATCTCGATCCATCGCTCGAAGTCTGCGATGACGTCGTTCGACAGCTTGCCGTCCGGCGGCATCTCAAAACCCTCATACCGCAGGGCTTTCAGCAGTAAACTCTCCTCGGGATTGCCAGGGACGGCGGCGGGCCCAGAATCGCCGCCGGCGAGCACGCCCTTACCGCTATCGAGCAGCAGCCCGCCATGCAGAATGTCGGCATCCGCCGCGTGGCATTCATAACAGTGTTCGACCAGCACAGGTCGGATACGAGTCTCAAAGAAATCGAGTTCTGCTCCTGAGAGCTCGGCGGGCTCTTCAGCTAGAACACTCGCCCCGCACACCCCCATCGTGGCCACAATGCTGAGGACGCATCGCAGGACGAAGATTGGAGGGCGGCGACGATGCATTTTGAATCGCCTAGGGTAATCAGTGTGTGAGCGTAGCTTACGCGGCCTTCGTCCTGAGAGTCCCTAATTCGAAGGTCCAAGTTGGCTCGAGCCCGGGAACGCTCCAGACTCCCAACGCGTGACAGTTTAACATCGCGCCAAACCTCCTACATCTAGAGAGCCGCAATTTTTTGTTGGTTTTCCGCCGCTTTCGGCGATAGACCACCCATCTGTCTGGCGTCTCTCGAGCGCTACAGAGTGCGAGAACACGAATAAGCGTTCTAGCCACTTTGCCGAAGCTGCGATGGATCAGTTGACGCTGATTTCAGTCGGGGAACTGACGCAGCTCTTCGTTGAACTAATGACCGACAAACTTGCGTTCCTTGGCCAAGAGGAACAGCCCAAAACAGGAAAGGTAGCTGCCAATGAATGATCGACGTTCGATGGGAAGTGCTCTTAAGTTGACGCCCGAAGTTAGTAAGCTTGGCCCTGAAGCGCTCGCCTTCATTAAAAGCGGCGTTCCTGCGAAGGAGCCAAATCCTCACGTTCAGACCGTTGAGCTGAAGACTGAGACGGTTACCGCACCAGCGTCAGTGGATACTGCTGCTGAAGTAGTTCCAGAATCGAAGGAGCCCAAGGCTAAAAGGGTGCAGAAGGCTCAGGCCCCTCGGTACCTCACCAACCGCATTGCGGTTTCGATTACCACCCGACTTGAACAGCGTACCGCAGACGCCTTGCGTCGTGCCCACCTTGAACAGAAGCTCAAGAATGTCCGGCCCGCCACTCAGCAGGAGATTATGAAACTCGCCGTTCAGGGCCGGCTAAAGGAGAACGGATACCTCGATTAGCCCCAGTAATGGCAGCAAGTCAGCTGCTTCCCGGAGATCAATCTTTGGCTGCGGTTTCCCTTGCTCCGTGCTATAATTTAGACATGCTACAGACTACAGATTCCACTACCTCCAGCGACCGAAGAGATGCTTCGGGAATGAGCGAAGGCCAACGGCGAAGACGTTTCGGCGTACGCCGCTCGGCTGCTTCACGACGCCTTAAGTGCGCCGTCGGTGAATGACCTCCTTGCGCCATTTCGCAAGCAGGTTGAAGAAAGCGGAATGTATGACGGAGATCTCGACCAACTAGGCGAGGAACTCCGCAATGACGTGTGGCAGGAGCAGCTAGCCAGGAAAGCCACAAACGCGTGAGTACGCTTGCCGTCTATGACCGCATGCTCTTTCTGCGAGCGGCAGCCTGCCCTCGTCTCGCACGTCCCCTTTTCGATGAACCAGGTCGTTCCCCTTCTTGCTCATCCGTTTCCTGCGGCTGGGTAAGGGCTGGCCTGACTTGTCGACCCCTGAAGAGGCTACTTCAGGAAACAGCCCAAAGTAGCTCCCCCGTGCCTTCGGCAAAGCCAGCGGTGAAATCGATGCCGCTGTCCGAACCGTTGAGAGCCTGTCATCCTACCGAATTGTTTGCTCGGTCGCGAAGGACCGAGCGTTCAATTCTGATACTGTGGTAAAGCGCACGCGCCGACAGCGGTGATTTACCAGGCAGCGCCCGGCGCTGTGGAGCCGTAAGGCGTCAAATACGAAGATATACACATGCTCGCAATTCTGACGCAGATCGGGTTGCACTGAATCCGGATATCGTCCCGTCATCTTTCGGTCGGAACCTCGAAATCGGGCTTGAAAACTGGACTCATCCGAGAAGTGTCCAGCCAACGTCCGCGTTATTTCCGGGCGGCGTTTTTTGGACTCAAAATCCAGTGCCCGCAAGGGCGTGCCGGTTCAAGTCCGACCTCCGGTACTTCTGACCCAGTAACATCTTACGACCGACCGACGACAATCTCAAATCGTTGGTTCAATCGTCACTGGGAAGATTTTGGGAAGGTCGTGGCGCTAGGGTGGAGTTTGCGTCGCTTGCGCTTGCCGCATTCCAAGGCAAGAGTGCAAGTATGGCCACGCTCGAAAATCGTTCGGGCAAGTACCGCGTCATCTTCTACGTTGACGGACAACGGTTCACTCGCTCCCTGAAGACCAAGCATGAACGCGAGGCGCTCGCCTCGATCGCTCGTCTGGAAGACAACCTCCGCCGCGTTGAGCTAGGACTGCTCACGCCGCCGGACGGCTGCGACCTGGCGAGCTTTCTTCTATCAGACGGTCGCATCGAAAAGAAACTGGAGATGCCTGCCCTCCGCACGATGCACACGTTGTTCACGAACTACTTCGATTCGATACCAGCCGGAGCGATCGAAGAGACCACGCGCAAGGGGATGAAGACCCATGTCAAGCATCTGGAACGGATTATCGGCCGCAGCATCGATGTCCACGCCCTGGAAGCCGCCGACCTCCAGCGATACATCGAGCGGCGGTCCCGAGCCACAGGGAATCACGGTCGACCGCTTAGCGCAGCCACGATCAAGAAAGAGATCGTGACGCTGCGTACGGTTTGGAACTGGTCAGTCAACATGGGGCTCATGAAGCGATCCTTCCCCAACCGCGGCCTCCGCTTTCCAAAGCTGGCCGAAGAGCCGTCGTTTCAGACGATGAACGAGATCATTCGACGCGTGGCCCGCGGCAAGCTCACCGAAGCGCAGGAAGCGGACTTGTTGACCAGCCTCAAATTCCTGTACCACCCGCTATGAAGGTTTCGGTTAGGGTGACTCCGCTGCACTGCTGGAGCGGAGGAGTTGGCTGAGGCGTAGCCGAAGCCCACTCCGTAGCGGAAGCGGTGCAGCGGTCGGCGAACACGG
>JBGSMO010000145.1:0-8136 GCA_041740115.1 Pirellulales bacterium
CCCGCCGCGCTGGTCGGCGCCGACGCCGCCCCCGTCGCCTTAGCCGAACGGCTCGGCGCCCCCGCCACGTTCACGTTCTCGCAATACACGCCGCTCCGCGAAATCTTTCGCCATTGGCAGGAAGAGATGCAAGTCGCCGTGCTCGTCGACTGGCCCGCTCTGGCCGACCTGCGACTTTGGCCCGCCACCCGTATCGCCTGCAGTGCGGCCGACAAGCCATGGGATGCGGCCCTCGATGAAGTGCTGACGCCGCTCGGACTGGCGTGGCGGCCGATCGACAAGCGGACGATCGAGATCACGACGCTGGAGAAGGCGTCGTCGGCCCCGCTGTTGGAAATCTACCGCTTGAACCCCGAAACGCTGGCCGGCGTCGACGACTTGGCAGCCCAACTCGATCAACTCGTCGCCGCTGACGGCGGCAGCGCTTCCGATGGTCAATCGAAGGCCATTGTTCTCGTCGACGAACACTGCCTCCTCTTGGTGCGGCAGCCAGCCACCGTCCAGCGGCAGATTGCCGCCTGGCTCGCCGAAAAACAGCTATCGGTCGCTTCCACCCCTGCCGACCGCCATTGAGTGGGCGTTTTGACGTTTCTTGCCATGGTCTTGGCCGCATTTGCCAGCTATTCTCAGGTCGGGGCCGGCTCTATCATTCCGACATTCAGAGGCTTGTGCGCTGGGTGATCGGCAGGCCGCCTGCGGGCCGAGCATTCCGCCGATTGAGCGCCAGCTCGGCAAATTGAAGGAATTCGCGACAGATTCTCGAATTTTGGGTAAGACGTTAGACGTTAGACGCGTAGCAAACTGGTAGGCGGCGAACGAACAGAAGTTTCTCATCATGTGGTGCGCCAGACGAGGAAAGTCAGCGCCATACGGCCGCTCTCCGGCAGTCGAGGCGACTTCGTTTCGGCATGGCGAGCCATGGGATGCGGTCCGCCTCGGTTTTTCATCCGACTGCTTTTCAATCCTTCACTATTCTCGCCTGGTGGCCCCTATGGATCAGCGTCGCCCTTGTCGCGCCTTCACCTTGGTCGAACTGCTCGTCGTCATCGCCATCATTGGCGTGTTGGTGGCGCTGCTGCTGCCGGCGGTCCAGGCGGCGCGCGAGGCGGCGCGGCGGAACCAGTGCAGTAATCATTTGAAGCAACTTGGGCTGGGAACGCTCAATTTGGAGTCGAGCTCCGGGGCTCTGCCATCAGGCGGCTGGGGATATAATTGGACCGGCGACCCCGATTCTGGCACAGGCGAAAAGCAACCGGGCGGTTGGGGCTTCGGCATTCTGCAGTTCATGGAAGCTGGCAGTCAGTTTAGCGTCGGCAAGGGACTTACCCCTGCGCAGAAGAGAATCGCGCTAACGGAGCAGTTATCAACTCCAGTGCCGACGTTCTATTGCCCCAGTCGACGGCCAGCAGCGACTTCCTATGGCGGCGCTGTTGCCGTCGAGAATGCCAATCGGCCACCGGGAGATTTCTTTTGTAAAACTGACTACGCGGCAAACGGCGGATCCTACAGTCCCGCCGACGATGGCCCGGTCGGATTTCAGGTCGGACCGAGCTTAGGCTGTTTGGGCAAGTATCCGGGCACGCCTAGCACCTGCAACTTCGGCGGCACGAGCGGTTTTACGAGCGAGAATGTCAGCAAATACTTCAACGGCGCCATTGTCCCACGCTTTCCCATTGAGCTGCGACAGATCGAAGATGGCACCTCGAACACAATGCTTTACGCCGAAAAATACCTCAATTCACTTTTCTATGAAAACGATTACGGCTACAAGGAAAACAGCTGTGCGGATAACAATCCTGCCTACAACGGTTATGACTGGGATAATATTCGCTGGACGAAAACAGGTAAAGCCGCGACCGCAACGGTCCTAGCGCGATTTATCCCGAAGCAAGATAGCGCCAGTAAGGTACTTGAGCCGGATGAAGGCGGATGCAGTCGGCGATTCGGCAGCGCCCATGCGGGGGTTTTCAACGCCGTTTATTGCGACGGATCGGTCCACGCCCTCTCTTACGACATCGACGGCGTCGAGTTTCAACTCCTCGGCATGCGCAGCGACGGCGGGGTCGTTCCTTGAGCCTTCTTGGCTAAACAGCTCGCCTTTGGGCTCCCCGCGTTCGATCATCGCTCTCGGAAAAAGATAACGAGTACGAATCAATGTCTCTTGAACTCAGTTGGAAGCCAATCACTGGTTACGACGCGCGAAGCCAATTGGCGACAAGGGCCTGCACTCTCCTGCTAGTTATCGGCTTGACTGGCTGCAGCGGAAAATCTGCCGTCTCTCAGTTGCGGGATGGAACTCCTCCGGAAGCGGCCGCAAAGGTGATGGAACTATATGACAGCGATCGCGACGGAAAGCTCGTCGCTGCCGAACTTGCCGCTTCCCCAGGATTGGCCGAAGGTTTGACGCGGATCGACGCCAATAAGGATGGAATCATCGATCTCGCGGAAATGACGGCGCGCTTCGCCGCTCAGGACGATCTCTCCGATGTCATCTCCATGCAAGTCAAGGTGACGGCCAACGGAACTCCCCTCGACGGAGCGATCGTCACCATGACGCCTGATCCTTGCATGGGGGAAGACAAGCAAGCCTATGAAGGTACGACCGTCAACGGAAGTGTGACACCCATGGGAGTGGTCACGCCGATGCCGACGCCCGTTGGTTACTACACGCTGCACGTTGTGCATGCCGCAACCGCAGTCGATCTGAAGCGAGGCCATGAGGTGGCGGATGACGCGCCGTCGCCGAATCGGCTGGCGGTTGACGTTAGCGGCAAAGCGCCGACCGCTGGTCGAGGCCGCTGAGTCGTTTGTTCCTGGCGTTGCCGCATTGCCTGCTGTTTAGCCTCGCCTATCCTGCCTCTTGCGCCTGCGACATCTGCGCCAATCCAGTTAGTAACGAATCAACGTCCGGTCCTAGCGGCAGTTCGATCTGGATGAGATCGGCAAGCGCCATCCGCAGTTCTTCGCCGCTCGCTAGCGTCCGCCGCTCCGTCCCGCCGTTCAATCGATGTACGGCGAGTTCGTTGTTCCGCAGCGCATAGCGCACTCCGGGCGCCGGCCGCGAAGCGACGAGGAAGTTCACGAACAGCGACGAGGGATGGGTCGAGACGTACCAGTTGCCCAGTTCGTAGTCCGAAGGCGCCTGCTCCTGCAGCGTGAACCGGTAGAGCGGGACCCATGCCTCGCGCACCTTCGCTTCCATCAGGTATTCGTCGCGCCAGCGGACGACGCGAAACGGTTCGTGCGGCGTCTCCTGTTCAACGTCGACCGCCAACCGGATCGGGCTGGTGAGGACCATCCCGCCGAAGCCGACGTCGGCGATCCACGACTCGTCGCCGAGGTCGACGCGCAGCAACATGTGGGTCCGCGGCGGGAACGAGTTCATGTCGCCGAGATAGACGACCCGCGCCCCGAGCCGCGTCAGCCGAAACCCCAGAGCATCCAGCGCCAGCGCGAATAGACCGTTCAGTTCGTAGCAATATCCGCCACGGCGCTCGCGGATCAATTTTCGCTGAAGCGAGTCGGGGTCGAGATTCACCGGCCGCTTCAGCAGCGGATTGAGATTCTCGAACGGAATCGTCTGCGCTTGCCGCAGGTGCAACTCGCGCAGCGTCTCCAGCGACGGCGTCCGCGCGCCGGCGTATCCGATTCGCTCGAAGTAGGCGTCGAGGTCAATTGTCGACATAAGGTTTCCTTTTATTCAGCCCCTGGCTCCGCCAGGGGGTCGGTCTCCATTCCGGTCATGCATTGTCCCGCATAGCACTACCCCTGACGGAAACGCTTATTCAACTGCCATCCTTCTTGAATTGATTAACCTATAACGGACTTAACCACAGAGAACACAGAGAGCATAGAGGAAGATTTGGGGCATTTTCTCTTTCTCGTCTTCTCTGTGACCGCTGTGTTCTCTGTGGTAAATACGTTTGGTGACAGCAATTGAATAAGGTTGGGAGCCAGGGGTTGCAGCGCTACCCCAACTCTCGATCCATCGCCGCCGCGATCCGTCCGCACTGCCGCATCATCTCGGCGAACTGGTTGAAGTTCATCGACTGGTACCCGTCGCTCATCGCCTTGTCGGGAGTCGGATGGACCTCGACGATCAGCCCGGCGGCGCCGGCGGCGACGGCGGCCCGCGCCATCGCGGTGACCAGATGCGTGTGCCCGGTGCCGTGGCTCGGGTCAATCACCACCGGCAGGTGGGTTTTCGCCTGGACGTACGGCACCGAGGCGAGCGGCAGCGTGAACCGCGTGTGGGTCTCGAACGTGCGAATGCCGCGCTCGCAGAGCATGACGTTCGGGTTGCCGGCGTCGAGAATGTACTCGGCGGCGAGCAACCATTCGTCGACCGTCGCGCTCGGGCCGCGCTTCAGCAGCACCGGCCGCGGCGATTTGCCGGCGGCTTCGAGCAGGCGGTAGTTCTGCATATTGCGGGCGCCGATCTGCAGCACGTCGGCGTATTCCGAGACGAGATCGACGTCTTCGCTGGCGACGACCTCCGTCACCACGGCGAGGCCCGTCGCGTCTCGCGCGGCGGCGAGGAGTTTGAGCCCATCTTCCTTCATCCCCTGGAAGCTGTAGGGACTGGTCCGCGGCTTGAACGCCCCGCCGCGGAGCGCCGTGGCGCCGGCCGCCTTCACCGCCTGCGCCGAAGCGAGAATCTGCTCTTCGCTCTCAACCGAACAGGGGCCGGCCATGACGCCGATATTCACCCCGCCGACCTTCATCTCGAGGGCTTTCACGACCGTCGGCTCGGCTTTCAGCTCACGGCTGGCGAGTTTGTAGGGCGCCAGAATCGGCAGCACCTCGTCGACGCCGGGGCCGCTTTCGAGCGACCCCATCCCGGCGATCCGCTCGTCGCCGACGACGGCGATGACGGTCCGCTCCGAACCCTTGATGACGTTGGGCTTAAGCCCCTTCGCTTCCACATGAGCAATCATGGCATTGATATCCGCTTCGGTGGCTGAACGTTTCATGACGACGATCATCGGGATGAGCTCCAATACATGGGTTGAGTTCCTTGCGAGGTGGATTAGGTGAGTAAGTGTTTAAGTGAGTAAGTGAATCGGCGTATCTGTTTGACACTCCCGTCATTATGAGCGGAGCGAAGAATCTAGAAGCTCGTTTAAAGCGTCAGATCCTTCGCTTCGCTCAGGATGACGCTTTACTTACTCACCTAAACACCTACTCACATGACCTCCCAAACGAAAAAAGCCCCGGGCGTCCTAGGGCGCCCGGGGCTTCGGTTGGTTAGGTGCTTGGCGATGGCTCGACTATGCACAACCTCCGGCCCGACGGCGCCCGTCGGTAAAGCTAAACCAGAAGTAGTACAGATACGCGTTCATCGCAGCCCTTATTGTCGGCAGAAGATCGGGTTCTAGCAAGAGATTTTCTGTGGAGAATTTGCGCCTGTCACCCCAAGCCTTGAACACGTCACCCCGAGGTACTCCGAGGGGTCCGCTCAACTAGCTAAACAGCCGGACCCCTCGGAGTACCTCGGCGTGACTGCTGCTAGCCTCGGAGTGACCACATCTTTTCTAAGCCTCAGCCTCCGCAGGTTTTGGCTCCGGCTTCGGCGGCATCTGCTTCCGATCGGCCTTCAACTCATCATCCAGCCCCGGCACCTGACCGGCGCCAGCAGGGACGTGAATCGACGACCCCTCGAAATCTTTGCCGATCGGTTCGTACTGCCCGCCCAGATGCTCCGCCAAGAACGCCTCGGTCACCGCGTTGAACGACTTGCGGTTCGGCTCCAGGCCGAAGCCGTGGCCTTCGTCGGGGTACAGGACGTAGGTCACCGGAATCATTTTCTCTTCCATCGACTTGACGATCTGGTCAGCCTCGAGCTGCGTCACCCGCGGGTCGTTGGCGCCTTGGCCGATGAGGAGCGGCTTCTTGATCTGGTCGACCTTGCTCAGCGGCGAACGCTCCAGCAGCGCCGCTTTCCCTTCTTCGGTGTCGACGTCGCCGACACGAATCTTCATCACCGGCATGAACGACGCCCAGTAGGGCGGCACGTTTTCGAGCAGCGTCACGAGGCTCGACGGGCCGACGATGTCGACGCCGGCGGCGAACACGTCGGGCGTGTAGGTGAGCCCGACCAACGTCGCATAACCGCCGTAACTCCCTCCCATAATGGCGATCTTGTCCTTCTGCGCGATTCCCTTCTCGACCGCCCAATTGACGGCGTCGATCAGATCGTCGTGCATCTTGCCGGCCCACTCGCCATTGGCCGCATTGACGAACGACTTGCCGAAGCCGGTTGAACCGCGGTAGTTCACCGCGAGCACGGCGTAGCCGCGGTTGGCGAGCCATTGATGCTCGGGATCAAAGCCCCACGCGTCGCGAGCCCACGGGCCGCCATGGACGTTCAGCACCATGGGCACCGGCTTGTCGGGAACGCCGTCGCCATCGGGATCGCTCCCGGGGGGCAACGTGAGGTACGACACCAACTCCTTCCCGTCACGCGTCGGAATCAGCACCGGGTGCATCTTCACCAGCGGATAGCCTTCGAGATCGTCGCGGCTGTTGAACAGGAAGTGGGCCTTCCCCTCGCCGCGATCGTAGCGATAGAACTTCACCGGGCCGTCGTCGAGCATGAATGCCACGGTCCACTGCTGGTCGTCGAGCGTCCGGCTGGTGACAATCACTTCGCCGTCCTCGACCGTCGCGAGATAATCGAGGTCCTTCTTGATCGCCGGATCGAGGATATCCCACTCGGTGCGGTCGTACGTGAACGCGACGGCTTGGATCGTCTTCTCGGTCGGGTGAACCAGGACCTCGCCGATGTCAGCCTTGGGGTTCTCGGCAACGAGCTTCTTTTCGTCGGTCTTGAGGTCGATTGAGAAGAGCGCACTCGTATTGCGATCGCGGCTATCGAGCAGGTAGAGCACCGTGCCGTCCTTGTTGAACCCGGCGGGCGAAGTCGACATCGCATCCTCGGGGCCGACCTTCATGAAGGTCTTCCACTCGGCGATTCCCTTGTCGCCCGGCTTGCCGGCGTCGCCGTCGGCGGGCTCCAGCAGTTCGTTGCCACCGTCTTCGGTGTAGGTGAAGGCGAAGCGCACGTTGTAATCGTCGTCGGTGATGAACGCCGCGTAGCCAGGGTTCTCCTGGATCAGCTCTCGCTCGCCCGTCTTGAGATTGACCTTGTAGATGTCGTGCAGCTGCGGAATGCGATCGTTCAGGCCGACCAGAATCTCGTCAGGGAACTTTTCGCTCACCCCTTCCAGTTGGGCGTGAATGTTGTCGAGCGGCGTCAAGTCGGTCGTCTTGCCGGTGCTGACGTCCGTCGCGTAGAGATGCCAGTTCTCGTCGCCACCTTTGTCTTGCGTGTAGAGAATGTGCTCGCCGGTGTACGCCCAACTGTAACCGCGGATGTCGCGGGTTTTGTCATCGGTGACTTGCTTGGCGGCGGCCATGTCGTCGACCGGCGCGACGAACACGTTCAAGATGCCGTCGACCGGGGCGAGGTAGCTCATCCACTTGCCGTTGGGGCTGATGCGCGCGGTCGCCTTTTGCGGATTGCCGAAGAGAACGCTGCGAGGGATCAACTTCTGCTCCTTGGTTGAGGCTGCGGCTGCGGGGGCCGCTTCGCTTGCCGGCTTCGCGGCGTCATCTTTTTCTGCAGACGCTGCGGCGGTTTTCTCCGTCGTTGCGGCCGCTTCCTTGGCGACTGGCGTCGGTTGGCAGCCTGTGGTGACCGCTAAAGCGGTCACCGCCAGTAGGGCCTGGAACTTCGCAGCTCGGTTCAAACTTGATTTGTAAAAGAGACCCATCAAACTCGCGCCTCCGGTGCTAAAGCCTTGCGGGGTATTGGGATCAGTGCGCCCGTATTGTTCCGCCAACCGAGGCGGTCAGCAACCCGTCAGCGAGATTTCGCCCCGGCCGATTGCTTCGAGTAGACTGATGCCAAGCCGGCAAGTGGACTTTTTAAGCTAGTGAAAAGCGGGTGGAAAACGACGCCGCGATTACTGAGCATTCGCCGCCGCGGACCCCATATCGTCCGTTGGCCTGGCTCGCCGTCGCGGCTGGCCTCGGCATCGCCGCCGACCATGCCCTTCATTCGCGGCTCGAGGCGAGTTTGTTCGGCCTGTGGTGGATTGGCGCCGCCGCGGCGCTCGTTTGTGCCGAATACGC
>JBGSMO010000179.1:0-4688 GCA_041740115.1 Pirellulales bacterium
TTACCTCTTATACGCCCTCTTTGGCTTTTTCTGTGCTTGACCCTCTTGGGCATCAGCGCCATCGGTCTGGTCCTCAAACATGCCTTGGTTGATCCACACTTGGATGCCGATATGACCTTGCGCGGTCATGGCTTCCGTAATCCCGTAATCGATGTTCGCTCGCAAGGTGCTCAGCGGAATCGACCCGGCAATCTGCTTTTCGCGGCGAGCCATTTCCGAGCCGCCGAGGCGGCCGGCCAGCTGCACCTTGATTCCCTTGGCGCCAGCTTCCATGGTCTGCTCCACCGAACGCTTCATCGTCCGGCGGAAGCTAGCCCGCTTGCTCAGCTGCTCGCCAATATCTTCAGCCACCAGTTGAGCTTGCAGCTCAGGGCGGTTGACTTCTTCAATCTTGATGTTGATCCGGCGACCGACCAGCTTCTGCAGTTCGTCCTGCAGCTGCTCGACCTCCTGACCCTTGCGACCGATGATCACGCCGGGACGAGCCGCGTGCAGGATCACCTTCACTTCGTCGCGCGTCCGCTCGATTTCCACCTTCGGAATGCCGGCGAACTTGTACTTCGTGTGAACGAACTTGCGGATCTTCTGATCTTCCATCAGCAGATCGGCGAATTCCTTCTTCGACGCGTACCAGCGGCTCTTCCAGCCGAGCATGATCCCGGTGCGGAAACCGATTGGATTGACTTTTTGACCCATAGGATGGTCTCAGGTATGAAAAAATTACTGTGCGTGAGTGTCGGCGATGTCGTGGCGAGTAGGTGTTTAGGTGAGTAAATGTGTTAACTACTCACCTAAACACCCACTCACTCCCCTCTACTCAATCGAAATCTTGATGTGCGCCATCCGCTTCTTGATGATGTGCGCCATCCCCCGGGCGCCGGGACGAACCCGCTTCACCATCGGTCCGCCGTCGATTCGTGCGTCGACGATTCGCAAGCCGCCCAAATTCGGAGCCCGGCGATCGTCCGCATTGCCGAGGGCGCTTTGCAGCACCTTCTCCAGCATCCGGGCGCCGCGCTGCGGCTGGTACTTCAGCAGGGCCAGGGCTTCGTCGACTCGCTTGCCGCGAATCAAGTCAGCCAACGGGCGCACCTTGCGGGCGCTGATCTGGGCGTGCCGATGTGTTGCTGTGTAAGCCATGATCTCGACCTTACTTCTTCGCCTTACCGCCGTGACCACGGAAGTTCCGCGTTGGCGAAAATTCGCCCAAACGATGCCCCACCATGTCTTCCGTGACGAAGACCTTCAGGTGAGCCTTGCCGTTGTGAACCATGAACGTGTGGCCGACGAACTCCGGAATGATCGTGCAGGCCCGCGCCCAAGTCGTCAGCGGATCCTTGCGACCCACGTCGTTGAGCTTCTCGACCTTTTGATACAACTTCGGGTCGACGTAAGGACCCTTTTTTGTTGAACGTCCCATTTAGAGCTCTCAGCTTTCAGCCGTCGGCACTCGGGCCAAACGACTTGGTGTGATCCGTTTTCTTCTGGCTGACAGCTAATAGCCGACAGCCGACAGCCTTTTTATTTCGTCACCAACTTCTGCACGCCGTAGCGACGGCTGCGACGCCGACGCACGATCGCCTTGTTCGAAGGCTTCCGACGCTTCCGCGTCATGCCGCCCTTGGCGCTCTTGCCCTGCGGGCTCACCGGGTGGCGACCACCCTTGGTGCGACCTTCACCACCGCCATGCGGATGGTCGATCGGGTTCATCGCCGTACCGCGAACGTACGGCCGAACGCCCATCCAACGACTGCGACCAGCCTTGCCCAACACGATGCCGAAGTGATCCGAATTGCTCGACTCGCCGATCGTCGCGCGGCAGGCCGAAGGAATACGCCGGATTTCACCGCTCGGCAGCGAGATCTGCGCCCATTCCGCCTCGCGAGCCATCAGCGTCGCGTTGGCGCCGGCGCTGCGGCACAACACGCCGCCGCGACCCGGACGCAGTTCAATATTGAAAATCGCGGTACCCAACGGAATCTTCGTCAGCGGCAGGCAGTTGCCCACCTTCGCCGGAGCGTCGGGGCCGCTCATCACCTGGTCGCCAGCCTTCAAGCCGCCAGGGGCAATGATGTACCGCTTCTCGCCGTCGGCATAGAATAACAGCGCGATGCGGGCGGTCCGATTCGGATCGTACTGAATCGAATCCACCTTCGCCGGCACGCCGTCCTTGTTCCGCCGGAAGTCGATCATCCGGTATTGCTGCTTGTGACCGCCGCCGCGATGACGCGCGGTGATCTTGCCCTGGTTGTTCCGGCCGCCGGTCTTCACCTTCGGACGGAGCAACGACTTCTCCGGCTTCGCGCCCGGCGTCAGTTCAGCGAAATCGCTGACCGTGGCGCCACGCATGCCGGGAGTAATCGGGTTTAATTTGCGAATGCCCATTTGATTTGGCTTTCAGCTTTCGGCCATCGGCTGTTGACCAGACGGCGTTACCTTCGTTTTTTGCATGGCCGACAGCCGACAGCTGACAGCCCTCTTAGAAGAAGTTGATCCGGCTCTCGCCGTCGAGCGTCACGATCGCCTTCTTCCAATCCTTCGTCATGCCGAGGCGAAACTTCGTGCGGCGGACCTTCCCCTTGCGGTTCTGCGTCGCCACCTTGATCACCTTCACCTCGAACAACGACTCGACCGCCCGCTTCACGTCTTCCTTCGTCGCGAGACGATTGATCTCGAACGCGTAGGCGTTGTTGCGAGTCGACTTGTGCATCCCCTTTTCCGTCACCAGGGGCTTCACTATGACCTGGTGCGGCTCCAGCGTAATGCTCGTCGAAGCTGGTACGTGACGCGGCATGACTTACCCTTTTCCACAAACCGGAGGAAATCCCTCCGCAAAGCTCAGGCGTCGCCGCCTTCGCCACTGGTTTCAAACTAGTTCGCTTCCGCCTTGGCCGAGGACGCAGCCTTCGCCTTAAACGCATCCAAGGCCGCGGTCGTCATCAACACTCGCTTGGCCGTCAACACCGCGTGGGCGTTCAAATCGCTCGCCGGAGCGACGTTCACCCGATCGATATTCCGACCGCTCTTGTACACGTTCACGTCGTAAGCCGAGGTCGCCACCAACACCGACTTACCCTCGCAGCCGAGCGTCTTGAGAATGCTGGCCATTTCCTTGGTCTTCGGGGCGGCGAATTCCAACTTGTCAATCAACACGATCTCGTCGTCGCGAACCTTCGACGCCAGGGCCATCCGCGTGGCCAACTGCAACGCCTTGCGTGGGAGCGAGTACGAGTAATCGCGCGGATGAATCTGCTTCATGTGACCGCCGCCGCGACGAATGCCGCTCTTACGGTGACCCGCGCGAGCATTGCCCGTCCCCTTCTGGCGGTACATCTTCTTCGTCGAACCGGAAACTTCGTGCCGATTCTTCGTCTTGTGCGATCCCTGACGCAGGTTCGACTGGTACATCACCACCGCGTCGTGCAACAACTGCTTGTTGATGCGCGGAGCGAGGTCCGTCACCTCAATATTGTAGGTGCCGACCTTCTTACCTTTGACGTCGTGTACGTTGAGCTTTGGCATGATTCGTTCTTATTTGAAGCGAGCCGGGTCGTCTCGACCCCGGCGAGCAAGCATCCTCCCGCCTACATCTTGTTCGTCTGCTGAATGACGACATACCCGCCATTCGGACCCGGCACGGCGCCGCGGATCAGCAACAGGCTCTGCTCGGCGTCGACCTTCACCAGCTTCTGATTCCGCACGGTGCAGCGAGCCGAACCGTACTGGCCAGGCATCTTCTTGCCCTTGAACAGACGGCTAGGGAACGCGCTGGCGCCGGTGCCGCCCAGAGCACGGTGACACTTCTTCACGCCGTGCGTAGCACGCTGGCCATGAAAGTTGTGACGCTTCATGGCTCCAGAGAAGCCGCGACCCTTACTGGTCGCAACGACATCGACCCGGGCGATGCCTTCCAGAGCGGAGACGTCAACCTTCGAGCCAACCTCAAGATCACCGGCTCCGCCGCGAATTTCGCGGATGAACCGCTTCGGCTCGCAACTCGCCTTGGCAATCGCTTCGACGCCGGCGGCGGCACGCGACTTGGCCCGCTTGCTGTCGAGCTTCGCCACATGACCCCGCTCACTGCGGGCGGCTAGCCGGCGGGGCTTATCGAGATAACCTAGCTGCACCGCCTCATAACCATCACGATCGGCCGTCCGCACCTGCAGAACGTCGCACGGCCCCGCCTGCACGACGGTCACCGGCACGACATTGCCCTGCTCGTCGTAAATCTGCGTCATTCCAATTTTGCGACCCAGAATACCCGGGACGCGCTCAGCAGCGGCCATCGTTGGTCATCCTAAAGCTGGTGCTCGCCAGGCAGGAGACACGGGATTAACCCGGCTTACCCACCCAACTTCCACGGCATAGGTTAATTGCTATTAATCGGTGACTGAAAAACAGTAATCAAACAACTTAAATCGTTACCACACGGGAACTTAGCGAGCCGGGCCGTCCCGGCCCCGGCGAACTCAACCCGCCGTCGCCTTGATCTTAATGTCGACGCCCGCCGGCAGACTGAGCTTGTTCAAAGCCTCAATCGTCTTGGCAGTCGCCTGGACAATGTCGATCACCCGCTTGTGAGTGCGGATTTCAAATTGCTGCCGGGCCTTCTTGTCGACGTGCGGACCGGAGAGCACGGTGTACCGCTCAATCCTGGTCGGCAACGGAATCGGCCCATGAACCTCGGA
>JBGSMO010000215.1:0-5991 GCA_041740115.1 Pirellulales bacterium
CCTCTCCCTCGGCGAACCCGGCAACGCCGCCGGCGCCGCGCAAGTCCTCGCGTGGCAAACCGGCTTCCCCGCCGCCATCAACTTCGCCGCTGGCTACCCGCAGAGCCTCCCCGGCGAATCAACCGCCGCCGCAATTCTCAAGCGAGGAGAAACCGACGCCGCCCTCATCATCGCCGCGAACCCGCTCAACAACCTTGAGACAAGCCTCACCGCCGCCGCGCAAGCTCATCTCCGCAAGATCCCCATAATCGTTCTCGACGATCAGCCCACCGCGATCGCCCAGCACGCCGCCGTCGCCATCTTCACGCCGACGTTCGGCATCGAAACCGCCGGCAGCGTCTTCCGCAGCGACAACGTCGCGCTACCGCTCCACGCCGCAATCCCGCCGAACCGCCCCGCCGCCGAAGAGCTACTGCAGCGTCTCTTGAAACTTCTAAATTGAACCGCCAAAGACGCCAAGGGAATACAGTATCGCTCAATTCTATTTGCGCCTTCGCGCCTTTGCGTGAGACAATTCTTTTTTTTGAAATCTCTCGCAAAGGCGCAGAGGCGCAAAGAAAGGCGAATAAGGAGGACTGACGTACTTCCGTCGTGCTCGTTGTGCCGTTGTGGTTCAATTCTCCTCCGCATTCCCTTGGCGCTCTTGGCGTCCTTGGCGGTTCAATTCTTCCCCGGCTCCCCCTGCACTTCCCCAATCCACGCCACCACGCTAGCCTCCAGCACATCCAGCGGCACCGCCCCGCCCGCCAGCACGCGGTCGTGAAACGCCCGCACGTCAAACTTCTCCCCCAATTCCCGCTCCGCCCGCTCGCGCAGTTCGCGAATCTTCAACTCCCCCGTCTTGTACGCCAGCGCCTGCCCCGGCCAGCCGATGTAGCGATCGACCTCCGCCTCGACATTGTGGATCGGCTGAGCCGAATTCTCCGCCATGAACTTGATCGCCCGCTCGCGCGACCAATCCATGTAGTGGATCCCCGTGTCGACCACCAACCGGCAGGCTCGCCACATCTCCATCGAGAGCCGGCCGAAGTCGCTGTACGGGTCTTCGTAAAACCCGCATTCCAGCCCCAGCCGCTCGGAGTAGAGCGCCCACCCCTCGATGAACGCCGTGCAGTCGGAATAGCGGCGAAAGTTCGGCAACTCCTCCATCTCCTGCTGCAGCGCAATCTGCAAATGATGCCCCGGCACCGCCTCATGCAGCGCGAGGGCCTCAAGTCCAAACAGCGGCCGAGCCTTGAGATTGTAAGTATTCAAGTTGAAGAACCCCGCCCGTGTCCCGTCTCCTGCCGGCGGTTGGTAGTAAGCTGAGCTCGTCCGCGGCGCCACGTAGTCAGGCACCGGCCGCAGCCCGTACGGCATCCGCGGCAGTTTGCCGAACAGCGTCGGCAACTCGCCGTCCATCCGCTTCAAGATGAACGACGCCCGCTCCAGCAGTTCCTCAGGCGTCTTCGCGTAGAATTTTGGATCGGTCTGCAGATGCTCGACAAACGCCGCATAGTCGCCGTCGAAGTCGACCTTCTCCTTGATCGCCTCCATCTCAGCGCGAATCCGTTTCACCTCTGCCACCCCGCGAGCATGTACTTCCTCGGGTGTCGTATCGAGCGTCGTGAACCGCCGCACCCGATGGCGATAAAAATCACGACCTCCCGGCAAGGCTGACGCGCCGATCGACCCCCGCGCCGCCGGCACATACTCTTCCTGCATGAATTTCAGGAACCGCCGATACCCCGGCACGACTCCCTCGGCAATCGCCGCGCGCGCTGCCGCCCGCAATCGCTCCTGCTCCCCCTCCGGCACGCCGACCGGAAACTTCGTGAGCGGCTCATACAAAAGACTTCGCTCGGGATCATCGACGAGGTGGGGCGTGATCGTCGCGTCATACCCATGCAGAATCACCTCCGGCTGCGTCACTTCGGCCGCGATCCCCGCCCGCAGCAACTCGATATGCCCCGCCGCGTAATCGTCGAACGCCCGCAGCCTCGCGATGTAGTTCTCGTAATCCTCGACCGTCTCGAGCGGCACGTCGCGTCGCAGTTCGGGGAACTCGATATGAAAGCCCGACCGGCAATCTATCGGCGTCAGATAACTCTTGTACTCGAATTCCGCCGCATCGTCGCGCAACTGCCGCGCCATCATGTCGAAGTTCACCCGCTCCGCCGGCGTCAGTCCCTCGCGATCGATCGCCGCTAGTCGCTTCGCAAACGCCTTGTTTTGTTCATACCGCCGCGCACTATCCGCCGGCGAAACCTTCGCCAACCGATCATTAAACCGCCGATCGCCAAGAGTAGTGGCAAACGTCGGACTCTCGACGAGCCCAAACTCCCAAATCTCATCGAGCAACGCCGTAAGCTGCTGGCCCAGATTCGACTCTTCAGCAAGAGCGAACCGCGACTGGTTCAGTAAGATCAAACCCGCGACCGCCCAAAACATCTTCCATCGCATCATTGCGTTGACCTCATTTGTTGATTCATTTTTGAACCGCCAAGGACTTCAAGCGCGCCAAGGAAGAAATGCATTGAACCATGAGACACATGAAAGCAACGAAAGAGTTCTCGTCAGATCTCAATCTCTATCCAATCTCCCTCTGCGCCTCCGCGCCTCCGCGCCTCCGCGAGTGAATTCTCTCGCAGAGGCGCGAAGGCGCAGAGAAGGGACAGACTTCTACTTTTCGTCTATTTCGTGTGTTTCGCGGCCAATCTCCCCGCTCATTTTCCTTGGCGTCCTTGGCGGTTCAATCATTCCGCTTCCCAATTACAGTGAAGCCCGCTTGATCTCGATCGGATGAGCCAAATCTTGCTCGATCACCCCATGATCTTGCAGCCAAATTGCCACGCACCAGCAGACGAGCGCCCACGACGCCCCCACGGCCCAGCCCCCCAGCACATCGCTTGGCCAGTGGACGCCTAAGTAAACCCGGCTCACCCCCACGGCGCCAGTCACCAACATCGCCACGCCGATCAGCAGCACCTTTAGCCGCCGCCGCGGCACGAACCGCGATGCCACCATACCGAGCGTGAGATACGCGGCCGCCGCCATCGTCGAGTGCCCGCTCGGAAAGCTCGAAGTGTAAACCATCGCCCCATGCGGCACCAAATCTGGTCGCGGGCGATCGAACGTCTGCTTCAGCGCCGTCGCCAGCAGAATCGCTCCGACGCTCGCGACGCCAACGTAGACGGCCGCCCGATGCATCGCCGAGAGCCAGAAGAACAACACGACGGTCGCTGTGATCAACGATAGTACGGCCACGCCGCCAAGCGCGGTGAAATCGCGGCCCACCTCTTCGACCCAGCGCGGCCCGATAGGATCAGCCAAATTGTCGGCATGACGCATCCCCAGCAGAATCCGCTCGTCTAAATCGCCTGTTGACCCGCGCACGACGGCGCGCGACAGACTAAAAAACCCAATCGCGAGCGCCGCCGAAATCACCGCCAACACCAGCGCCGACCGCGTCCACCGCCGATGTTCGGCCAACGTCTCGCTCGCTACGCTCGTCTTGTCGCTGCCAGCCATTTCGATTCCTTAACCGCATTAAGTTTAACCGCCAAGGACGCCAAGGACGCCAAGGGAAGAGAGGAAGAAAAATGGAACCGCCGATATACTCAGATCAACGCGGATGGAATTACTTTTCAATCTGCGTTGATCTGAGTATATCGGCGGTTCCAATTCTCATGCATTTCCTTGGCGTCCTTGGCGGTTCAATTTTTCCTCAGGCGCACGATTTGCTGAAACCATGAAGTATTCACACCAGTGCAACAATCTTGCCATAGCTAAATTCAATCCATCTCATTGTCGCGCGACAATTCACACCGCGTCCTTCTCGCACTAAAACTAAACTCATCGCCGACGCGATCCCAGCCAACTCAATGCCAGGAGTTCCGAGATGCGAACCTCATTTGCCGTCTCGCCCCCCAGCGCGGGCATGTTTCGCACCGCGCTGGTCGCTTCCTTATCATTGGTCGCCGCAGCCGCGAATGCCCAGCTTCCCGGCCAGATCCCGTTCGTCGATACAGCCGCGCTGATCAAGCAAACAACCGCCGAGAAGCCGAAGTTCGCCGAACGCCAGCAGCGCCTCCTGCAGCACCGCTACGACCTCAGCGACCGGCCGTCGAAGGAGACGACGATGTCGCTCGGCAAACCGATCCAAGAGGGCGTTCGCGTTAAGCTCCCTGAGGGGATCACCTGGGACCAACTTGCCGGAATGACGCCCGAGGAGATCAAAGAGAAAACCCTTTGGCCTGCCGGCTTCTATCCTTTGCCCCATCCCCATCATGAAAACGGCGGCATGGTGTTCCCCAAGGTGCAGATCGACGAACTCGAAAAGCAGACTGGCCGCGATCTCACCCGTTTCGATCTCGACTTCGACCTGCCCGAACACTTTCTCCCCGAGTTCCCGGCGCCGATTTACCTCACGACGCGACCCGATCTCGGCGACGTTTCGAAAGGCCAACTCGTCACGCTGGCGAATTTCTACGAGCTCTTCAAAGAGTGTCTCAACCCAAAGCAGCTGGAAGGCCTCCGCTTGCTCGTGACGCCGTTCCCCCAGCAGCAGTTCAACGCCACCGACGATCGCAAGAGCCTGAAACCCCACGACGGCGTCAGTTGCTTCGACTGCCACGCCAACGGCCACACCAACGCCGCGACTCACACCGTCGGCGACATCCGCCCCAACGAGCATCGCCACCGCATCGACACGCCTACCCTGCGCGGCGTCAACATCCAACGCCTCTTCGGCTCGCAGCGCGCTCTCAAAACGGTCGAAGACTTCACCGAGTTCGAACAGCGCGCCGCCTACTTCGACGGCGATCATACCTTGGCTGCCAAGAAAGGAGTCAACCCGCTGGAACGTGGCAGCCAGGTCCACTTCATGGCCGAGTTCCAGGAACTCCTCGACTTCCCCCCGGCGCCCAAGCTCAACCTCCTCGGCAAGCTCGACCCGGCGAAGGCGACCGAAAGCGAGCTCCGCGGCCAAGAGATCTTCTTCGGCAAAGGCCAGTGCGCCACCTGCCACGTGCCGCCGTACTATACCGACAACCTGATGCACAACTTGCAGACGCAGCGATTCTTCAAGGAAGTGATGATCAACGGGCGCAAAGCCTCGGCCGACGGCCCGATCAAAACGTTCCCCCTCCGCGGCATCAAAGACTCTCCCCCTTACCTCCATGACGACCGCCTACTGACCCTCGAAGACACCGTCGAATTCTTCAACCTGGTCCTAGCCCTCAAGCTAAACCAACAAGAAAAAACCGACCTCGTCGCCTTCATGCGAGCCCTGTAGCCGCGGGTCAACGACCCGCCGGAGCGAAACTCAAAAGAGCCTGCGATGCCCAGCGCGTCGCGGGCTCCTTTTATTGAACCGCCAAGGACGCCAAGAGCGCCAGGGGAATACGGGAGCGGGGAGATTAACCACGAAACACACGAAAAGGACGAAAGAAAAGGAGCGCCTACCGAAGTCTCTCTGCGTCTCCGCGCCTCCGCGAGATATCGAATCTTGTGTGAATACTCTCGCAGAGGCGCGGAGACGCAGAGAAGAGTGAATCGAGGAGCTTCCGCAAGAATCCTTTTCGTAACTTTCGTGTGTTTCGTGGTTAAAATGCATTTCCTTCTTGCCGTGCTTAGCAGTTCAATTCCCCCCAAAAATCAGCTACGCTCGACCCATCGCCAGCCACTGACAACGGACATCTGCCAACTGACGCCCCTCAACATGCCCCTCACCAAAATCGCCAACGGCACGATCTACGACCCCGCTAATGGCATCGACGGCGAGGTTGGTGATCTCTGGATCGAGGATGGTCAGATCATCGCCGCACCGGCAAACCCTGCGCTCCGTCCCGCCAAGACGATCGACGCCACCGGCCTCGTCGTCATGTCGGGCGGCGTCGACATCCACTGCCACATCGCCGGCCCCGCCACCAGCGCCGCGCGGATCATCACCCCCGACCAGCGCCGCGGCGAAGCTAACGTCCTGCCGCGCACCGAGCTCACCCGCAGCGG
>JBGSMO010000274.1:0-18097 GCA_041740115.1 Pirellulales bacterium
CCCCTCCTCGCCGCCGCTTCCCGTGGCGCTGCCTATGGCGGTTCCACGCGCCGGCTCCGACGCGCCGCCGCGCACTGCGACGGAGGGGTTGCCTAAAGCGACGCCGCTATCGCCGGGCACTGCATCGAAAGAATCGCGACCGCAGCCCGCGGCGGCGTCTCCAACTTCTACGAGCGCCGCCACCGACGAACTCCCGCCGCTCACCATTGCCAGCGACCTGCTGAACGACGCGCCGGCGTGGCTCATCAGTGCGATCATCCACATGCTGATGATCATCATTCTCGGGCTCATCTGGGTGGCGAACGAGGGAACGCCGCAGTTCATCATGAGCCTGAGCATGAACGACGACGGCGGCGAAGATCTCGCTACCGGCGAGCTTGAGGTCCCGTTCGATCTCGAGGAGCAGCCGCTGGAGCCGAGTGACCTGACTGAACCGCTCCAAATGGCGACCAACGACCCGACCGAGACATCGGACACCGAGATGGCGCCGGTGAACCCGCTCGGCGTCGTCGAATCGGGCGAGAAGCCAGCGATCCAGATGGCGCTCAGCGGGCGAGAAGCGGGGATGAAGGATTCGCTGCTGCGCGCCTACGGCGGCACCGCCGGTACCGAGACGTCGGTCACCGAAGCGCTTAAATGGTTGGCCCGTAATCAAGGCAAGAACGGCATGTGGAGCCTCACCGGCAAGTATGCCGACGGCGCTAACAACGAAAACGTCGAAGCGGCGACCGCGATGGCGCTGTTGGCGTTTCAAGGCGCAGGATTCACGCCGGAAAGCGACGTCAACGGACCGTTCACTTCTGTCGTCGGCAAGGGCTGGAACGCCTTACTCAAAAAACAAGACCGCCAAGGCAACTTCTTCCGCGAGGGCTCCGGCGGCAATGGCCGGCTCTACACGCAGGCCTTATGCACCATCGCCCTCTGCGAGTTGTACGGCATGACGCAGAACTCGGAATATCGCGAGCCGGCGCAGAAGGCGGTGAACTACTGCTTGAAAGTCCAGGCGCCCGAAGGCGGCTGGCGCTACCAACCGGGCTTCGACAGCGACTTGTCGGTCACCGGTTGGTTCGTCATGGCGCTGCAGAGCGCGCGGATGGCGGGGCTCGAAGTCGATAGCCCGGCGCTCGGTCGCATCGGCGATTTCCTCGACACCGTGTCGCAGGACGGCGGCGCCCAGTACTCCTACGTCCCAGGACAGGGAAAGAAGCTCAGCATGACGGCCGAGGGGCTCCTCTGCCGGCAGTACCTTGGTTGGCCGCGAAACGACAACCGCCTGCAGCGCGGCTCCGAGGTGCTGCTTAAAAATCTGCCCGATCGCGAGACGGGCCACACGCACGTTTACTACTGGTACTACGCCGCCCAGGTCTGCCACCACATGGAAGGCAAACCGTGGCGGGAGTGGAACGCCAGAATGCGCGACGTGGTCCCCGCAATGCAGATCCGCGACGGAAAAGAGCGCGGAAGTTGGGACCCCTTCCTCGACGAAACCCAAGGCGTGAGCGGCGGCGGGCGGCTGTTCGTCACCTGCCTGGCGACGCAAATGCTGGAAGTCTACTATCGGCATCTGCCGATTTATCAGCTGGAGTTGATCAACGTCCCGGAGTGAATGTCTGCGCGAGCCGCCTCTCGATGAGCGTCATTCTGAGCGGAGCGAAGAATCTGCAAGCTAGTTTTGGTTTCCAGATCCTTCGCTCCGCTCAGGATGACGCCGGTACTCTGGTTAGGTGCCGCTGCCGGCTCGGACCGGCTGCTTCGGCATCGCCGGCTCCGTCGACTCTTCGCCACTCTTCGGAACGCGAGCCACGGCCGGCGTTGCTGGTTGAGAAGCGACGTCGCCCGTCAGTTCAAACTCGCCCCCGAGCCTCGCCGTCGCATCGCCGCCGATCCAAACGGCGAACTTCCCCGGCTCCAGCACGCTCTGGCCGTCGTTGTTGAAGTAGAGTAAGTCGTCGGCGTCGAGCGCGAACTCCACCGGCTGCGATTCCCCCGGCCGCAGGTAGACGCGGCGGAACGCCTTCAACTCTCGCACCGGACGAACCAGCGTCGCGGCGATGTCGCGGACATAAAGCTGCGCGACTTCCACGCCGGCTCGCGCGCCGCTGTTCGTGATCCGCGCCCGCACGGCGAGCGTCTGCCGCGGGGCGATCGACGGCGCGCCCAGTTCGAAACCGTCATACGAGAAGGTCGTGTAGGATAGTCCGTAGCCGAATGGGAAGAGAGGGAATGGATCGCCGTCAACGTAGTGCGAACTGTATTGGAAGGCTGGCGCCAGATCTTTGCCCTGCGTCTGGCTCAGCGGTCGGAAATCGGCGGGGCTCGGCCGGCCGGTGTTGGTATGACTGTAGTACAGCGGCGCCTGGCCGACGTTTTTGGGGAACGTCACCGGAAGCTTGCCGCTCGGCGTTGCGACGCCGAGGAGGAGGTCCGCGATCGATGGGCCCCCCATCGTGCCGGGATGCCAGGCGTACAGAACCGCGTCCACGGCGTCGCATTCGGCGCCAATGGTCAGGGGGCGGCCGGCTAGGACGACCATGACGATCGGCTTGCCGGCGGCGGCGACCGCCTGCACCAGTTCAGGCTGCACGCCGGGAAGCTCCAGCGTCGAGCGGCTGCGAGCTTCCCCGCTGAGGACGGCATCCTCGCCAACGAAGAGAAGCACCACGTCTGCGTACGCAGCGGCCTGCTTGGCAGCTTCAATTTCGCTCGCGTCGTTCGAATAGCTCGTTGGCGTCCCGCGTACGTACGCCACTTCCGCGGACTCGCCCAGCGCCTCGCGCAGTGCGTCGAGCGGCGTGATCGCATCTTCAGCACGGCCGTCGACGGCCCAGCAGCCAAGTTGACTGAGCGGAGCGTCCGCGAGCGGGCCGATTACTGCGACCTTCTGGAATAGCTCGCGCTGGAGCGGCAGCGTTTCGCCATCGTTCTTGAGCAGGACAATGCTCTCGCGCGCCGCACGGCGGGCGAGTTCTAACGAGCGCGGTCGCAGTAACTTGCTTGTGGCGTCTGCCGTCGCCGGCGCAACTGAGGCGGGCATCGTCTTATTGGCCGGCTCCGGTTCCGCAGCGGCCAATTCGAGCTTGAGTCGCAACACGCGCCGCACGGCGTCGTCGATCGCCTTTTGCTCGACGGTCCCCTGCCCTACCAGTTCCGCCAAGTGTTGATGAAACGTCGGGCTCACCATCTCCATGTGAACGCCGGCGCTCGCCGCTTGCCGGGCCGCTTCGGATTCGTCGGCGCTGTAGCCGTGGGCGACCATTTCGATCACCGAGTTCCAATCGCTGACGACAACGCCCGGAAACTGCCAGCCGTCGCGGAGGACTTCTTGCAGCAAGTAAGCGTGAGCCGTGCCGGGAATGCCGTTCACCTCGCTGAACGTCGTCATCAGCGTCCGGCAACCGGCGTTGAGCGCGGCATGGAACGGCGGCAGATGCGTGTTGTGCAGATCGGCGATCGAGAGCGACGCTCGGTTGTAATCGCGGCCCCCTTCGGAAAGGCCGTAAGCGGCAAAGTGCTTCGCGCAGGCAATGAGGCCGTGGAGACGTCCGTCGCGTTCTTGCTGGAAGCCCCGCACCATGGCGGCCGCCAGTTCGCCCGAAAGATGTGGATCTTCGCCCAACGTTTCGGCAATGCGACCCCAGCGCGGATCGCGGCCGACGTCGACCATCGGGGCGAAGGTCCAATTAACGCCTTGCGACTGCGCCTCCTCCGCCGCGGTCGCCGCCGCGCGCTCGATCAACGCCGGATGCCAACTGGCCGCCTGGCCGAGCGGAATGGGAAACACTGTCCGGTATCCGTGTACCACATCGCGGCCAATGAGCAACGGGATGCCGAGGCGGCTCTCTTCACGCATAAGGCATTGCGCCTCGGCGATGAGATCGGGCGTCGTGCAGTTGATCAGCGATCCGATCTCGCCATTGCGAAGCGACTCCTGAATGGCCGGCGTCAACTCGCCCGTTTCGGGCCAGACCTGGCACATCTGGCCGATCTTTTCCTCCATCGTCATCACGGCGAGCAGACGCTCGACTTCAGCGTCCCGATCGGCGGCGGCCGGATTGAATCTCGCAACGGCTGGATTCGCTGGCGGTTCGACGACCGGCGCTGTCGATTCTTCAGCCCGAAGTTGCAAGGTCGCAACCTGCGACCCGATAACCGCCGCCATGAGCGCGAGTAGGTGCTGCCGCCCCCGCTTCCGTCGACCTATCGCCGTCATGCGACGCTCGATTCGACAGCGTCTGCCATTGCGCGCGTCCCGCGCCAGTGAACTAGGCTAGCCAGCGTCGTAATCGTCAGCATGGCGCCGGAAGGTTCGGGGATTTGGAGCGACGCCCCTTGGTCTGCCGGCGCTGCTGGAGCGTCGTTCTGCGCCTTCCAAACGTCGAGGTCGGCGTTATTCACATCGCCGTCAAAGTTGAAATCGCCTTCGTCGGGGCCAGCAGCGTCTGCCTTGCCCAGATTGCGCTGCCAGATGAGAAAGTCGCCGCCGTCGACCGTCCCGTCGCCATTGGCGTCGGCGACGTCGGGGAGACTCAGATTACGGAAGGTCAGATTGTCAAAATGAACGGCGCCTGCTTCGAGTCCCGGCTGGATGAAGACGAGAGCCACCCGCGCCTCGACCGCTCCCGCCGGCGCCGTGGCCGACAGATCGTGCGGCTGCCAAATGTTGTTGGGCGTCGAGCCGTTGGCGATCGTCTCGACGAACTCGCCGAGCATCGACGACGTGCCGTACTTGCCGCCGAAGTCGTTGTAGAACTCGATTTTCAGCTGCACCGAGTTGCCGGTGCCGCTGATCGAATCTTGCGAGCGGATAAAGGCGTCGACCGCCGCGGTCACCTGATCTCCCGCCGAAACGGAGATCCCCTGGCTCACGCCGCTGTAATTCGTGCCGCCGGTCGATTGGCCGAAAAGTTTGAGCGAGGCGACGCCATCCTTGAGGGCTTCGTTGTGGACGGAGACGTTATTGATGCTCTTCAGACTCCCAAAAACAGTCCAACCTGCGAGGCTCCCTTCGTTTGCTTCGAAGCCGCCATTGCGGAGGCGAAGCGGCGTGTCGTTCCGCTCAAAGACGCGAACGTAGTCGACCAGGAATTGCTGCGGCCACACCGTCGTGGCGTCGGGCTGGAAGCCCTGCAAGAACTGTCCCCCAACGGCTGTATTCAACGTCATCTGCATCGGCGCGGTTTGGTTGCCGATGAAGCCGCCGACATCGGCGTCGTACACTGTGTAGTAGTTCACATCGTCGACGTAGAATCGAATTTTCGTGTCGTCCCAATCAACGGCGTACGTGTGGAAGCCGCTGTGATAGTCGACCGGCTGCCCGAAACGAGCCGTCGTCTGTTCGCTGGAAACGTACTGGTGGTTGTAGGGATTTGAGGTTCCGTAGTGATAAGCGCTGCTGGTCTGCCGCGGCTGGTGGCCACGGTTCTCCATAATGTCGATCTCTCCCTGGCTTGGCCAGTTGTACCGCGTCGTATCTGGCAGGAGCCAAATCGCGGGCCACATGCCGCGTGAGGTCGGCAAGTCGGCGCGAACTTCCCAGCGACCGTACTGATGCGTCCAATCGCTATGGACGCGCCCCGAGCGATAGTCCTTGTTGCCGGACGGCTGATTGGTCGACGTGATGACCATATTCCCGCCGGCGACAGTCACCTGCTCGGGGAGATAAGCCTGCTTTTCGTTGTTGTGCGGATTCTGCACGGTCTCGGCGGTCCACTTTGCCTGATCGAGCGCGGCGCCGTCGAATTCGTCGTTCCAGATTTGCGTGTAGCCTGGCTGGGCGGCGATCACAGCGCATGCAATCCACAGCCATACGACGATGGCGAGGAAGAAAGCGAAGAGCGATCCGCTGCAGCGGCGACTTCCAATCGAGTGGGGGACGTTACTTGACATTGCTGGTGAGTTCAAAGTTCAGTTCGTTGTCGCCCGGCTGGACGGTGGCTCGAAGGTCGGACGTCTGACTGGTGCTGTATTTCTTGGGAGTGAGGAGCTTGCCGGGGAGCGGGAGATCGCTCCCGGGCTTGGTGATCGCCGGGCCGTTGGCGCTGACGGTCACCGTGTAGTTGCCAGGCGCCAGGCCGCGAACGCTGCCGGTGCGGACATCGTACGCGCCATCGGGACCGATCGATGCAGAGGCGCCGGCGCCTTCGCCGGTCGGCAGGAAAGAAATGTTACCCGTGGCGAGCGGGACGCCGTCCAGTGTGACGACGCCGGTGAGCGTTGGTTGCGATTCGCCGCAGCCGACAAGCAGCGTCATTGCGAGCGCCGGCACGCTCAACAATCGCCAATAAGCAGTGGTTTGTCGTTCCATTTTCGCGCCCTGTCCCGACATCGCTCGCAATCTTTACTGCCCTTACTGCAACGAAGCCGTTTCTTCACGATTGCGAGTCGAAAGCGCACGATAAAGCTTGTGATCAATTCCTTCGTTCACAAAATGGACCGAGCCATCGACCATAGCGAAATGAACGCCGCCCGGATGGCGACTCCGGAAACCGCGGACTTCCCACCAATTTTCGTAAATCCATTGCGGCGACGTATCTTGCGGAACGTAGTTCAACTGTTGACTCGTACTGGCCCAGTCGCCGTCGGAATAGTAGGCCATCGAGTGGGCGTCGAGTTCGGCCACCGCTTCGCCGATGAGAAAGGTGTTGCTCGTACCGTCGGTGACAGTCTTCAGCTTGACCGGAGTGAAGTAAGAGTTCCGCCAGAAAATGCCGGTGCAGCCAATCCGGTCGTGGCAGTCGGGCATGGCGCCCCAGTCGCTATTCCAACGGGGATTGTCCATCAGCACCACCGTATCGCCGATGACACCTTTGTAGTTCGTGGTGGCGACCGATTCCTTACGGCCGACGAAGCCACGTTGCCCATCGGAGATCGCCTTCGACGATGGGTCGGAGGGGCACGAGAAGATCGGCAACAGCGTTTGCCGCGCTGCCCGAGCTTGATCGTTATTGCGGAGCAAGCCCTGTCCGACGTTGAACGTGCCGGTGAAGGCGCCGCTTGATTCAAACTGACTGTAGAGCGATTGCTGCTCCATGTACGGCAGCATCTCGGTAATCCATCCCTTACCGCTTGCGCCTTCGGCAATCAGCCTGTCGCACTGATTCGGGCCTAGGTACTCGATTTGCCCAGTGTCGTAATTCGCCAGTTCCGCTCCGCCGCACGGCTGCGTTGTGGGAGGAATGCTGGCGGGGAATTGCTTCCTGGCGCTTTCGTAGTTCTGCGCAGCTAACGCCAAGTTCTTCAGATTGTTGCCGCAACTCATGCGCCTGGCCGCTTCACGAGCCGCCTGCACCGCCGGCAACAGCAGAGCCACCAGCACGCCGATGATCGCAATCACCACCAGCAGCTCCACCAAAGTGAACGCTGCCCGAGAAGCTCGCCGCGGCGACTGAGTTTGAATTGTTCCATTCATCGCTCGTCCCCGCTCGTAGGCGGGGCCTCCGCTCCGTTATTCCCTGATCTTGATCGTCGCATCCATTCAGCCGAGCCGCCGACGGCCGACGTACCCCGCGCCTGCCGCCAGGGCGATCAATGCAACGCTGCTCGGCTCCGGCACGGCGCCGGCTGCCGCCGCGGAGTTTGGACCGGTGTACTGACGCTGCCACAAGAGGAAATCGTTGCCGTCGCTGTCGCCGTCGCCGTCAGCGTCGCCGCCGGCAGTTGAGCCAAACGCCGTCTTCCACGCGGCCAGATCGAAGCCGTTCACCATACCGTCCTTATTGAAGTCGGCCGAGGCGAAGGTTGCGGCGGAATCGAGCCGCATGAGCGACGCATTGTCGAACCAGACGGCGCCCCCTTGCTCCATCGTCTGGATGAAAAACATGTTCATCCGCACGAACGCGGTATTCGCGGGCGCAATGGCGTCGACCGAGTACTTCACCCATTCATCTTGAATAAGATTCGGGTCGCGACCGTCAAAGATCGGCGTTTCCTTCTGGTTCGTGCCAGGACTGTAATTGACCGAACCGATCACGGCGCCGCCGGCGTTGACGAACTGCAGCGCGATTGTCGTGTAGTTCGCATTGCCCAGAATACTGTCACCCGACGGCGAATAGGCATATACCGACGAAGTGAACTGCTGTCCCGGAAGTGCCGCAACGTTTTGAAACGCTCCCGATGCGTCGGTCCCGCCATGGAACGGGCCGAAGACTTTGAGCGCGACGTCGCCGTCTTGCGGCACCAAGTCGATGCCGTTGTAGAAGGCGTTGTTGAACACGGTCCAGCCGCCGGTCCCGTTAGGGCTTGGCGCCGTTTGATTCTCGAAGCTGGGATCAGCCAGCAAGTTGGAGCTCAGCGTTGTGTTGATTCGATTCACCTCGACGTGGTCGACCTGCAGCGTATAGCGTTGATTCGCGCCGACGGTCGCCGCCGGCGTCAGCGCGGCGTTGAAGGCGTCGGCAAAGCTGCTATCGGGCGCCCAGAGGTTGAAGTGGAGCTTCATCGGATCATCAGGTACATTGGTCGTTTGCGTTCGCACCAAGTTGTCGTTGACATACCACTTCACCGCCTGCGGCGTCCATTCGACCTTGTAGTTTTGGAATTGCGTCAGGTCGACGCCGGCGACGTTGTGGAACTGCCCGGCCCCCGCGGCCGCGGGACCGGTAAACGGACCTTCGTTCCAAAAGTTCGTGAAGGGGTCGTTCGTCGGCGCTCCGCCGACGGCCTGATTGCTGATCAGCTCGAAGTCGATCTCGTCGCGCACCAGCGTCCCGGGCGGCGATTCGCGTTGCACGTCGTAGCTAAAGAATCCGCCGACCAATCCGCCCGTCGTGGTCGGCTTCAGGCGGATCCGCGACTCGAAGGTGAGACCGCCGCCGCGGGCGAAGTTTTGCTTGGTCAGTAGGTCGGTCCCGAGAAATTGATTGCCTGGGTCAATCGGCGAATACGTGTCGAGATAAAGTTCGGTCACCAAGCCGTCGCTGGCGAGAGGCTCAGCCACACCCGTTTGCGGCAGGTCGGTCGCCGGATCGCCGCGGAACTGCGTACGACCGACGAAGCTCCCTTCCTCGCCAAACGGCAACCGCCAGACAGCGGTATTGACGTTGCCGGTCCCATTGAAATCGTCGCGCAGCAACAGTTCAGCGCGAAGCGCCGATTCCCCCGTAGCCGCGCCTAGGACCAGTCCCAACGCCAGTGCCGATGTCCTTAGCAAGGCCTTCTTCATGTCTCCACCCCGTCAAGTAAGATCGCGCTGTTGAATGAATGTTCGCGACGGCCTCGCGCGGCCCATCGCCTGATTCGAGTATTCTTTGAGATGAATTCGCTATTGAAAGCTGATCGGTTGACGCAAAGCATCGCCGTTCGACCGCTGCCCCGCGGTCGAACGACTAGCTGATGCGTGAAGCCTTAGTTGCGACGACGTCGCATGGCGACGACGGCCAATCCCGCCGCGCCCGCTAGGAAAGCCGTCGCCGGCTCTGGAACGCGAACAAAGGAGGCGTCGTCGAAAAAGGGCGCCCCGCCGCCCGGACCGGCGAAGGCCCCGGTGATCAGGACGAAACGAGCTTTTGCCGTACCGGCGGGAGCAACTCCCGAGATTGGGGCGTAGACGTAGTCGGCAGCCGTCGAGCCTTGAGGGCTGGCGGCGGTCAGGCCGTTGGGCGAGGAGATGAAGCTGAGGACATTGTCTCCCGCATCACGCCACTCGATGTTCACAGCGGCGATTTGATCGCCGCTCATGGCGTCGAAGCTTGGATTCAAGATGTAGGCGCTGCCCTGCCAGGTTTCGCCAGCCGCGGCAGGAAACTCTTGGTAGGCGCCGCTGGTCTGCCCAAATGTCTTGAAGGCATTGTCGCCGGTATGGGGCGCCAGTTTGATCGTGTAAGTGCCGCCGCCGAATACGTTCCAACCGACGGCGCCAAAGACATCGCCGCCGCCGAGTGCGGGGTTTTCAAATCCAGGATTGCTCAGCAAGTTCGCCGAGGCCACGCCGCTCGACGCCCAAACGATGGCCATCGCCAATAATCCAATGCAGAATCGCTTCATGAGTCGTTCCTCCCAGGAATCTGAGCCGTGATGAGTTGAAACAGCAACGAATGGATCGTCACGGCCGCCGCCAGCCGCTGCTGTCACGATCGACGCCGCGATCCGCCCGTTAAAAGCGGCAGGGAATCGATCGATGCCTGTACTGAAAAGTCTCGCCCGAGTGCCGCCCTAGCGAATGTTTTTAGCCTGATTGCCTGCGAGCCCGCTGAATAGCATGCAGGCGAGAAACAGATAAGTAACACTTTCTCTTATAACTCGGCGTACGTCTGGTGTCAACGATTATGCGGAAAAAAACACCGTCAATCCGCAGCCATATTTTTAGGTGACAGGAACTCAAAAGTGAGGATTATCCAGCATAAAACGCTGTTATTGTTCTGTCACTGCAAAGACTTGCACTTGGCAACAACTTGAATATGATGAATACCGTAACTGTTTCTTTGGTGATTCTAAGGGAGTTCACATCCATGGCCTCGATCCGCGACGTTGCGAAGGAAGCGGGCGTCTCGATCGCCACCGTTTCTCGCGTCATCAATGGCCGTGATTCCGTGGCTCCTCATCTACGCCGCCAGGTACTCGAGGCCGTCAATCGCTGCGACTACGCTCCTGCGGTGGGAGTCCGGACGCAGAACTCAGTCGCTCTCATCTACACCGGACCATTCACTCCCGGATCGCCGTACGATTCGGCCTGCATCGACGGCATGGTCGACGCGATGCGTGCGAGCCAGCTAGATTTGAACATCGTCGACGTGCGGCGCGACAAATCCCGCGGCGAAACGTTTCGGCAATTCTTTGCACGCAAAGGAATTTGCGGCGCGATTCTTCGCTCGACGGCGGCCGAGCGCGACGTGGTCGAGCAGATGGCTGATGAAGGGCTGCCGATTGTGGTGCTGGGCGACCACTTTCACCGTCCCGGCTTGCCCTTTGTCTTTTCCGAATCCGCGGCCGCGAGTCGGCAGGCGATCGAGCATCTCCTCTCGCTGGGTCACACGCGCATCGCTTTCGCGGCGTGCGAGCGGGAAGACGGCGATCACCGCGATCGCTTTGAGGCCTACTGCTCGACGCTGGAAGCTCGCGGTCTGCTCTCTCCTGACCTGATCGGCCGCATTCCGCCCCATCGGCTCGACGGCGAAAAGTTGATTCGCAATCTGATGGGAATGCCTGACAGGCCGACGGCGGTGTTCATCGCCGATCCGCTGGTGGCAGTCGGCGCCATCAACGAAGCCCACAAGATGGGCGTCAAGATCCCGGAAGACTTGTCGATTGTCGGCTTTGACGACACCGACATGCGTACGCTCATCTACCCTAAGATGACTGCGGTATGCCAAGACTCGCGCATGTTGGGTCAAGTCGCTTTTGAACGATTGCTCGATCGATTGGCCGGGCGTGAAGATTCGGCGCCGACTCGCCGCGGGCAAGCGGCTTGGCTGGAGATCAATGAAACGACGGCCCCGCCGCCGGAAATTGCCTATCACATCCTGCCGAACCGGACACGGCTCGCGTCGGCGCCTCGCTCCAGATAACCGCTGGATCGACGGTCGCCAAGACGTTCGCTGCGGCGCGCGACGTTTATCTTGCCCATTATCTTATCCATCTTGTCGAATGTGTCGACGCTCGGAAGCGTGCTTCTTGCTTGCGCGCCTTGAGCCAGTTCGGCCCATGGTGCGCTCAATGCGACCAAGTTTTGCACGCTTGGGCACACGGCCGGTCGACGGTTTCCTCTTGATTGCAGCAGCCGCCCTGACCTACCGCACAGCCGCCGAGCGGTTGCTTGTGCGGCCGCTGCTTCGCATAATGGATTGCGTTGGTTTCTCTATATTCCCCGCTTGTGAAGCCATCCCTGTGCCGACATTCGCGGCAGCCCTCGGGTCGCCGTGCCTGCCCTGCCTTTTCCGCTCGCCGCCAGCGAACCGCCCGCAACGGAGTGAATCGCGCGTGATGAACGTTTTCTCTTGTCAGGCGAGCCGAGTGTTGCTGTTCGCCCTCGCATTGTTGTTCACGATTTCGTCCGCGCGTGCGGAACAGCCGATCGAATACAACCGCGACGTGCGGCCGATCTTGATCGACGCCTGCATCTCGTGCCACGGCCCTGATAGCGCGTCGCGCCAGGCCGACCTGCGGCTTGATCGTCGCGACGACGCCGTCGAGTTGGCCGCCATCGCGCCGGGCGATCCCGATTCCAGCGAGTTGATCCGCCGCATCCTCAGCGACGACGAGTCGGAGGTGATGCCGCCGCCGGAAACAAAGAAGCATCTCACGGCGGAGCAGAAGGAGACGTTGGTTCGTTGGATTAAGGAGGGCGCCGAGTATCAACCTCACTGGTCGCTGATCGCACCAAGCCGCCCGACGCCGCCCGTGTCGATGACGAACACTCAATGGGTTCGCAATCCGATCGACGCGTTTGTCCTTGCGAAGCTCGAAGCAGCGGGCCTGACTCCCGCGCCGGAAGCTGATCGCCACACGCTCGCTCGCCGGGCCGCGCTCGACCTTACCGGCCTGCCGCCGACGCCCGAGCTAGTCGCCGAGTTCCTCGCCGACGAGTCGCCCGACGCTTACGAGAAGTACGTCGACCGCCTGCTCGCGTCGCCAAAGTGGGGAGAGCACCGCGGTCGCTACTGGCTCGATGCCGCCCGCTACGGCGACACCCACGGCATTCACATGGATAACTTCCGCGAGATGTGGTCGTACCGCGACTGGGTGATCAAGGCGTTTAACCAAAACATGCCGTTCGACGAGTTCACGATTGAGAACCTCGCCGGCGACCTGCTCCCGGACCCGACGCTTGACCAGCAAATCGGCTCGGGCTTCAACCGCTGCAACATTACGACGAGCGAGGGTGGCGCAATCGACGAGGAGTACGCCGTCCTCTACACCCGCGACCGGACCGACACGACCGCCCAGGTCTGGCTCGGCCTGACCGCCGGTTGCGCGGTCTGCCACGATCACAAGTTCGACCCCCTCTCGCAAAAAGAGTTCTACCAACTCTCGGCGTTCTTCAATAACACCACCCAGAAGCCGATGGACGGCAACGTGAAGGACACGCCGCCGATCGTCATGGTGCCGTTGGAGGCTGATCTGCCGCGGTGGGAAGAACTCGCCAAGCTCGTCCCTGCCGCGGAACAAGCGGTGACCGGTCACCGCGAGCAAGCGCGGCCGACGTTTGACGCCTGGCTCGCGAAGTCGCAGCGGCAAGACGTCGAAACCTGGGTCCCGTCGGCGGGTCTGCAGTTCCTCGCTCCGCTAAACGACGGCGGCGACGAGATCGTCTACTCGGTCAACGGCGCCAAGGCGACCGCGCCGCGGAACGCCACCGTCGAGTGGCGCGAAGGGAAGACTGGCTCACAGGCGGCGTATCTCAATCAAGGCGCCGCACTGGAGGTCGCCGGAGCGGGCGACTTCGAGGGTGACCAACCCTTCACCGCCGCCGCGTGGGTGAGGCTGCCGGGGAACGACGCGAGCGGGGCAATCGTGGCCCGGATGGATGACGGCAGCGACTATCGCGGTTGGGACCTGTGGAGCGAAGGGCGCCGCGTCGGCGCTCACATCATCAACAAGTGGCCGGAGAACGCCCTCAAGGTCGTCACCAGCGAACCGCTGCCGGCCGACGAGTGGGTTCACGTCGCGGTCGCCTACGACGGCAGCCGCAAGGCGAGCGGGATCAAGGTCTACGTCAACGGCCAGTTGAAGCCGACCAACGTCACCGCCGATAGCCTCACCGAGACGACGCGGACGACGGTCCCGCTGAAGGTGGGACAGCGTCACACCGGTTCGCCCCTCTCGGGAGTGACCGTCGAGGACGTGCGGATCTACGCCCGGGCGCTTGCCGACAGCGAAGCGACGTCGCTCGCTAATGCGGCGCTGTTTGCGACGGTAATCGCCGCTCCCATCGAGAAGCGCGACGCCGCCAGCGTCGATTCGCTCTACGGTTGGTGGCTCACCAACGTCGACGACGACGGCAAACGACTCGCCGCCGAGCGCGACGCCCTCACGCGGGAGCGGAGCGATATCCAATCCCGTGGGACAATCGCCCATGTGATGCACGAACAAGAAGCGCCGGCGAAGGCGTACATTCTCAACCGCGGCGAGTATGACCAGCGGCTGGACGAAGTGTCGCCGAAAACGCCCGAGTTCCTGCCCCCCTTCCCCGACGACCTGCCGCGGAATCGACTTGGCTTCGCCCAGTGGTTGATGCGGGACGATCATCCGCTGACGGCCCGCGTCACCGTCAATCGCTTCTGGCAGGAGGTCTTCGGCCAGGGCCTCGTCCGCACGGCGGGCGATTTCGGCGTTTCGGGCGAGATTCCATCGCATCCCGAACTTCTCGATTGGCTGGCCGTCGAGTTCCGCGAATCGGGTTGGGACGTGAAGCAGTTCTTCAAGCTCCTGGTCACCAGCGCCGCGTACCGTCAGAGCGCCGCGACAACGCCGGAGAAGCTGGAGCTCGATCCCGACAACCGACTCGTCTCGCGCGGGCCGAGGTTCCGGATGGACGCCGAAATGGTTCGCGATTACGCCCTCGCGGCGAGCGGGCTGCTGTCGCCCAAGATCGGGGGGCCGAGCGTCAAACCGTACCAACCGCCGGGAGTGTGGGAGGCGGTGGCGATGACCGTCTCGAACACCAAGGATTACCAGCCCGACTCGGGCGAGTCGCTTTACCGCCGGAGCATGTACACCTTCTGGAAACGCTCCGCGCCGCCAGCGTCGATGGATATCTTCAATGCGCCGAACCGCGAGCACTGCACGGTGGTGCGCGAGCGGACCAACACGCCGCTGCAGGCGCTCGTGACGCTCAACGATCCGCAGTTCGTCGAGGCCGCCCGCCAACTCGCCCAGCAGGCGCTGCTGGAATCGGCGCCGTCGTTCCGCCATCGGTTGTCGTTCGTGGCGGGCCGGTTGCTGGCCCGCGATTTCACGCCGGCTGAGCAGACGGTCATCGAGCAGAGCCTTGACCAACTCGCCGAGTTCTACGCCGCCCACGCCGACGAGACGGAAAGGCTCCTCACGGTCGGGGAGTCGAAGGCCGACCCGAGCGTGCCGCGGGCCGAGCTGGCCGCGTGGACGATGGTCGTCAATCAACTGATGAATCTCGACGAGACTCTCAACAAATAGCGAGTATTTACGATGGGTCTCCTGAACGAGCTCCGTACCAACGTCAGCCGCCGCTACTTCCTGTCGCAGGGTTCGCACCTGCTCGGGTCCGCCGCGCTGGCGTCGCTGGCAGGGTCGTCCCTCGCCGGGACAGCGTTCGGATCGACCATCCCTGCGATTGCGCCGGGGCAGGGGTTGCACTTGCCGGCCAAGGCGAAGCATGTCATCTACCTCCACATGGTCGGGGGTCCGTCGCAGATGGACCTCTACGACTACAAGCCGGTGATGAAGGATTGGTACGACAAGGACCTGCCCGAGTCGGTCCGCATGGGACAGCGCCTCACGACGATGACCAGCGGCCAGACTCGGTTCCCGATCGCGCCGTCGAAGTACAAGTTCGAGCGCTGCGGCCAGTCGGGGATGTGGGTCAGCGAGCTGATGCCTTGGATGAAGAAGCAGGTCGACGACGTGCTGTTCATCCGCAGCATGCAGACCGACGCGATCAATCACGAGCCCGCAATCACGTTCATGCAGACCGGCAACCAGGTGACCGGTCGCCCCTGCCTGGGGGCGTGGGCGTCGTACGGACTCGGTTCGCTGAACGACGACCTGCCGACCTTCGTGGTGATGGTCGCCCGACCGACGAACACCGAACAGGTGCAGGCGATCTCCGCCCGGTTGTGGTCGAGCGGGTTCCTGCCCGGCGAGCACGCGGGAGTGAGCTTCCGGACCGCGGGCGATCCGATCCTCTACATCAACGACCCGCCGGGGGTGAGCCGCGACGTGCGCCGGACGACGCTCGACGGTCTGAAGACGCTCAACGAGATGAACTACCGCCAACTGGGCGATCCGCAGACGCACACTCGGATTCAGCAGTACGAGTTGGCGTTCCGGATGCAGTCGAGCGTGCCGGAGATGACTGATTTGACGACTGAGTCGGCGTCGACCTTTGCCCTTTACGGGGAAGCCGCGAAGACGCCGGGGACGTTCGCCAACACGGCGCTCTTGGCCCGTCGCATGGTGGAGCGCGGGGTGCGCTTCGTGCAGATCTACCACAACAACTGGGACACGCACGCAAACGTCGCGGGACGCCTGCCCGATCAGTGCCGCGACGTCGATCAGCCGTGCTATGGGTTGATCCAAGACCTCAAGCAGCGCGGCATGCTCGACGACACGCTGATCATCTGGGGGGGCGAGTTCGGTCGAACCATCTATTCGCAGGGGGGGCTGTCGGACCAGAACTACGGCCGCGACCATCACCCTCGCTGCTTCACCATGTGGATGGCCGGCGGCGGCGTGAACGCCGGAAGCATCTACGGCGAGACCGACGACTTCTCGTACAACGTCGTCAAAGACCCGCTGCCAGTGCGCGACCTCCACGCGACGGTGTTGCACCAACTCGGGTTCGATCACGAGCGATTCACGGTGAAGCACCAGGGCCTCGACCAGAAGCTGACCGGCGTCTTGCCGGCCCGCGTCGTGCCGGAACTGCTCGCATAAGTTCAGCTCCCGCTTGAAGCACGCTCGGATGGGGACAAAATTGTCCACGCGGCGGATCGCTACGTCCACGGATCGCGTTTCACTCGTGATTTCGGGAAGCTGCGTTTCTCTGAGGCCCGTATTACAGCGCAGACGCGATTGCATGTTGTCGCGTGTCGCCCTCTTGTCGCCTAACGCGTTCTTCGCGACAGGCTCACATAAGTCATTACCGTGATTCAGGTTACAAGAGATGCGCACGAGCGACAGCAGTCGCGATGAAATCCCGGCCAGCGGCGGCAGCGAGAACGGGTTCCTGCGCCGCCTTTGTTGTCGCCCAACTCATTTTAGGCGACAGAATGCATAAGTTACTGCAGCGACTCACGTTACAAGATACGCACATGCGACAATAGTCGCGACAGAAGCGCGGGTCAGCGGCGTGAGCGAGAACCGGTCCCTTCTGGCCGGCGGCGCCAGCCGCGGAACGAGGGCGCGCCAGCGACCATGATTAGCGGCCAAGTCGTAGGACGCATGTCTCGTTAAATCGATTGGTTGCCAAAGAGCAGCCCGGCGCGCAGCGGGGGCGTCGGGTAGGCGCACCATATCATATGGGGCGTCCGAAATCAGTCGTTATTTTTGGCCACTCCGCCTCTTCGTGTAGTCTCTGGCTCCTCCCACGGCGAGACCGGCGTCGGCCGAGATTCGCTTGCTTTGACGAAGGCGTAGAAGAGCAGCGCCCAAGTTGCCGTCTGCACTGCGGCGTTGAAGAGTGAGAAGGCGGCGAAGGATGCCTGCTGCCCGGCGCCGCCTGGCCCGGTCAGTTGAAACACGGCCGCCTGCACGAGGGGCGACGCCATTCGCCAAGCCGCCGCGAGGACGAGCCCCCACAAGAGGGGCCTCATCCCTGGCCGCCCGCGACGCTCGAACGCCCAGACCGTGGCGACTGCCCAAAGCACGAACGTCGACAGGCCGGCGAGCAGATAAATATAGTTGAGCGAGCCGAACCCGCCAGACCCGCTCCAACTGGTCAAGGTGCGGACGATGGCGAGCGACCCGCCGACGTAAACGGCGGCGGCGGTGGTGGCGACGAGGAGAGTGCGGAGGCTGAAGTGCATGCGGCGCGGCTATCGATAAGGCATCGGTAATTGGGTAAAGCCGATGATCGCTTTTGGCAGATCATGGCAACGAGGATGGCGACCGAGCGACAGTCGCCGCGGTCGCCTTGGCATAAGCATACAACAGCAAGCCCCAGCAGGTCGCTTCGACAGCCCCGCTGACGAGGACGTAAGCCGCAGTGTACCAGCGCATAAACTCCATGCTGCCTCCATTTGGCTCGCTCACACGCACATATACAAATTGGGCGAATGGCGAAACAAACAACCCGAGAAATCCTAAGAGAATCGCCGTCAGGACGAGGTTGGCATGCGGCGACTGATGACGACGAGGATAGATGTTGGCGGCGGCGACGGACCAGATGATGAACAGCGGAAGCCGGTAAAGCATGCTGAGGAAACCGGGCGCGCGCAACGCCGTCGCTCCGTGAAGCGTGCGGATC
>JBGSMO010000296.1:0-35988 GCA_041740115.1 Pirellulales bacterium
GGCAGAGCGGCGGCCGACGCTCCTGTCGATCGGGCCTGAAGGGGGCCTGAGCGACGCCGAGGTCGAAGCGGCCGCGGCGGCAGGCTGGGAGGTCGTCGGTCTGGGCGCGCGGATCCTGCGGATCGAGACGGCGGCGCTTGGGCTGGTGGCGTGCCTGACGATTCCGCTTGGCGTCGTTGAATGAGTCGCGTCGAAGCAGGCGGAGTCAAACGCGGGTTCGGACTGGTCGCTTAAGCGACCAGTCCAATGCGGCGTCTGCGCTGTGGGAGTTGGCGCTCGCTCCATGAGGCGCGCAAATAATCTTGGGCAAAATCGAGCCCCACCGGTGTCTCTTCTGCAGAACAGGCCCCGTTGGTTCGGAACCGCCATGCCGAGCGTTGACGCTACGCTGATCGCCGAGATGCTCGACCGGCATGGGGCCGCGCTCGCGTTCTACGCGCGGCAATGGACTAGCCACGCCGACGATTGCGTGCAGGAGGCGCTCGTGGAGTTGGCCCGGCAGCCTGTGTGCCCTGACAATCCGGCCGCGTGGCTCTACCGCGTCGTGCGAAATCGGGCGTTTAACGCGGTTCGGGCTGAAGGCCGGCGAAATGCTCACGAGTTGCTCGCTGCCGAACAACGCGTGAACCGCCAGCCGACCGATGCCAATCCCGCCGAGGCGGCCGAACTGAACGACAGCCTGGCGACGCTCGACGCCGCGGCCCGCGAGATCGTCGTCCTGCGCGTCTGGGGCGGGCTCGCCTGGCAGGAAATCGCCGCATTGGTCGGCGAGTCGAAAAGTAGCGCCCAACGAACTTACGTCCAAGCCTTGGAACAACTCCGCCAGCACTGGGAGCCGCGTCTGCGCTGAGAAACGCCATGTCTGAAGAACCTAAACCTGAAGAGTTGAGACTTCCCGACGAATTGGCGGCACTCGAAGCGCTGCTGGCCGCGCAGCCGCTAGCGGCGGCGGGGATTGATCGTGATCAGTTGATGTACCAAGCAGGTTGGGCGGCGTGCGAAGCGCAATGGCAGCCCCGGCCTTCGGCCGGGGGTCGGGTCGCCTCGCTGGAAATGGCAGCCGATTCGCGACGCTACCCCCGGGCGGAGCTCGGGGATGTAAGGGAACGGCGACGTTTGGCGACTTGGTCGCTGGCGAGTGCGGCGCTCGCGGCTTCGCTGGCGGTGGCGACGACGCTGGGGTGGGTGGAGTTGGTGAAGCGGCTTGATCAGTCGGAACGCGCCGGGGGCGGGCCCCCCCGGCTCGCGGTGGAGGAGAGGTTGCCGCAGACGCTCACCGAGGTGAAAAGCTTGACCGCTCGCGACGTTTCCGCCGCTGAAGTGGAAAGGGTGCTCAACTCCAACGGCAGAGATGAACGCCTCACGCTCGCGGGGCCTTGGTTTGCAATGCAGCGGCAAGGCCTCCTCGGCTCGACGAGCGGCAACGCCGTTCGTGCAGAGCGAGTCACGGCGAATGGCGTCGCTCCGCCGACCGCCAAAACGGCGCGCGAACTCTGGAAAGAACTAAACCCTAACGAAACGACAACCCCCACTCCGGTCTGGCCTTGGAGCCGACCACTTTCGGGAGATTCGATATGAAGCTGCTTCGCGTGTTCACGCTTACTGTTCCGCTACTGACGGGCGCGCTGGTTGCGCGGCCGGGGCAAGCGGAACTGACCGTCGTCACCGACGCCGACGGCCAGCAGGGGCTCACGGTCTATAAGATGGCCGTCACGCCAGCGCCGGAGCCGTCGCCGGCGCTGGCCCACAACTTCATTCCACGTTCCGATACATTGCGCGACGGGAATGCGGCGCTCTTTTATCTCCGCTCGTTTGCCGAAGGGAACCTCTCGTCGACGTGGAAAGCGATCGCCGACGAGCATGGCGACGAAGAAGTCAACGGCGCGTCGGGCAACGACGCGTGGTACTCGATTGAGCGCCCCCTCGATCCGACGACGCTGAAAAAAGCCCGCTCGGCGTCGGCGCGGTTCGACACGATCGTCCATCAGTTTGTCGAACGGGCGACCGTACGGCGCGACTGCGACTGGGGCCACCACATCGATGAGCTCCGTGGACTCGAAATGTTTTCCATGCTGCTGCCTGAGGTGCAAGAAAGCCGCTCGCTGGCTCGGGCGCTCATGCTGCGAGCCCGCGTCGCCACGGCCGACGGCGATTATCGCCGTGCGATCGACCATTTACGGATGGCGTACCAACTGGCGAGGAATACGGCCGAGGCGCCGTTTCTGATCAGTTGCCTGGTCGGCATCGCCGAGACGAAGATGGCGAACGCTGAAGCGATCGAACTGATCGCGGCGAAGAATTCGCCGAATCTCTACTGGGCATTCGCCGAGTTGCCGCGACCATTTATTGACTTGGTTCCGTCCATCCGCATGGAAATGGGATTGGGAATGCGTACGTTTCCGTTCTTGCTCGACCCGGAGCATACGGAACACTCGCCGCAAGAGTGGGCCCGTTTGATCGCGGCTGGATTCCAAGATGCTCAAAACGCCCTGAGCAGCGGCGGGGGTAATTTGGATGAGTTCACTGCCCAGGCCGCCGTCGCGGGGATGGCGGTAGTGATTTATCCCGACGCGAAGCAGCGGCTCATCGCCGGGGGAATGGACGCGCAGTGCGTCGAGGAGATGCCGGTGGGGCAAGTGATCGCGATCGACGCCGCTCGGGAGTACCGCCGTATCGCCGACGGGTTCGAAAGACAGTGGTACATGCCGTACCTCGTCGCGAAAAAGAAGAATGAAGAGGCCGAGAAGCAGCTGCAAGGCCATAAGCTGTCCGGCGGGTTCGGTCGCGTGTTGGCGGGCCTGCTGATGCCGTCCGTCAACTCGGTGCGGGACGCCGGGATGCGTTTGGAGTGGCAACTCAACGGGATTCAAACCGTGGAAGCCATTCGGATGCACGCGGCCGAGACTGGCAAGCTGCCAGCGACATTGGAGGAAATCACGATCGTTCCCGTGCCGCTCAATCCGCTAACAGAGAAGCCGTACGCTTATCGGCACGAGGGAGAGCAGGCGATTTTGGAACTGCCGTTCAGCGACGGGATTCCCAATGCGGCTTGGCGGTTTGAGATCACGCTGGCCAAGTAGTCATAGAAGCCACCGGCTTTGCCGGTGGACGGACGTGCGAAAAAACTTGTCGGCAGTTCGTCCACCGGCGGAGCCGGTGGCTTTCATGTTGACTGAAGCTCCAACCTCCCTTGCATCCTCAACGCCAGAGGCCAACTCATGTCCAGATCCACGACTCTATTGCTCATCGCGTTTCTTGGCCTCATCGCCGCTCGGCCAAACCTTGCCGCAGCCGACGACCACGCCGCGATCGCGCCGTACCTCACCGACGACGTTGTTGGCATCGCGTACGTCGATTTGGAGAAGGTCGACGTCGCCAAGATGATCGACCAAGTCGTACGGCTTAGGCTTGTGCCGGAGCAGGAGGCCGAGAGGGTGAAGGCCGAGGCCGCCGCGATGCAGGCGGTTTACGCCGAGCTTCCTCAGCGGGGCGCCACGAAGGCATACGTCTTGCTGCGGGTGAAGGACATTTTCGGCGGCGGCCCAATATGGATCGTCGAAACGAACGGGCCGAAGGAAACAGGCCCTGTCATGGACCTGCTCCGCGGCTGGATCGAGAAGAGCCAGTCGCTGGGCGACCTCCCCGACGTCCTTCCTCTGACGATGGAAGCCGAAGGGGCGCTGATCCTTGGCGGCGGCAGTGCGGAAAGGCTGAAAGAACTACGGGCCAATCGAGCCAATACGCCGCGTGCAGACGTCGTTGCCGCCCTAGCGCACCTGGAGGACGCTGACGCCGGCGCGGCGGTCGTGCTTGATGACGATAGCCGGCGGGTCGTGCGTGAGATGTTCCCGCAGCTGCCGGCGCCCTTTCAGGAGATTAACGGCGCGCTGGTAGCCGACGGTGTTCGTTGGGCCGGCGTCGCCGTCAACTTTCCGCCGGAGTTGAAGGTTGCTCTCAACGTCGAAACGACGAAGCCGGAGGCAGCGACGACGCTTGAGCAAACGATCGGCAAGGCGATGGTGATCGCCAAGGCGATCTTGACGGAGTATTCGATCGACGGCCCGCCGGCGCATCAGCAACGAGCGAAGGGATTGTTACCGCTGTTATCGTTGGTGGCGCCGCAGATCAAGGAAGCGCAGTTGTCGATCACGTTCGGCGACGACGAGCAAGAGATTGCGTTCCTCCGCGACTTCGTCCCGGCGATGACGCAGGAGATGCGGGACGAGGCGTATCGCAGTTCACGGATGAACAATTTCAAGCAGATTTGCTTGGCACTCCACAATCATGAATCTGCCAGGAAAGCGTTTCCAGCAGCCGCAAGCTACGGCGCGGACGGCAAACCTCTATTGAGTTGGCGCGTCCATATCTTGCCCTACATGGAGCAGATGAAGCTTTACAACCAATTCCATCTCGATGAACCGTGGGACAGCGAACACAATCGCAAACTGATCGACCAGATGCCGGAGTTCTATGCCGATCCCGATCCGGCAGTGCGCGCGGCAATCGGCGATCGTGGCCGCACCACCTTCTTAACGCCGAGAGCGGAAGGAACGATGTTCGGCGGACGTGAGGGAATCAAGTTTAGTGAGATGAAGGACGGCAGTTCGAACACCATCATGGCGGTGGAAGTCGTGCCGGAGCGCGCGGTCGTTTGGACGAAGCCGGACGATTGGGAAGTTGATCTGGCGAACCCGCTCGATGGCGTGAAGCGCAGCGATCGCGATGGGTTCATCGCCGCCTGGGGGGACGGGCATGCGTCGTTTATTCCGAACGACGCTGACGCGGACGAGTTTCGCGGGAATCTGACTTACGCTGGCGGCGAGGAATCGAAGCCATAGCGCCTGTGCGGGCTTTTGGGAGGGTACGCGCGGCGACGTCAAACGCGGGTTCGGACTGGTCGCTTAAGCGACCAGTCCAGTGCGGCGTCGGGGCGCAAACCGCTATCAGGTCATGAAATCGCCTAAACTGAGCACCTTTGATTGACTTGCGTCGCTGGGTCCCTTACACCTGTAGTCGCTGGTCGACGCACTCTTCTCGATCCACGGCATGGGAACCAGGATATATGCGAATCTGTTTGGCGGTACTCTGCGGCTTGTCGTCCTTCGCCAGCGGCGCGGCGCTTTCGTCGGCGGCGAACGTGAACGACTTCATCAACTTCTCCGACCCGTCGCTGCCGGGTCGATTGTATGTGCCGCCGCAAGCGGCGAGCGGGCCGCGGCCGTTGATTGTCTTTCTGCATGGGGCAGGGGAGAGCGGGTCGAACAACACGACGCAGGTGAACGGCAACATCGACAACTTGCTCGCCGCCGCGAAAGCGCGAGGCGCTTATCTCTATGCTCCGCAAACCGCGATCGGCTGGACGAGTTCGACGGCGATCGATCGCGTGATGACGATGGTCAATCGGGCCTCGACCGAGCAAAACGTCGACGAGCTTCGGTTGTATGCCACCGGCCTGTCGATGGGAGGTGGCGGAACGTGGAACCTCATCAACCGCCATGGCGACCAGTTCGCGGCAGCTGCGCCGATTTGCGCCGTGCTGCCGGCTTCGGGCTATCTACCGTCAAATCTCACCGAAGTCCCGACGTGGGCGTTTCATGCCACGAACGACACCACCGTTTCGCCCACGACCACCCGCAGCGTGATCACCAACATGTTGGCGACGACGGGCGAAGCTCCGCCGGTGTTTTCCTCACGTCCGACCGCGGACCTGGCCTTTCAGAGCACCACGCTCGATCTGCGTTACACCGAGTATCGCACCGGCGGCCACGGCATCTGGGGTCGCGTCTACAATACGCCGGCGTTCTATGATTGGATGTTCGCTCACGCGCTCGTGCCGGAGCCTGCGAGCGCTGGACTCATGATCGCTGCAGGGCTGGCGATGGTTGCGACTTTCCGCCAGTCAGCAGCGAGACGGCGATCAGCGTGATGAAGCCGAGCGGAATAGTGACGATCCCCGGCTGGCTAAAGGGGACTGGTGAGTTCTCTTTTGGGAGGCCGTAGACGGCCGCAAACGTGTCGCCGCTCAGCAGGATCCAGCCGAGCGAGCTGATCATGCCGACCAATATCGCGACAATGATTCCTTCTTTGGTCGTCCGTTTCCAAAAGAGGAGCATCACTAGCGCCGGCAGATTCGCGCTGGCCGCGACGCTGAAGGCCCAGCCGACGAGGTAGCTGACGTTGAGCGCCTTGAACGCGATCCCCAGGAAGATCGCAATGACGCCGACGACCACCGCTGCCATCTTCGCGATGCGCACCCGCTGCACGTCGGTCAAGTGGACCGTCGTGACGCTTTCGAGCAAGTCGTGCGTGACGGCGCCAGCGGAGGCGAGGATCAGTCCGCTCACCGTGCCGAGGACGGTGGTGAAGGCGATTGCCGAGATGATCGCAAACAACAGTTCGCTCATGCTGCGGGCGAGCAGCGGGGCGGCCATGTTCGAGTCGGTGACGTCGAGGGCGCCGCTGGTCATCGCGCCCAGGCCCATGTAGAGCGTCAGCACGTAGAAGAAGCCGATGCAGGCGATGCCGACGATCGTACTTTTGCGCGCCGCCGCTTCGTCCTTCACCGTGTAGTAACGGATGAGAATGTGCGGGAGCGACGCCGTGCCGCAGAAGAGGGCGAGCATCAGTGAGAGGAAGTTGAGTTTGTCCGTGAAGTTGTCGCTACGGATGCCGGCGAAGGTGGGGCTGGCGCCGGGTTGAAGGATCTGGCTGCCGGGAGTTGGCTTCGGTGAGAAGGTCGTCGTCGTTGAACCGTCGTCGCCCTTCGCTTCCGACTTGCTCCAGAGAACGACTTCGCTTTGTTCGAGCGTGCTGAAGAATTCCAATGGTCCGAGCGGGCCGGTCTTCTCAACGCCGCCTGGCAGCTTGCTGATCGAGCCGACTGGTTGCAATTGGCCTTCGCCGGGGCTGTCGCCTTTCGGCAGACCGTTCACCAGCACCGTACCGTCGGCTTGCTTGACGATTGTTTGCGATGCTGGAAGCTCTGGCGTCGCTTCAAAGCCGCGCTGCAGAATCATCACCGTCAACACCGTGCTGAACGCGACGAGCAGGCCGCCCTTGATGAACTGCACCCACGTCGTCGAGACCATGCCGGCGGTGACGACGATGACGATGACCACCGCTCCCACCAGCACAACGCCAGCCCAGTGAGGCAGGCCGAGCAGCGGCTGCACGAGGACGCCGGCGCCGACCATTTGCGGGATCAGATAGAAGACGCTCACGGCGAGCGTGCTGACGCCTGCGGCGAGCTTGATGCCGGGCGAGTTGAACTTCGCGTTGAGCGCATCAGCGAACGTGAACTTGCCGAGCCGCTTCATCGGTTCGGCGACGACCAGCAGCGCGACGATCCAGCCGGCGAGGTAGCCGATCGAGTAGAGGAAGCCGTCGTAGCCGTAGAAGGCGATCATGCCGCAGATGCCGAGGAACGACGCGGCGGAGAGGTAGTCGCCGGCGAAGGCGACGCCGTTGACGAACCAGGGGATTTGGCCATGGGCGGCGAAGTAGCCGGCAGAGTCCTTCGCTTTGCGGCCGAGATAGAAGCTGATGCCGAGCGTGACGCCGACCATGGCGAGGAAGATGCCGATGGCGAGGGGGGAGGGTTCGTGGGTCATTAGTGGCCTCCCTTGTTGGTGGAGGCGGGGGGGGGTGTTGGGGCGCTGTTACGCGCGCCGGGGGCGGGACGCCCCGGCTCGCTTTTAGGGTCATGCGTTCCTACGACTTCGATACGGCAGAGGTAGCCATAGATGAGGGCGAGCAGGAGGGCGGCGGCGATCAGGGCGAAGCCGTACCAGATAGCGAGGTTGACGCCAGCCCAGGGTGTGCGGGCCATCGTCGCGGGCGAGAACGCGGCGAGCAGGACAAAGCCGCCGTAGAACGCGAGATAGATGACAAAAAGAATCAGCCCGATGCGGGCGTTGCGGTTGGCCATGGAATCAGCTGCCTGGTCGGCGGGTTGGTGCTGTCGCCTCTGTCGCTTTTCTCGTTTTAGGCGACAGGCGTCGCCTCAAGCGATTTTTGGCGACAGCGTGCTTATCTCGTTAAATCACAAAGGGTTAAATGCTGTCGCGACAAGTCGCTGGCGGCGCTGGAGGCGACAACCTGTCGTCGGTCGACTTCTTCGGCCTGCGGTCCCGCCACGACATTGCGCTGCGGGCGGCGCGGTATGGTGCGCGGCCCCCGGGCGGAGCCCGGGGCTGCAAAGACGCATCGTTTCGAGGAGGCCGCCGACGGTCGGACGCTCCGAACATAGAGGAGTCGACGGCCGAATGCTACGACTATTTTTGGCCGCCTCGCGCCGGTAGCCGCGGGTCAACGACCCGCCGGAGCGGTACGAGGAAAGTGCGAAGAATAGGACGCGGATTTTCGCGGATGGGGCGGATGTTCGCGGATGGGGAAGGGGCGTTGGATTTCTTCTATGAGCAGCACGGCGGCTGGCTCGACAACGATCCGCGCAAATCCGCTAAATCCGTGTAAATCCGCTGCCTATTCGTCTTCGAACAAGTCAGAGCGCGCGCACGGCATCCATCGCTTCGCGGACATGGGCGTCGGCGGCGAACTGGGCGCTGAAGATATGGCGGACGACGCCTTGGCGGTCGATCACGTAGGTGACGCGACCTGGAATGAGGCCCAGCGTGCGCGGCACGCCGAAGGCTTTGCGGAGCGAACCATCGGGGTCACTCGCCAAGAGAAACGGCAACCGATGACGGGCGGCGAAGTCTTCGTGCGACGCATCGGAATCGCTGCTGACGCCGACGACCGTGGCGCCTGCCTCGAGGAACTTTTCGTAGGAGTCGCGGAAGGCGCAAGCTTCCTTCGTGCAGACGGCGGTGTTGTCCTTTGGATAGAAGAAGAGGACGACGACGTGTTGGGCCCAGAGATCAGCGAGGGCGACGCGCGTGCCGTCGTGGAGGGGGAGGGTGACGTTGGGGGCGGCGTCGCCGGGTTGGATCGAGGTCATCTTGTCTTCGTCCCAGCGGGACGGCCGATTATAGCCCAGCGTTTCAACGCTGGGTAACAAGGCCGTAATGAGATCATAGTCCCGTAGGGACGGCTGAGCCATTGCTGCCGGCGCTGGATGGGAGAGCTTTCAGTCGTCCCTACGGGACTACAGGGTAATCGAGACCATCGTTACCCAGCGTTGAAACGCTGGGCTATTATCGATGGTCCCTCCGGGACCGAATGCGTCGAAGTTCTTCGACAATATCTCACTTGGCTGCGTTCGCCTTGCGACGTTCACCCCCAAACATACCGTGGATCGTACTCGATGCCGTGCCGTTCGAGAAACGCGATGAACTCTTCTTCGAAGGTGTGGCGGCGATGGTGCTCCGCTTGGTTTTCGACGTATCGCTTCGTGTCATCGATCTGCGAAACGCCGATGCTGAAGGCGCCGTAGCCTTCTTGCCAGGCGAAGTCGCGCCGCTCGGGAAACGTGTCGTGAATCCACTTGGACGAGCTCCCTTTGACGAGTTGCATCGCCTTCGCGACGGCGAGCGTCGACGGGAGCGAGAGGAGCAAATGAGCGTGATCCTCGACGCCGCCGATGGCGAGGGCCTTCATGCCGTTATCGCGGGCGATGCCGCCGAGGTAGGGCCAGAGGCGCGATTGTAGCTCGGCGTCGATTGTGCGGCAGCGTTCTTTGGTGCTGAAGACGCAGTGGTAAAGGGAACTGCAGTAGGAGTGCGACATGCGCGGGCCCCGCATGAAAAGAGTGATGAGCAGAATTTGGATGTCGGCCGTTCGCCAAATTCGTCCCGGAGGGACGGCCGAAAATAGCCCAGCGTTTTAACGCTGGGTCACAGTGATCATCATCACACCTGAAGCCCCAGCGGGGCGACTGGATGTTAGTAGATATAGTAATCGCAGATGGCGGCCGACGCCAACGATCGAATCGTCGGGCAATAGCGATGGTCTCAATCGTCCCTACGGGACTACTGAGGCACCCGGGCAATTTTACCCAGCGTTGAAACGCTGGGCTATTGTCGGTTGGCCCTCTGGGCCACGGCTCGATGCAAAACCGTTGTTTAAGTCCGACGCTGCTCACACCACCTGTTGCGGCAAGTTGATCCCCGGCGCCGGCAAATTCGTGAAACCCATCAGGTATTCGTCGATCGCACGGGCGGCGCCGCGGCCTTCGTTGATCGCCCAGACGACGAGCGATTGGCCGCGGCGGCAGTCGCCGGCGGCGAAGACGCCGTCGAGGCTGGTGGCGAACTTGCCATGCTCGGCGGCGAACGTGGTCCAACCGCGGCGCGGTTCGACGGTGTTCATACCGAGCATCTCGGCGATCGTCAGCTCGGGACCGACGAAGCCGGTGGCGAGGAGCACCATCTCGGCGGGCCAGACCTTTTCGCTGCCGGGGACTTCGGTGAACGGGGCACCGCCAGCGACCGGCTTAGACCAATCGACTTCGACCGTGCGAACGCCCTTCACGTGGCCGGCGTCATCAGCGACGAATTCCTTCGTCATGATGTTGTAGGCGCGGGGGTCGTGGCCGGTGATCGCCTTCACTTCGGCGTGCGAGTAGTCGACGCGATAGATGCGGGGCCATTCGGGCCAGGGATTGTTCGGGGCCCGCTCGGTCGGGTTCGGCGCGAGGAGCTCGAAGTTGACGATGCTCGCAGCGCCGTGGCGCAGCGCGGTGGCGATGCAGTCGGCGCCGGTGTCGCCGCCGCCGATGACGATGACGTGCTTGCCGCGGACGGGAGTGAAGGCCTCGTCGGTAAACTCGGAATCGAGCAGGCTCTTCGTGTTGCGGGTGAGGACGTCCATCGCGCTATAGATGCCCTTCAAGTCGCGGCCGGGCGCCTTGGCGGTCGGATCGAACGGCCGGGTGGCTCCGGTGCAGAAGAGGACGGCGTCGAAGTCGTCGATCAGTTGTTGCGGTTCGATGAACTTCACTTCGCAGCCGCGCTCTTGCATGATCTGCGTCATGTGGCCGACGGGGAACTCTTCCTCGCGGCCGATGTGGGTGCAGGTGACGAACGTGACGCCTTCGTCGCGGAGGAGCTGGACGCGGCGTTCGACGACGCCCTTGTCGAGCTTCATGTTGGGGATGCCGTACATCAGCAGGCCGCCGATGCGGTCGGCGCGCTCGTAGACGGTGACCGTGTGGCCCGCCTTGTTGAGCTGCGCGGCGGCGGAGAGGCCGGCGGGGCCGCTGCCGACGACGGCGACCGTCTTGCCGGTGCGATAGGTCGGCACGCTCGGTTCGACCCAACCCTCTTCCCAGGCGCGGTCGATGATGGCGTTCTCGATGTTCTTGATCGTGACCGGCGGGCTCGTGATCCCCAGGACGCAGGCGCCTTCGCACGGCGCCGGGCAAACGCGGCCGGTGAATTCGGGGAAGTTGTTGGTCTTGTGGAGCCGATCGAGCGCGTCGCGCCATCGGCCCTGGTAGACCATGTCGTTCCACTCAGGAATGAGGTTGTCGATCGGGCAGCCGCTGTTCGACTGACAGAACGGCACGCCGCAATCCATGCACCGGGCGCCCTGGGTCATCAGCTGCTCGACGGGGGCGTGGGTGAAGATTTCGAGAAAGTCGCTCGCGCGCTCAACCGGGTCGCGGTAGGGGACGGTCTCGCGGGGGAACTCTTTGAATCCTGTGGGCTTTCCCATTTCTTACTCGTTTCGGCTGGCGGACTTTTTTGTCTCTCGCAAAGGCGCTACGGCGCAAAGGGGACGCAAAGAAGACGGAAAAAGGGAAGGCGATTCTTAGTCTTCTAGGCCGTTGACGATGCGGGTGATGCCGTCGCGGATTAGGTTTTCGTTGAAGTTGATTAGTAGTCCAAGGCGTTTGTTTCTTAGTTTTAAGTAGGTGAGGAGTTGCTTCTTGTGGATGGGCCCGAGCTCGTCAACTGATTTCACTTCGACAATGACCTTGTCATTAACAATCAGGTCAAGACGATACCCTTCTTCAAAAACCAACTCTTCGTATTTCAGCTGGACTGGAGCTTGCCGCTCCACGTCCAGACCGCGTTTCCGCAACTCGTAGGCGAGGGTGACCTCATAGACTGATTCAAGCAATCCTGGCCCAAGAGCTTGGTGAATCTTGAAGGCAGCATCAACGATCTCCTTCGAGATTGGATTCTCATCCATTGCTATACCTTTTGCTGAATCAACTAATCAGTCCCAACTCCTCCTTGCCTTTTTGCGTTCCTTAGCGTCTTCGCGCCTTTGCGAGAAAGTTAACGGCTAACAACGGACGTCGACTTCTTGCCAATGACGGCGGTCATTGTCTCTCGCAAAGCCGCTAAGACGCAAAGGCTGCGCAAAGGGTCGATCGCAAGGAGTGACCGTGCAATTGGCCAATCGGATTATCTGTTGGCTGTCTGCTTCTTCGTTTTGTCTTCTTTGCGTTCCTTTGCGTCTTCGCGCCCTTTGCGAGAAACTCACCGGCCACCACTTCACACAGCAGCCGGAGCGGCATGCTTCTGCTTGGCGGCTTTCTTTTCAAGCAGCACGCGTTTGTAGTCTTCCGGCATTACTTTCACGAACTGTGGCAGCGTTTCGTCCCAGCGGTCGAGGATGTCGGCGGCGCGGGGGCTCCCGGTGAGGTTTTGGTGTTGCTCGATGAGCAGCTTGAGTTCCTCCACGTCTTCTTCCGCTTCGACCGGCTCCGGTTCGACCATGCCCATGTTGAGGTTGAGCAGGAACCGTTCGCGGTCAGGAGCCCAGACGTAGGCGACGCCGCCGCTCATGCCGGCGGCGAAGTTGCGGCCCGTTGAGCCGAGCACGACCACGCGGCCGCCGGTCATGTACTCGCAGCCGTGGTCGCCGACGCCTTCAATCACCGCCGAGGCGCCGCTGTTGCGGACGGCGAACCGCTCGGCCGCTCGGCCTCGCAGGAAGACTTGGCCGCTGGTGGCGCCGTAGAGGCAGACGTTGCCGACGATGATGTTTTCCTCGGCGACGAAGGTCGCTTCGCTGGGCGGGTAGATCACCACTTGGCCGCCGGAGAGGCCTTTGCCGACGTAGTCGTTCGCGTCGCCTTCGAGTTCAAGCGTGACGCCCTTCGCGAGGAAGGCGCCGAGGCTTTGGCCGGCCGAGCCGGTAAACTTAAAGTGGATCGTCCCTTCGGGCAGCAGGTCGGCGCCATATTTCTTCGCGATCTCATGGCTGAGAATCGTGCCGACGGCGCGATCGGTGTTGACGATCTTCACGTCGGCCCGCACCGGCGTGCCGGCGACCAGCGCCGGTTCGGCGAGGTTGAGTAGAGTGCGCATGTCGAGCGATTGCTCGAGGCCGTGATCCTGCTTCTGCGTGCAGTAAGTCCCCGCTTCGGGATAGGGCTTCTTCGCCGGCATCAACAGGTTGGTAAGATCGAGTCCGTCGGCCTTCCAGTGACGAATCGCGGCGTCGGTTTCGAGGCAGTCGACGCGGCCGACCATCTCGTCGATCGTGCGGAAGCCAAGGCTCGCCATGATTTGGCGGGCGTCTTCAGCGACCATGAACAGATAGTTCACCACATGCTCCGGCTTGCCGGCGAACCGCTTCCGCAATTCCGGGTCTTGCGTCGCGATGCCGACGGGGCAGGTGTTGAGATGGCACTTCCGCATCATGATGCAGCCGAGCGTGATCAGCGGCGCCGTGGCGAAGCCGAATTCCTCGGCGCCGAGCAGCGCGGCGATCACCACGTCGCGGCCCGTCTTCAAACCGCCGTCGGTTTGCACGATGACGCGGCTGCGGAGGTCGTTCATCACGAGCGTTTGGTGCGTTTCGGCGAGGCCGAGTTCCCACGGCAGGCCGGCATGCTTGATGCTGGTTAGCGGCGAAGCGCCGGTGCCGCCGCCGTCGCCGGCGATCAGGATGTGATCGGCGTAACCCTTCGCGACGCCTGAGGCGATCGTGCCGACGCCGACTTCGGAGACGAGCTTCACGCTGACGCGGGCCGAGGGATTGGCGTTCTTCAGATCGTGGATCAGCTGCTTGAGGTCTTCGATCGAGTAGATGTCGTGATGCGGCGGCGGGCTGATGAGGCCGACGCCGGGGGTGCTGTAACGAATTCGCGCGATCGTGTCGTCGACCTTGCGGCCGGGTAACTCTCCCCCTTCGCCCGGCTTGGCGCCTTGCGAGATTTTGATCTGCAGTTCGTCGGCGTTAGTGAGGTAGTTAATCGTCACGCCGAAGCGGCCTGACGCCACCTGTTTGATCGCCGAACGCTTCGAATCGCCGTTGGGCAGCGGCGTGAAGCGCGCCGGGTCTTCGCCCCCTTCGCCGGTATTGCTCTTGCCCCCCATGCGGTTCATAGCGATGGCGAGCGACTCGTGCGCTTCGGCCGAGATTGAGCCGAACGACATGGCGCCCGTGCAGAAGCGTTTGACGATCTCCTTGGCCGACTGGACTTCGTCGAGCGGGATCGACTTTTGGACGCCTTCCTTGAACTTCAACAGGCCGCGCAACTGGCAGCGGGTGCGGGAGTCGTTGTTGATGTGATCGGCAAACCGCTGGTAGGCGTCGGGGCTGTTGTTCCGCGCGGCGACCTGAATGTCGGCGATCGACTGCGGATCCCACATGTGGCGTTCGCCTTCGGCCCGCCAGTGGAACTCGCCCGGGTTGGGAAGCATCGGCATTTTGCCGGCGGGGGTCCGCGGATAGCCGAGGGCGTGACGACGGAGCGCCTCTTCGGCGAGGACTTCGAAGTTGACGCCTTGGATGCGGCTCGCCGTGCCGGTGAAGCAGCGTTCGATCACTTCGTCGCGGAGGCCGATCGCTTCGAAGATCTGGGCGCCCTTGTAGCTTTGCAGCGTCGAGATGCCGATCTTCGCCATCACCTTGAGCATGCCCTTGGCGACGCCGGTGCGGTACTTCTTCACGAGCTCGTGATCGGCCGCGGTGACGGGATCGTGAGTTTCGCCATCGGAGATCGATTCGATCGCCGGGTGCTCGTCGCCCTCGCCTGATTCGTCGGCCTTGATGCCGACGTCGCCCGAATCGAGCAACCCCTCGCGGCGGGCTTGCCAGAGCGACTCAAACGCCAGATAGGGATTGATCGCATCGGCGCCATAGCCGACGAGGAGGCAGTGATGATGGACTTCGCGGGCTTCGCCCGTTTCGACGCAGATGCCGACGCGGGTCCGCTTCTCCTTGCGAACAAGGTGATGGTGGACCGCGCCGGTGGCGAGCAGCGAGCTGAGGGGCACGCGGTCGGCGCTGATCTTGCGATCGGTCAGCACGACGAGCGTGTAGCCTTCCTCGACCGCGGCTTCGGCCTCTTGGCAGACGCGCTCCAGCGCCGTCACCATGCCGGCGGTTCCCTCTTCGCGCGGCCAAGTGACGTCGATCTTCTTCGAACGCCAGCCGCGGCGGTTGATCCGCTTCAGGGCGGCCATCTGCTCGTTGGAGAGAATCGGGTGGGGCATCCGCAGACGGTGGGCATGCTTCGGCGTCGTTTCGAGCAGATTCTGCTCGGGGCCGATGTAGCACTCCAGCGACATGATCACTTCCTCGCGGATCGAATCGATCGACGGGTTGGTGACCTGAGCGAAAAGTTGACGGAAATAGTCGTAGAGCATCCGCGGCTTGTCGCTGAGACAGGCCAAGCAGGAGTCATTGCCCATCGAGCCGATCGGATCCTTCTCGTCCTTGATCAGCGGCAGGAGCATGAAGTTCATCGTCTCGGCGGTGAAGCCGAAGGCCTGCATCCGCTCGAGCAACGTCTGGCGATTGAACCCGTGCGGACGCTCCTCGGGATGGAGATCGTTGAGGTCGATCCGCTCCTTCTTGAGCCACTCGGCGTAGGGCCGCTGGCTGGCGTACTGGTGCTTCAGATCCTCGTCGCGGATCAGTTTGCCTTCTTCGAAGTCGATGAGGAACATGCGGCCCGGCTGCAGGCGGCCCTTGGCCTTCACGTTCTCTGGCTTGATCGAGCGGAGAACGCCGACCTCGCTCGCCATGATGACGCGATCGTCATGGGTGAGGTAATACCGCGACGGACGGAGACCATTGCGATCGAGCGTGGCGCCGATGTACTTGCCGTCGGTGAAGGCGATCGACGCCGGGCCGTCCCACGGCTCCATCAGGCAGCTGTTGTATTCGTAGAACGCCCGCTTTTCCTCCGGCATCGTTTCGTGGTTTTGCCACGCCTCGGGGACCATCATCATGACGGCTTCGGGAATCGAGCGGCCGCTCATCAGGAGGAACTCGAGGACGTTGTCGAACGTGCCGGAGTCGCTGCAGTCGGGCTCGACGATAGGGAAGAGCTTCTTCAGCTCGTCGCCGAAGAGCTCGCTCTTGGCGACGCCCTGTCGGGCGAACATCCAATTGGCGTTGCCGCGAAGAGTGTTGATTTCGCCGTTGTGGCTCATGAAGCGACAAGGCTGAGCGCGATCCCACGAGGGGAACGTGTTCGTCGCGAACCGCGAGTGAACCATCGCCAAGTGGGTGGTATAGTCCTCGTCGGCGAGGTCGGGGAAATAGCGGAACAACTGGTCGGTCGTGAACATCCCCTTGTAGATGAGGACCTTCGTCGAGAGCGAACAGATGTAGAAGAGCTTGGCCTGCTTGAGCGTTTTGTCGGCGCGGAGCAGATTGCTGGCGCGCTTGCGGATCATGTAGAGCTGGCGCTCGAAGGCTTCGCCCCCGTCTTTAGAAGACTCAACGCCGTCAGCGGCGGCGATGACGAGTTGCTCGATCGCGGGCTCCGAGGCGCGGGCGGTCGGGCCGAGGTCGGCGGCAGTCACGTCGGTGGGAACTTTGCGCCAGCCGATGAGACGTTGGCCTTGCTCGGCGACGATCTTTTCGACCGCTTTCTTGCAGAACGCGCGTTCCGACTCGATTTGCGGCAGGAAAACGTTGCCTGCCGAAAAACGACCCGCGGCTGGCAGTTCGACGCCGAGGTCGGCCTTCACGACCTTCACGAGGAAGTCGTGGGGCAGGGCAGTGAGAATGCCGGCGCCGTCGCCTGTATTGGCCTCGCAACCGCAGGCGCCGCGGTGGTCCATGTTGCGCAGCACCTCGCCGGCGTCGACCAAAATCTGGTGACTGCGCTCGCCCTTGATGTGCGCGACGAACCCGACGCCGCACGAGTCATGCTCGAACGCCGGGTCGTAGAGACCGTGCTTCTCGGGGAGGTGAACGAGCGGGAGTTGGTTTTCCATAGCAACACTTTCCAACGCGTAGGCCGTCATCTTACTGATGGCGGCGGTTTATCTCTCTCGCAAAGACGCCAAGGCGCAAAGACGCGCAAAGGATGGATCGCGAGTTATTACCTTTTAAATTGCCTGATCTGTCTGTTTTTGCTGCCTAACGACTTCTGACATCTCTTCTTTGCGTTTCTTTGCGCCTTCGCGCCTTTGCGAGAAACTCAAAACGATCGTATCCACTCAGGCCGGGGCCTCGTCCAACTGGAACGCGCTCGCCGGGACGAGGTCGGCCGAAAACTCGGCGTCGGCCTTCAGCAGACCGACGAATTGTTTTGCAAGTTCGCTCAGCGCGTGATCGCGGCGATGAATAATCCCCAGCGGGCGGAACATGCCGTCGCCGCCGATGGCGATCTTGGCCAGCGAACCCATTTCGATCTCACGGCGAACGCTTGGCTCCGGCAGGATGCCGATGCCGGCGTCGATCTCGATCGCCCGTTTGATCGTTTCGATGTTGTCGAACTCCAGCGTGACGTTGACCTCGGCGTGGTTGAGCGCGAGCTCCCGATCGATCGCGGTGCGCGGGGCGAGCCCCTTTTCGAACGCGACGAACGACTCGCCCGATACGGCCCGCAACACGACCGACGACTCGCGCGCCAGCCGGTGCCCCGGGTGGCAGACGATGACCATCGGCTCGCTCCGCCACGGGATCGCGGCGAGCGTTTCGGTTTCCTTTGGATAGCTGACGATGCCGAGGTCGGCGTCGTCGTTCTCGACTTCCTCGATGACGCGGTGGGGATGGAGGTACTCCAGCCGCACCGAGGCCCGCGGGTGCTCCTTGCCGAAGCGCTGCATGAACGCGCTCATGTGGTGGAGGCCGACCGAGTAGATCGAGGCGACCACCAACCGCCGCGCTTCGGCGTCGTGGAGAGTTTTGACTTCGACTTCCAGTTCCTCGTACTGCTTCACCAACTGCCGGCAGCCGTCGTAGTAGCGGCGCCCCTCTTCGGTCAGCTCGAAAGGACGCTTCGAGCGATCGAGCAACTGGACGCCGAGCCGCTCTTCGAGGGCCTGGACCATGTGGCTCACGTTCGATTGCGAAATATCGTTGTCGTCGGCCGCGCGGGAGAAGCTCCGCCGGTCGACCACGTCGCAGAAGATTTTGAGTGAGCGGATATGCATGGCAATGTTGCGAATCGGTGCGTCGACTGAGCGCCATCGGCGGGACGCCGACTTGCGCGAAGCGGATGCTTTGGTGCGCGATTCGCGGAGGCAAGGCTTGAGTCTGGCCGTCACGAACCGAATTAAGGCGAAGCGCTCCCCGGCCCCCCGACCGTGAAGTTTGGCGATTTCTCACTGGCAATGAGCGGCTTATGGCACTTAGCAACGCTGCGCCGTCGATCCTTGACCGCCGCCGATGAGTCTCCGACAGCCTGAATCACCAAAAGCGATACAGGCCATTGCCAGAATCAAAAAACGCGATAGTAGAATAAGCGTGCTGGCACGGTCCGTCAAGTCGGGCCGGAAATGCCGGGAAAAGAGGCCAGTTAGGGCGGACCGGGCGGACCGGGCGGGAAGAGCTGCGAGCGGGCGAGCTGCTCGGGACTGGGAAGGGTCGGCGCCCCGCAGCCTGTTGGCAGTCGAGCCAAAATCGGCTAACCGGCCTAAATCGCAGGGACCGCCTCAAAACCGGCCTGCGTGAAATGTTGGTCGAAGGAAAGCGCCTGTCGCAAATCCACGCTCCTGCATCACCACGAAAGAGATGCAGTCGGTGAGGGAGTAGCGCTTATCGGCATGACGACAGAAATACGCCCAGCCTCGCTCCAAAAGACCGGCATCAACGTGCAGTAGTGTGACTGCGGGACTGCGAAACAATTGCGTGCCCGCAGCTACGGCCAGCCCATGAAGCCCACGGGCGTTCAGCAACGTCGCTGTTTCGTCCAAGATGAACGTCGTGGTGAGCAGTCGGCGACGCTGCGAAAGCACGGACCGCCAGCCCTCTACAGCGTGGCGGTGCGACTGATCATCACTCGCATGCAGCGCGACGACAAAACTTGTGTCGAGAAAGAGCGGCTTCATTCGCCCATGCGGTGAGGATCGCCGTAGATATACCGATCATGATTCTGAGCAGCGTCACTAACTCCAATCTTCTCGGGGTGCTTGCCCAAATCCCAAATTGGATCATCCGGCGCAAACGCCTCCATCGCAGGAGCCTCGCCTGAGGGAAGAGGAATGACTTTGATTTCCCCATTTACCTCGCGCAGCGTGACCTCGGTAGCATCCCCGAACCACACTTTTGGGATGACTACGCCCTGATCTGTCACGGGCAAACGATATTCATCGAGCATGGGGGTTGCCTCGGATTACGTCAGACGGCTGCTCGACATTCTATCTCCAACCGCTCGGTCAAGCCAACTTTCGCTAATTTGGCGGGTTCCGGCCCGGTCACTCTATCTTATTTCCCCGGCAGCTTGTCGAACTTGTAGGCATGCCCGCGATCGCGAAGGACTTCGGCCTTTACGATCTTATCGGGGCTGCGGACCGGTTCGCCGCGCTTGATCAACGAGGCGTTTTCCATTCCTTCGACCACGCGGCCGAAGACGGTGTGCTTGCCGTCGAGGAACGAGGTCGGCACGTAGGTGAGGAAGAACTGCGAGCCGCCCGTGTCGCGACCGGCGTGGGCCATGCTCAGGCTGCCGCGGAAGTGGTGGCGGTAGTCGGGCTTGTAGCATTCGCATTTGATGCTGTAGCCGGGGCCGCCCGAACCGTTGCCGTCGGGGTCGCCGCCCTGGGCCATAAAGGCGGGGATCACGCGGTGGAAGGTGAGGCCGTCGTAGAACCCGTCTTTCACGAGCGTGAGGAAGTTGGCCACGGCTTGCGGGGCTTCATTCTCGAAGAGCTCGATCACCACGTCCCCCTTGGTGGTGGTGAGCTTCACGCGGGGGTTGTCGTCGGCCTTCGCTTCGGCGTCGCGGATGGCCGACTCCTTTTCCCACGCCTTCTTCATCGTGGCGAGGTTGCCCTGGGCTTGCAGTGCAGCCTGCACCAGACTCGGCGACAATTGGCCGACTTCGCCGCCAGCCTTCGACGACTCGGCGAAGTACTTTTCCGCAAGTTCGAACTCGTTCGTGTTGTACGCCGCCAAGCCCCCCCAGAAGTAGAGCTGCGGATACTTGGCGCCGGCGCCGGCGTCGATGAGGCCGGAGATCAGCTTCAGCGCCTTTTCGTACTGGTCGCCGCCGTCGCCGTTCGGGCCGCCGTTCAGATAGAATTGAGCGATCACGACGAGCGTGTTGTTGACGTCGGGGTAGGCGTCGGGATCGGCTTTGTAGACGGCCAAACCCGAGTCCACGATCTGGTCGATCAATCCGTCGGCTTGGCGGTAGAGGTCGGCGACTTGCTTGTCGAGAGCCGTTCGCTCGGCCCCTTTCGCGGCGAGCCGCTTCTCTTGGGTCGCCGGGATCTGCGCGGTCACTTGTTGCCACTGTTCGATGACGGCGTCGCACGCCTCGCGGGCTTTCACGGCCTCCGGCGAGGGGGCGGGCGTTGCGGGCTTCTCCTCCGCAGACTCGGCGGCTTCTTCGGCGGGCGCCTGCTCCTCAGTTGCCGCGGTTTCCTCCGCCGGCGGCGAATCAGCTGCCGGGGCGCTCTCCTGAGCCGCTACCGGCAGGGCGTCGACGAACAGACCAAGGGCCAGCAACGAAAGAACAATCCTTGACATCGGGCAAAACCCCAAGCTCTAGTTGCAGTGGTAGAGTAGCTGAAACAGTCTCACAGAATAGCAAATCCGCCGCATCGACGGCAGGCGCCGAGGGCGTCCGTAAAAACGCCACCCGAGCTAGCACATGGGCAAACCGAAACCAAAACGCCGCGTCGCCGACGAGCTGACCTCCGCGATTGAACTGAAAATCATCGGCGGCAAACATCGCGGCCGGAAGCTGACCTACGAACCGTTTCGCCGCGGCGAAGACCCGGTCACCCGGCCGATGAAGCATCGCGTGCGGGAATCAATTTTCAACCTCGTCGGCGTCGGCTCCGAGGGCCGCCACGCGATCGACCTCTTCGCCGGTACCGGGGCGCTGGGGCTCGAGGCGCTCAGCCGCGGCGCGGTTCATGCGACGTTCATCGAACGCCATGTCCCGACGGCGCGCGTCATCGAACAGAATATTATGGGTCTCGGCGTCGAGGGGCAATCAACGCTGCTGATGACAAGCGCGTTTCTGTGGGGCAAACGGAATCTCACGGCAGGATTGGAAGATTGGTGGCGCGCGGATGGACAATCCGCGGCCGATGCGCCGTCAACTTCGTTCGGCACGCCGCCGGCGCCCGAGGCCGTGCCGTGGCTGGTCTTTTGCAGCCCGCCGTACGACTTTTTTGTCAGCCGGCAAGAGGAAACCCTCGGCCTGATCGCCGCTGCGATGGAACATTGCCCGCCTGACAGCATCGTGGTCACGGAGAGCGACGAACGCTTCGACGCGACCTTGCTGCCTACGGGCGAGCAATATCAAGGCGTGAAGGAATGGGACGTGCGGACTTACTCGCCCGCGGTGGTGGGCATCTGGCAGAAAAAGGTTTGATCCATAATTGATGCATTTGATTGGTCAATGCCGAGCCTATCATTTCGTATTCGTCTTTTCTTTGCGCTCCCTTTGCGTCTTCGCGGCTTTGCGAGATACATCATCGGTTTGATCCTCGCAAAGGCGAGAAGGCGCAAAGACGACGCCAAGAACACAAGGAAGTTATTGATTAAGTTGCAGAAATTCGATTTCTATGACATCCGAGAAACCCGTGTCATCCGCGGTTAAGCATTAACCCCATAACCAAATCTCGGCGACGACCATCACTCACTTTCATCTATAAGAAAGCCAACGATGAGCCCTCACTATCTCTTCTTCATGATTGCCATCCTCGCGTCACCTCTCGCCCCCGTCGCCGCGGAAACTCCCAAAGAAGAACTCCTCTGGCCCGCCGATCACGCGGCGAACCAGGGCGACGAGCCGCGGACGGTCGACTCGCCCGAGTGGACGGAGCGCGTCACCAAGTCGCCGACGCTCACGACGTTTCTCCCCGACGCCGACAAGCGGAATGGCGCCGCGATCGTGATCTGTCCCGGCGGCGGTTACTCGGGCCTTGCTATGGAGAAAGAGGGCCGCGAGGTGGCTGAGTGGTGTCGCGAGCACGGTATCGTCGGCGTCGTGCTGCGCTACCGCTGCGGCGGCGGGAAGAATCAGCAGCCCGTGCCGCTCGACGACACGCAGCGCGCGATCCGCACCGTGCGGGCCCACGCGAAGGAACTTGGCGTCGACCCGGCGAAGATCGGCGTGCTCGGCTTTTCCGCCGGCGGACATCTGGCGTCGACGGCGGCGACGATGTTTGCCGACGGCGATCCGAAAGCGGCCGATCCGATCGACCAGCAAAGCAGCCGGCCCGACTTCGCGGTGCTCGTCTATCCGGTGATCACCTTCGTCGGCGACGCGGCCCATCGCGGCTCGCGCAACAACCTACTGGGCCCCGACTCAAGTGACGAGCTTGCCGCCGAGTGGTCGACGGATCAGCGGATTACGGAGAAGACGCCGCCGACGTTCCTCGTTCACGCCAGCGACGACGGCGGCGTGTTGCCGAAGAATAGCATTCTGTTCTACGAAGGGTTGCTCGCGAAGGGCGTTCCCGCGGAGATGCACATCTACGAGGTCGGCGGCCACGGCTTCGGCATGTTCCGCGACAAACGGCCGGCGGATTTGTGGGCGAATGAGTTGGAGGGGTGGTTGAAGGCGCGGAAGATCGTCGATTAGGGCAAGCTTTTCAGAGGCCCACCGTTGTCGCCCAAGAGCAAGTGTTGGCAACCTGCCGCGTCATTCTGAGCGGAGCGAAGAATCTGGAAGGTCGTTTGATACGCCAGATCCTTCGCCCCGCGCAGGATGACGGACCCTTACCCCAAATCCCCAGAAATCTGCAGCCACTCGTGCTCCAGTTCCGCGACCTCCGCGCTCATGGCGTTGATCTGATCCTGGACTCGCTTCGATTCCTTCGCGTCAGTGATCGTCATCAAGCTGGCGGCCAGTAACTTCTTTTCGTCGTCGAGCTTGGCGATCTTGCGCTCGACCGCCTTCATCCGTTTTTCTAGTTCACGCTCTTCTTTTCCGGAGAGGAGCTTGCGCGTTGTGGCGGATTCCCCAGCCGGTGAACCGGCCTCGCCGGCGTGTTTGGCGGAGGCGCCGGCGTTGTACGTGGCGTGCTCGGCTCTGAGGCCGGCTTCGAGTTCTTTGTGAACGCGGTAGACGTAGTCTTCGAAGCTGCCGGGGTAGCTGGCGACTTTGCCGCTGCCGACCTCGATGACGGTGTTCGCCACTCGCTGCATGAAGTGGCGATCGTGGCTCGTGAAAATGACGGTGCCAGGATAGCGGCAGAGGGCGTCGGCCAGGGCCTCGACCGTTTCGACGTCGAGATGGTTGCCCGGTTCGTCGAGGACCAGCACGTTGTGTTGTTCGAGCAGCAACCCGGCGAGCACTAGGCGGGCCCGCTCGCCGCCGCTCAGCACCTTGATCTTCTTCTGAATCAGTTCGCCGCGGAACAGAAAGCTGCCGGCGACGTCTTTGATCTGCTGCATGTTGGTGCCGTGCGCGGCCTGCCGGTGGAGGTAATCCTCGACCGTGTCGTTCTGCGGCAGCGTCGTGTAGACGTGCTGGGCGTAGACGCCCATCTGGCAGCCGTAGCCCCACTTTAGCGTGCCCGCTTTCGGCTCGAGCGAGCCGCAGATGGTACGCAGGAACGTCGTCTTCCCTTGGCCGTTGTCGCCAACGATGCCGACGCGCTGGCCATGCTCGATTTCAATCTGCACGTCGCTGGCGACGTCGCGGTCGGGGTAGCCGATCGCCATCCGCTCGGTCCGCAAGGCCGTTCCCTGCCGCGGCGCCACTTGGGGGAAGCTGAAGCGGACCGTCGCCTCTTCGCCGACGACTTCGACCAGCGTGAGCTTTTCGAGTTGCTTCGCCTTGCTGCGAGCCTGACTGGCGGTCGCGGCGTTGGCGCGATTCTTGGCGATGAACGTTTCGAGCTGTTTGCGCTTGGTCATCGTCGTCGCGTTGACGCGGCGATCATGCTCGCGGCGTTCGTCGACGTTGGCCAAGAACGAATCGACGTCGCCTGGGTAGAGTTCCAACTGTCCCCGCGACATCTCCAGCGTGTGCGTGCAGGTCCGCTTGAGGAATGACCGATCGTGCGACACCACGAGGATGCCGCTCTTGAACCCGCGCAAGAATTCTTCGAGCAACATCTGCGTGCGCAAGTCGAGGAAGTTCGTCGGCTCGTCGAGAATTAGCAGGTTCGGATCGTGGAGCAGCAGGGCGGCGAGCTTCACGCGGGTTTGCCAACCGCCCGAGAGCGACCGGACCGGTTGGTGGAGCATCGCGTCGGGGAGTTGGAACTGCCACGCGATCTCGCCGCAGCGCCAGTCAGGCTGCTCGCTGTCGCGCATCAGAAAGTCGAGCACCGTCTCGCCGTCGAGAAACGGATCGTGCTGACGGAGATAGCCGAGCCGCAGCTTCTTGCTCCGCACCACCTCGCCAGCGTCGAGTTCTTCGTCCCCCAGCAGAATCCGGCAGAGCGTACTCTTGCCGGCGCCGTTGCGACCGATCAGGCCGATTTTCTGGTCGTCGGCCAGCGCACAGTTGGCCCCGTCGAGAAGTTCTTGATCGCCATAACGCTTGTAAGCGTCCTGAAGTTGCAGCACGACGGGCATGGGAGGGGAGAGGTCGGGGGTCAGAGGTGGGAGGAAGGTAGCCGCGGGTCAACGACCCGCCGGAGCGACAACACAAATGGGGATTGGCGGATGCGGAATGGGAACGATCGAAGCTCGGCTTTCCAAAACGCCCTACGGGTGCCACTGGCATGCTGCCAATGCGGAAGTGGGTACTCGCTCGGCACTTCTCACTGGCAACACGCCAGTGGCGCCCGATCATTCTCGCTTCACCCGCCGCGCAGTTCGCCGTCCGTGCCAGCCGATGGCCGCCAGGATTATGCAGCATACCAGACAGGCGAGGGCGAACCAGTCGCCGTAAGCGGCGAAGGGGCTGGGGAACACGCCACTGCGAGGGGGCAGCGTCACCGTCGCCACGAGCGACGTCGGCACGTCGCGTTCGGTCGCGGCCACGATTCGCCCGAGGCAGTCGACGTGGGCCGAGAGGCCGCGGTTCGCCGCGACGACGAGCGGGGTCCGCATTTCGACGGCCCGGAAGACGCCGCTGGCCAAGTGCATGTCGAGTTCGCTGGAGCCCCAGTACCAGGCGTCGTTGGTGAGGTTGACCAGCACGTCGGGCGTTTTGCCTTGCCGTGAAAGTTCAGCGGCCTGCCGGCGGATGAGCTGCGGCAACACCGTTTCGTAGCAAATGTTCGGCGAGTAAACGACGCCGTCGATCTCGATCGCCGCCGGCCCCGCGCCCGGCTGCGCGCCGCCGGTAATGGGCGAGTAGTTTTTGAGGAAGGGGAGCCAGTGCACGAAAGGGATGTATTCGCCGAAGGGGAGGAGATGCATCTTGTCGTACGTACCGACGAGTTGGCCTGCGCGGTCGAAGGCCGCGGAGGAATTGAACTGCTCGTAGGTAAAGGGGAATCCTGGTTCTAGTTTGGGATCCCAGTCTTCAGGCCGCGGCGCCCAGAAGACGCGATCGAGGCCGACCAGCACTGGCACGTTCAACTCACGCGACAACGCGCTGAGGTACGCCGCCGCTTCGCTGAACATCGCACTGACGGGCTGCGTCAGCAATTCCTGCGGCGGGCGATAGCCGTCGGCGGCGTGGTGATAGGTCATACGAAACATCGTTTCGGGCCAAACGATCAGGTCGACGCCGTCGTGTTCGCTTACCGCGTCGCGCGAGAGCTCGGCCATTTGTTCCATCACGGCGTCGTCGCGTGCGGGCGTTCCCTTCCAGTCGGCGAGCATGTCGCTTTGGATGAGGGCGATGGTCGTGGTCTTCGCATCGTGCGCGATGGAATGGAGTTTGGCAATTTGGATGCTGCCGTAGGTGTAGGCGGCGAATAGCGCGACGAGGGGAGGGAGGGCGGCGGCTAGGAGGCGCCGGGGGCGGGGACGCCCCGGCTCGCTTAGTTGGTAGGCGAGTTCTGCGATCGAGGAGGCGACGAGGATGATCAGGAACGTCACCCCATACTCGCCCAGCACGTCGGCGATTTGAATGATCGCGGTGAAGCGAATCTGCGTGTGGGCGAGCGACGCCATCAGGAAGCCGGTAAAGAGCCTCGCCCGCAGCCATTCGAGCCCCGTCCACGCAACCGGCGCCGCGAGCCATAGCGGCACGCCGAGTCGAAAGACCGCCACCCGCGTCAACGCGACGGCGACCGGCAAGTAGGCGCCGAGATATGCTGCGAGCAGGAACAGCCCGAAGATATTCAGTTCGTGCGGCAGGCGGATCCACTGCACTGCCGCCAGCCAGAAAACCATCCCGGCGAACCACAACGCACAATAGGGTCGGCGTCCCGGCATCGCGGGCAGCCGCGCCATGTAAAACCACGCGGCCGGTCCGATCCACGCTAGCAGGCTCCAGCCGACCGGCGGGTGGGCGAGGTAACAGAGGAGGCTCCCCAGCAATCCCAGCGCGAGCGTCGTCCAAGCAGTTCCCGGCTCTGTCGGGGAGTTGCGCTCCGTAAGAGCAATAGGCTTCTTCAATGGCTCAGCAGTCGCCGACATACCGCCAAACTACGGAGAATTGGCCTCATTGGCCAGGGCGAATCGTAGGCCGGGACAACGTCTTACCGGCAGCAGAGTCCAACGTGGCGCTGGTGAGACGTTGTCCCAGCCTACGCTCGCTGCAGCGTGAAGACCGTAATCTCCGGCCGAGCGTTGAAGCGAACGCGGTGCGCGTAGCCCAACCCGCGGTTGATGTACATGCGGCGCCCTCCCGCGAGGTCGTACTCCCCGGCCACATAGCGTCGGTTCGTGACCGAAGAGATGGGCGGCGGCAAGAACGGCGGCTTGCATTGCCCGCCATGCGTGTGGCCGGCGAGAATCCAACCGCGATAGTTGGCCCACTCTGGTTGGTCGACGCCGTCGGGATTATGGCAGAGTGCCAGGGCAGGGCGGTCGGTCGCGAGATCTCGTAGCGTCCGTTCCGGTTGAAAGTGGGAGGTCCAAAAGTCATCGACGCCAGCGATCTGCAACCCGCCCATCGCCCCGACTTCATTTCGAAGCGAACGAATGTCAAGCTTCTCCAACTCGCTGCAGAGTTTGGCGGCGGCGCCGTCCTGCCGCCATCGGCTCCCGTAGTCATGGTTGCCGAGAATCGCCAACCGCCCCAACGGCGCCGTTGGAAGGGCGCGCATCGCGTCAATCGCCTGCGCCACGGATTCGTCGCCGTCGCAAGTCATGAAGTCGCCCGTGACGACAATCGCATCAGGCCGCAATTCAGCGATGCCTTCCAACGATGAAGTCAGGAAGTTTTGGTCGACGATTGGTCCCGCGTGAAGGTCGCTTACCTGGACTAGTCGCTTGCCGATGAGTTCGGTCGGCAACCCTTCGATCGGCAGCGGCCATTCCACTACCTCCACCCAGTGCGGTTCCACCCGCCAGGTGTAAAGAAACGTCCCAGCCGCCGCGAAAGAGAGATACTTCACCGAACGGCCGAGGAAACCGCGCCGTGACAGCGGCTCGTCTGCGAACTCAGCAAGGGGTGAAGACTTATCCATCGACAAATTCACATCATCGCCAGACTGTCGTCAATCGCACGCGCCGAAGCAGGTTGTCGCGAGACGTACGGTAGGTAAGGAGGGCGCCATCGGCTCCCGGCGGGAATTTGAGTATAGTTGATTCTTCCGTCGGCGACACGACGACAAATCATCGCTAGCATTGATCCGCCCTTGCCCAAGCCAGTTTCCAAAGTGATTAATCTCGCCCGCCTGGCGGGACAATTGGCGCTCGCGCTGCCGTTGGCCGGCAGCCTGGGCTGCTGGGAGGAAATTAGGTACGAACCCGCCCCGGAAGTTGTTCAGGCGACGGTCGGCGAGAAGAACGCCGCGGTGGAGAAAACCGCCGGCGACGGGGCGGCGGCGCCTGCGGACGAGACGCGCGAAATACTCCCCGTGAAACAGGCGCCCGCCGCGGGAGTCGGCAGCGAATCGGTCGCTGAGCCGATTTCGCCGCCGCTGGAGACGCCGCCGCTCGAACTCCCCGCTCAGCCGACTCGCAAAGCTGAATCGACTGCCGGCGAGCTCTTCGGCGAGAGTTCAACCGATTCGGCCGCGACTTCGCGAGCCGCGACGACGACTACGGTTCCCGCTGCGACGCCCGCGCAACGGCTGCTCATTTGGCAAGCCGCCGGCAAGTGGAGCCTCGCCGCCGCGATGAACGCCAAGCAACTCCCCGCCGAGCGTTACGAGCCGATCCGCAGCGAAGCCGACGTCGCGGCCGCCGAATTGGGCGTGACGCTGCCGCCGCTGCCGCTGCCAAAGTCGGACCAGACTCCCGAGCAAGCCGTCATCGAAGCGATCTCCGGCGAGGCGGCGGCGAGCTTGGTCGCCGCCGCGTCAAATCGATTTGGCCCGGCAGCGGGCGCTCTCGCCGACTTGGGCATTCGCTCGAACTTGCTGCTGCTTACCTACTCGCCGCGTCGCGACGACGCCGACGCGCAGGCCGCCGAGTTCGCCGCCGCCGCGAAAGCTGCGGAGCTTCCTACCGACGTTTGGGAGCCGCTGAAGAAGCTTCTTAGTGTTCGCGGCAAGTACGTCGCGGTGCGCACAGCGGTCTTCGAACTCCACCGCCGCGTCGAGAGCCTTCTGGCCGAGGCGGCGCGCTAACCAGCGCCAGCGGTCCGGTTGTAACGGCTATGCCAGCCGCTACGACGAACTCGCCGTGCCGATCTGCCGCAACTCTGATCACCTTGCAGCCTGCCATCGATTGGCATGACCTACCCTTTCGTTGTGCGATGCGTCGACGCCGCACCGTCGACTCAATTGGAACTTCTCCTGCATCGCCGTTGGGCAGTTACAAGGCGTCGGTCCCATGTCGCATTCAGGCCGCAAGAAGACGTTCGTCGATCCCAAAGTGCAGGGCGCACTCGTTCGCCGGCTCGTGCTGCACTGGTGTACGTTCATTGCGGTCGCCGGCTTGGTCGCATTCTGCCTGCAGGTGCTCAGCAATCCTTTCCGGACGTTCGAGGAACACGCCCAACAGGTGTGGTGGACCCACGGCCCCTTCCTGCTGGTGATGTTCTTCCTGTTGCCGGTCTTCATCCTCGATACGATCAAACTCAGCCATCGTTTCGCCGGGCCGATCTATCGGATGCGAAACACCATCCGCAGTTTGGCCAACGGCGAGGAGTTCCGTCCGCTCAAATTCCGCGAAATCGATTTTTGGCAAGGTCTGGCCGAAGACTTCAATTTGATGGTCGCCCGATTGAAGGGCGAAGTCGTCGATCCGCCGCTTGCGGAAACCCCGGCCGCGGCCGAAGAGCCGACGGCGGTCGCCGCCGCCACCTAAGCTACAGTTGAGCGACGGTTTCCCGCAACTTCATTTGGACATTTGCAACCCTTCGGATTTGCCATGCGACGGCCCTCCAGCCACCCCATGAACCGCGGTTCGCGCCGTGCCGTCGCCGCAGCCGAGTTGGCCGTTTGTTTGCCGATTCTCGTCCTGCTCGTGCTCGCGATGATCGAGTCCTGCACGATGATCTTCCTCAAGCAGTCCCTCACCGTCGCTGCTTACGAGGGAATCCGCACTTCCATCGAACCGGACGCTACGACCGCGAACGTCGAGGCGGCTTGCGACGCCGTCCTTACTGATCGCCGCGTCAACGACGCGAAAATCACGATCACCCCGACCAACTTCCAGTCGATCGCCCGCGGCGAGTACATCACCGTGACCGTCTCGGCGCCTGCCGGTAAGAACTCGGTGATCCCTGGCTCCTTTTTCAGCGGCCGCACGCTCTCCGGTTCAGCCACCATGATGAAAGAATTTTAGAACAATGACGAATTATCGAATGACGAATGACGAATGTGCGGGGGGTTCGCTCGGCCAATGCCGACGCGCTAAAGGAACGCGCGCACCGCGATCTGTTCGCCATTCGTCGTTCGTCATTCGTCATTCGCGTCATTTGCGTCGCGGCGGCATGCTGCCGCTGATCGCTATCTGCCTGCCGCTGTTCATCATCGCCGCGGCGTTCGCCGTCGACGTCGCCTACATGCAGCTCGCGCGAACGGAACTTTCCGTCGCCACCGACGCCGCCGCCCGCGCCGGCGCCAAGACCCTCAGCATGTCGCAGAATCAGGGGCAGGCCCGGCAAGCCGCCGTCGACGCCGCTGCGAAGAACAATGTCGCCGGCAAGGGCCTGAAGCTTACCAACGATCAAATCGAAATCGGCAAGGGCGCTCAGTCGAACAGCACGTCGCGTTTCAATTTCACCGCCGGCGGATCGCAACCGAACGCCGTCCGCGTCACCGGCAAGCGCACCGCCTCCTCCGCCGCCGGCCCGGTGGGGCTCCTCCTTGGCCGGATGCTGGGCACGACGACGTTTGAACCGGTTCACATCGCCACTTCGACGCAACTCGATCGCGACATCTGCTTGGTCGTCGACCGTTCGGGCTCGATGATGTGGTCGCTCGACGGCTCGAAAATTTCTGGCGGCGCCTGCGCGAAGCCGAATATGACGAAAAGCCGCTGGGGAGGGCTGTACACTGCTGTCTATGCTTTTCTCGAGGAACTCGACGACACGCTCCAAGAAGAGCAGTGCGCCCTCGTCAGCTACTCCAGCAAGGGAAGCGGCTGCGGATACAACTTCACCACCTCCGACATCAACGCGCCGCTTGACTTCAATTACGAGCCAATCCGCGACGACATGGACGACCTCAGCAGCCGTCCCGTCCAAGGGAATACGGCCATCGGCGCCGGCATCGACAACGGCGTGAAGGTCCTGACGAGCAAAAACGTTCGACCCTTTGCCGTCCGCACGATGGTGGTAATGACCGACGGACTCCACAACTCCGGCGGCGACCCTGTCACCGCGGCGAAGAAGGCGGCCAAACAGAACATCACGATCAACACCGTGACCTTCAGCAACGAAGCCGATATTAGCCGCATGAAGAAAGTCGCCGAAGCTACCGGCGGCAAGCACTTCCATGCTGACAACGCCGGCGAACTCGAAGCGATCTTCCGCGAGATTGCCTCGACGCTGCCGGTGATGCTGACAGACTAAAGTGAGCTTTAAGTGAGCGTAGGGTCCGTTATCCTGAGCGAAGCGAAGGATCTAGCGACAGTGAACGGCCAGATTCTTCGCTCCGCTCTGAATGACGATTTTGACGCCAGCGCCCACTAACTAGTGCCCCGACATGGCTACTCGCATCGCTCGAAACTCGAAACTCGCAACTCGCCGCCGCACCGGCGCTACCGCGGTCGAGTTCGCCATTGTCGCTCCACTCTTCTTCACGCTGGTCATCGCCAGTCTGGAGTTCGGCCGACTGAATATCATTCGCCACACCGCCGACCAAGCTGCCTACGAAGCGGCCCGCCACGCGATGGTCCCCGGCGCCACGGCCGCGGAAGCGACCGCCAGGGCGAACAGCATGCTTAAGATCGTCGGCGCCCGCGACTCGAAGGTCACCGTCATCGGTCCGACCGACGACGAAGTCACCGTCACCGTCGACGTACCGCTCGACACGAACGGCTGGATCGCCCCCAAGTTCACGAAGAGCAAAACGATCCACGCCACGAGCACGCTGAAGACCGAGCGCCCGATCGAATGACGGTAGCCGCGGGTCAACGACCCGCCGGAGCGGTGAGAGATCTGAGAGAAGCCTATCCCGTCCGCCGCCGCAGCGCAACCGCTGCCAGCCCAATCGTGATCAGAACTCCGGCCGCAGGTTCCGGCACAGCTGCAATCGCTCCGATGTTCTGCCCAAAGTAGCGCTGCCACGCCAGGAAGTCGTCGCCGCCGTACGTCGAATCGTAGCCGCTCTTCCACACGGCGAGATCGTCGTCGTCGACGCCGCCGTCGCCGTCGAAGTCGCCCGGTAACGTGACTTTGAGCAGCACGCTCGTCTCTTCGTAACCGACGAACCACATCTTATCGCTGGCTAGCGCGGGCAGGTTCAGGGCCGAGAACGTTCCGCCGACGCTGTCGGCCTCAATAATCGAGAAGACGCTTCCTAGCGCCGGCGCGAACATCCCGCCGCCTAGATTCACCAACAAGACGTTGAGCGTCCCGTCGAGCGTCGCAACGCCATCGATCAGCAGACGATCGTATTGCGTCCCAGCGGTCAGGCCCCCTAGTTCGATGTTGAGCGCGCCGTCGTGACCGTTGGCGAAGCGGCCGGTGATCGACAGCGTGCCGGCTCCGACGCCAACGCCAGGCGCCACGAGGCCGTTGCGGTTCTCAACCTGCCCGTCGATCGGCCCACTGCCGGTCATAATGCTGCCGCTGCCGGCGAGCGTGCCGCCGAGGATCTCGACGTATTGGGCGTCGAGCGATCCCCCCTCGAGCTGAATGACGCCGTGTTCTTCGATGTTGACGCCGGCGAAGGTCGTGAGGGGTCCGTGATTTAGCACGCGGAGCATCATCTGTTGCTCGCCGCCGGCGCCGGAAACATTCAACTCCCATAGCGTAGCATTGTCGTTCAGAATGACCTCTTGATTGCCGCCGGCGACATGCCGCACGTTCGTAACGTTAAGTTTCCCTGGCGATAAGAGTTGATTCCAGCGTTCTGCGCCAAACCAAGTTATTGAAGGAGCGGTCGAGATCCAGTTCGCCTCGCTCGTCACCGGATCGCTTATATATAGGCTGGGAACGCCGCCGCCGCCGAGCGAGGGGACTGGATCAATTACCAAGTTGCGACCCGCGAGTAAATTAGTACCCACGATGCCAGGCACAATGTTCGCTGAGTTCGAAGGATCGGCCACGTCCAGCACGATTACAGGGACATTGGTCGCAACGACACTGCCGCCGGTGGCCTGAATGGTGAACGAATCGAGATAAAACCCGGGCACGTCCGCCTTCGTACCGCCCGAGCCGATGACTGCGACGGTGAAGTCGGGCGTGTCGAGCACGACGTCAATCCCGAGTTGCAGGGCCGTCAGTTCGGAGAGGACCGTCACGTCGGCGCCGGTGTCGAAAAAGAACGACGCGTTCGTTAGATTCGAACCGCTGTTCGCGAGGTTGACATTGAGGAACAATCCTCCCTGAATAATCGTCGGAATCGACGGATTCTCGTACGGCTTGTTGAGCAGGTCAGGATTCTCGATATCGGGGAAGTAAGCTGGCGGTTGAGAGAACGAGGCGCTCGGGTTCAGCGACAATGGCGCGCGGCGGACGATCCCTTGCTGTCCGCCCGTGCCGAGCTCCAGAAACTCGATCGCCGGCGTCCGCACTGTCCGCCCATTGAGCGTGAAGATCTGCGGCTGATCGCTGCGAATCGACGTCGCGTACTGGCTGGCGTAGCTCAAGCCGACGACGTTTGGCAGATCGGATTCTTCGGGCAAAGTGATTGTCGACGTGTTCGTCTGTCCGGCCAATGCGCCATGATCCATCGTGAACGGCGCCGTCCCAGTCCGTCCCTGCAGCCCGCCGACGTAAAGTCCTAACGGATCGTTGATCTCCGCCACTAGGGTTCCGGTGGCGCCGCCGATTCCCACCGTCCCCGTTCCGCGGTAACCGTCAGATTGTCCCGGCGAAGCGCTCCCCAAACCAAAGTCGTCAAATGCCGCGGAGGTGAGTAGCGTGACTGCGGCACCCGTGTCGAGCAAGGCCACATCGTAATGAGCGTGGCCGCCAGCGCCCAACAGCGTTCCCGCAGGAAAACTGCTTGGCTGCGGAAAGAACACGAAATCGTCATTGAACTCGTCGGTCAATCCAATTCCGACTAGCGGCAGAAAACCGCCGATGGGCACGCCGGTGGCGCCGGCGCGCGACGCCAAGCAAGCGAGCGCAATGACAAGGGCCGCCGGCGTGCGGGCCAACGAACCGAAGAATCTTGACATGGTTGCCTTTCTCACCGCGCACCGCCGGCAATCATGCTGGCAAAGCGTCGTCCGATCGTCCATCCCGTTCAGGGGATATGCGCAGCGAGAAGTTCCGTCCGCCTGTGGCGGCGCGCCGCGATAAGAGTCGCCCCGAAGAAAACTCTGCCCGTCCCCAGCGTTGCCCCTGCCGGCCCGGCTACCCTCAAGGCTAAACCCGCTCCCGAGGGGTGTCAACGAAGGAGCGGCGCATTAAGAATCCTCTGGCTTCCTCCCCCTTGAGGGGAGGGCTGGGGAGGGGGTGGAACACTGGTAACGCCGCAATCACCCCTCCCTAACCCTCCCCCTCAAGGGAGGGGACCAGAGAGATTGATGTTGTGGCGTCTGCACCATCACACCGCTGGCCGACCAATGCTGTAATACTTATACCCCCGCCGCTTCATCCGCTCGGGCTCGTACAGGTTCCGCCCGTCGAAGATCACCGGCGATTTCAGCAACTGGTACATCTCCGCGAAGTCGGGCGAGTGGTAATCCTTCCACTCGGTCATGATGCAGAGGGCGTCGGCGCCATCGAGGGCGTCCATCCGCATGTCGCAATACGCCAGCTTGTCGCCGTAGTCGGCCCGGACGTTGTTCATCGCCTCGGGGTCGTGGACCTTCACCTTGGCGCCTCGCTCCAGCAGCCAGTCAATCAGCGTCAGGGCCGGCGCTTCGCGGATGTCGTCGGTGCGCGGCTTGAACGCCAGGCCCCAAATGGCGATCGTCTTCCCGCCGAGGTCGCCGCCAAAGTGTTGCTGAAGTTTGTCCGCCATCACCGACTTCTGCCGTTCGTTCACAGCGTCGACCGCCCGCAAGATGGTCGGCTCCAGCCCATGCTGCACCGCCATCGCTTCGAGCGCCCGCACGTCTTTCGGGAAACAACTGCCGCCGTAGCCGACGCCGGGAAAGAGAAACGCGAAGCCTATCCGGCTATCGTGCCCGATGCCGCGGCGGACGTCGTTGATGTCGCCCCCCATCCGTTCGCAGAGATTGGCCATTTCGTTAATGAAGCTGATCTTCGTCGAGAGCAGCGCGTTGGCGACGTACTTCGTCATCTCGGCGCTCTCGGGCGACATCGAAAGGAACGGCTTCTCGGTACGAAGGAACGGCCCGTACAGCTGGTGGAGCGTGTCGGCCACTTCCTGCCGGCGAACGCCGACGACGACGCGGTCAGGCTTCATGAAGTCCTCGATCGCGGCGCCCTCTTTGAGGAACTCGGGATTGCTCGCCACGTCGCAGTCACGGCCGGTGAACTCGCGCAGCATGCTGGTGATCCGCGCACAGGTGCCGACCGGCACGGTGCTCTTGGTGACCACCACGGCGTCGGTCCGCAGATGCGGGGCGAGCGATTCGACGACGCTCCAGAGGGCGGAAAGATTCGCCGCCCCGTCAGCGCCTTGCGGCGTGCCGACGGCCAGGTAAACGATGTCGGCCGGCTTCACCGCAGCGGCCAGGTCGGTCGTGAACGTCAGGCGCTTGGCCTCGACGTTGTGCTCGACCAACTCCGCGAGCCCTGGCTCGTAGATGGGGATTTCGCCGCGATTCAGGGCGTCGACCTTCGCCTTGTTGATATCGACGCAGGTCACCTCGTTGCCGCTGTCGGCGAAACAGGTCCCCGTGACGAGGCCTACATAACCAGTTCCAATAACGGCAATCTTCATCGTCTTGCGAATCCTGAGAAAGCACCAGCGAAATGGCAGGAAAAGCTCACAGCATAGTCGCCCGAGGCAAGATCGAAAACGGCGCTATGCAGGCCCCTGGCTCCGCCAGGGGGTCGGTACCATGCCGGTAGGCGTCGCCCGACGGCGCGCTACCCCCTGGCGGAGCCAGGGGCTGCCCAGCTAATAGCCGGAAGTGCCGTAAAACGCCGCCGCGCGCAGCCCCGTGCGGCGTTCCACCAGGGCGACGATCGCGTCGACCTCG
>JBGSMO010000310.1:0-9167 GCA_041740115.1 Pirellulales bacterium
GTTGACCCGTCATCGCCGTCACGCACGAGACTACGAAAAACTCCCCGCCTCCAGTGAAGCCCTCATTCAAATCGCCATGATCGGGCTCATGGCGAGACGACTCGCCAATGCGACAAACTAGATTTCAAAACACGTTCTTAGCGGCAACGCGCCGGCCTAGGATGGGCTGGCTGCATGGCACGACTATCCTGGCTGTCGCGTTTTTGTTCGTCGATGAGGCCAACGCTCAGACCATCACCTGGACAACGCTCGACTATCAGGGGACCGATGGCAGCGGGCTTACCGGGGTCGATGGCGCCAATGTCGTCGGCACTTTCTGGAATGGTTCCGTGTTTTCTGGCTTCCGCTACGATGGCGCCATTTTCACGCCGCTCACTTTTCCAGGCGATACCGACACCGGCACGACGGACATTGACGGCGCGAACATCGTCGGCTATTTCGAGGGCGGGAATCAATCGTTTCTCTACGATGGCACGACCTACACGACGTTGGCTGACCCCGGCGCGGCTTCCATCGTGGCCAGGGGCATCAGTGGAACGAAAATCGTGGGGTATTACAGCCAGAGCGGGGTACTTTCAGGCTTCCTCTCCGACGGTGATACATGGGCGACGCTCCAACACCCCGACATTATCGACGGCCTCGGCGCAACGCAGGCATTCAAGATCGATGGTGACAAGATCGTCGGCGACTACAGCGACTACAGCCGCGCCGGCTTGACTCGCGGGTTCCTTTACGACGGCGTCACCTGGACGACGCTCGAGTACCCCGGCGCGGCGGCGACCAGCGCCTACGACATCGACGGCGGGAATATCGTCGGCGTCTACGAGCCAATCTCCGGTCCGCGCGGCAGCTTTCTCTACGACGGTACGACTTGGACGCCGCTCGCCTACCCGGGCGCTCACGAAACCATTGCGAACGGGATCAGCGGCGACCGCGTCGTCGGCTTCTATATTGACGACGCAGGCTTCCACGGCTTCATCGCCACAATCTCGAAGGGCACAGGCGACTTCGATCTCGACAACGATGTCGATGGCCACGACTTTCTCATTTGGCAGCGGGGCGGTTCGCCGGCTCCGCTAAGCGCGGGTGATCTGGCCACATGGCAGGCGAACTACGGGGCCGGCTCATTGGGGGCCAATAGGGTTGCCGTACCCGAGCCGACAACTCTCACACTGCTGTTGCTGGCGACTGCCGGAGGACGTGCCATTTGTCGGAAACCTGGCAAGTGTCATCAACTCAACACAGCGTTTAATATCCAACAAACGACCGATTATGGGTGGGCGGACAATCTCGGAAACTCATGCGTTTGAAAGTACGCTTCGGCCGCTCCAGAAACTCATCTCCGCGCTTGGCCGGACACTCGGCGGTCATTCTGGCGGCCGAAACGCGCCGACAATCGAACGATTTGCTGGATCCGCCGAACGCGGTTTCGCAAGCAATGTCGGTCGATTCGCCGAATGGCACTTAGTTCTGGCGGAACTCGTGGTCTTGAACTGAGATAGGCGAAAAGGGCCTCTCTTGCTTCAGATGGTGTTGTCACACGCCCATCGCGGCAAGGAGGCCAAAGATGCAATTTTACAAACACGGACGGTTTCAACAACAGACGAGTTTTCTGCGGCGACAGTTTCTTCAGGATGGCGATCTGCCATTCACGAATGTGCTGTCACAAGACGCCATCTCGCAAGCGTTGACAGCAACGGGCGTCGTTTGGCTTGATCGCATTTACTCGCCGATGGTGACGCTGTGGGTCTTCTTGGGCCAAGTGCTCAGCGCCGATCATTCCTGTCGCGCAGCGGTCGCCCGCTTGATCGCTCATCGCGTTTCGCAGGGAGAACGCTCGTGCTCGGCGACGACTAGCGCTTACTGCCAAGCTCGAAAACGCCTGCCGGAACAGTTCTTCTCGGCGGTGGCCTGCTTGGTGGGTCGTGCGTTGGACGCCAAACTTGATTCCCGATGGCTTTGGAAGGGACGACGCGTCTGCATGTTCGATGGCACGACGGTGAGCATGCCCGACACCCCCGAGAATCAAGCCGCGTATCCGCAGGTTTATAACCAGCAGCCGGGGCTTGGCTTCCCCATCGCACGGATCGGCGCCGTCACGTCGCTGGCCTGCGGCGCTGTGCTCAATCTTGGATTCTGCCGTTATGCCGGCAAGGGGCAAGGCGAGGTCACCTTGCTGCGTCAATGATGGGATGTCCTTCGACCCGGCGACGTGCTGCTGGCCGACAGCCTGTTATCCAATTGGACAGGAATCGTGCTGCTTCAAGAGCGCGGCGTCGACTTGGTCAGTCGGCTCAACAAGGCCCACCGAAAAGCCGACTTTCGCCGCGGAATACGCCTGGGCCACGACGATCACGTCGTTCGCTGGCACAAGCCGACGTCGATTTGCTCGGTGGATCGACCAACCTACGAATCGTTGCCGGAGTACGTGACGATTCGCGAAGCGCGCTTTCGGGTGGAACAACCTGGATTCAGGACGAAAGCCATCGTCGTGGCGACGACGTTGCTAGACCCAGCCGAAACGAGCAAGGACGACCTGGCCCCATTGTATCGTGCGCGCTGGAACAACGAGCTCGATCTGCGGTCGATCAAGTCCACGATGCAAATGGACATCCTGCGCTGCAAGACGCCGGATCTCGTCCACAAAGAGGTCTGGACGCACATCCTCGCTTACAACCTCATCCGCACGATCATGGCGCAGGCGGCGACGAAGCTCGGCGTGGAGCCGCGCACGGTCAGCTTCAAAGGAACTCTGCAAACGCTGGAGGCGTTTCGGCCACTGCTCGACTTTCAAGATCGCCGCGATGACGCGTTCCGAGTCGTCCTCTACGAGCAGCTTCTCGACGCCGTCGCCCTTCATCGCGTGGCCAACCGACCTGATCGATTCGAGCCCAGATATCGGAAGCCAAGATCGAAGCGATATGCCGAGCTCAAATTGCCCACGCACGAAGCCAAACTGGCCATTCTGAAAGGGATTAGCAAGAACTAAGTGCCATTCGTCGATTCGCCCGATGCATTGTCAGGTGCCTTCTGGTCGACTGGCTGCACAGCGAAATCCTGTGCCGCGAGGCCAAAATTATCGCAGAGTGAAACTCCAATAGGTTCCCGGTTTACGCGGCATTGCGCCAAGATCCCTAAGCCTGGGCCCTCGTGTGATACGTCAAAGCTGTGACGACACCCGACAAGCCGATTGATGGTGATCGACAAGATACTCTACGGGCCGCCAACTCGCCGCCTGTAACATTCACGCTCGGAGTACGCCTAATTCGGTAGAGGCAAGCATCGCTTGCCCGCAACGCACTTCAAGTTCTAAATAGAAAGACTGGTGTCTCATTAATCGCATCCTCTTTACTTCCGCCGTCCTCTTCAGCGTTCTTAACCTGGTCCCAAATGCCTCAGCAGATCAGCAAAACCGCAATCGCAATCAGAACAGCAGCAATAACAGGCGGAACTTCGACAAGTATTCCCAGAACCGAAAGTCGAATTTTCAGTCGAAACTCGATCTCGCTCGCAAACTTGGCCGCCACCACCAGAAGCACCAGGAGCCGGTGCAGCTCGACCCGGGTCGTCCCGACGGACGTGTGCCGACGCCCGATGTTGCGACGCCCGTCCCGCCCGCACCGGTAAATGGCCGCCCGGGCTACGTTTGGGTTAACGGCCACTGGGAACGCGAAAAGGCCAACGGGACCTCGATCAGCACACCCGGCGGCCCGCTGAACGCGACCGTCGAGATCCGTGATCATCAGAGCCTCGGCACTCCGAACGTTGGCACTTCTGGCCAAAGCTACGGCCCTTATGGCCAAGGTCACGGCTATGGCGTCAAGCCGCCGCCGGTAGGCAACAACGGCAGCGTACAGGTCAGCGATTCGCAGCGACCGCCGCGTGATAATACGATCTATGGCACGGGCATTGGAATCGGCGATCTGATCAACATCCACAATCCGAAAACCATCATCGACCACTTGTCTCCGGGCGGATTCAAAACAACTCCTAATCCCCGCGATCACCGGAAGCCGCAAAACCCGCGAAGGAATCAGCGGTAAGTAGGTTCAGTTCAATTGCAAACCGGGGCGACTCCGAGCGAGTCGTCCCGGTTTTTTCGTCCAACAAGGTGGCCTATTCATTCACGCTGCCCGGTTTCCAAATCTCCAGTGCCGGGAACGCCGCTGGAGGTGGCGAATCCGCCGCCCTTACCGGCCTTATCAATCGGGGGCGCCCGAATTTATGTAACGGTTCCTTGGATTTGACGCATTGCACCGTGGACACCCACACTAGCGGCCGAAGATCGGCTCGCAAAACTCAGGATTAGAAATGCCCAGCCGTCAAAAGCCCCAGCGAGCCGCCCTTCAGTTCGAGCATCTAGAAGACCGGCGACTCATGGCCGCCTCCCGGCTAGTGGACGATGCCTACGAAAACAACGACACGAAGACGGAAGCACGCAGCTTGGGCAACCTTGCTGTCGTCAATACATTCAAGAACCTGGCGATGGCTGACAAGGCGGACTGGTACTCCTTCAACGTCACCGACAGCCTGACTGCGGCGGTGAACTTGAAATTCACCCACGCTAATGGCGACCTCGACCTGAAAGTCTTCACCACTTCTGGGAAGCAAGTTGGAGCATCGCTCTCCAGGACTGATGCTGAGTCCGTTTCACTGAAAGGTCTCCGCGCCGGTACGTACTATATCCAGGTCTTTGGCAAGAACGGCGCCCTAAATCCCAACTATGCCATGGTCGTCAATCCCGGGGTAGCCGCGCCCCCGGCCACCGCAATCGACCTGCACGGCCAAAGCGTGTTGGCGACGAACGCCGCCAGCTGGGGCGGTGCGTTTAACATCGATGTGCAGATAAAACACTCAGGAAACACCGCCAGCGGCGCGTTCAACGTCCAGTGGTATCTTTCGAAGGACGCTGTCGGCTCCAGCGACGATGTGCCGTTGTCGCTCGCTCAGGGGGGCGCCTCCTACGCCCACGCGTCAATCGCCGCCGCGAGCTCGGGCGCCAAGCAAACCATCAGTCTCAAGCTCCCAGCCGCCACTCCCAGTGGGTTTAGTGGCCAAGACTTCTACGTCATCATGAAGACCGACTCTGCTGGCCAGGTCGCCGAGTCGAATGAGAATAACAACTTCGGCCAGCTCGGCGACGGCGTCGACTGCGAGCGAATCAACGTCACCCAGGCCAGCACGCTATTCTCGGGCTTCGACGTGTGGGACGCCTCGCTCGACGACAACCGCAATACCGTCTTCAATGACGGCGCCCTGCGACTCAACTACACGTTCGCCACTCCCCCAGGCCGGACCACGCTGAGTAGCATGACGCTCGAAGCGATTGGCCCCAGCGGGGCGATCACCACGCTCGGAACGTTCCCCAAGACTACCGCGGCCACGAATGCGCTGATCAATCTCGCGACAATCCCCGGCCTCGAGAACGGCGAGCACCAGCTCCGCATGCGGATCTCAGTGAATAAAGGCGCCACCTACTATTCCTCCCTCGACACAATCAACATTCTTGACTCTAGCTACGTCGCCGACGGCCGGATCTACGCCGACACCTACGCATACGCCGGCTGGGCCGGATCGGGCCAGGTGTTCCGCGGCGGCGGCGGAACCGACACTCTCCAGCTCGGCTTCGCCGCCTCGGAAATCCTCAGCGTCAACGGCGCCGCCGGCTTTAACTACTCTACCGCCAATCAGGCCATCTATCAGGGTTCAGCCTACGACTTTATGCGTCTGACCGGTGGCCGCGAGATTTACTTCCAGGGCTTCGAGCGCGTGCAGTTCGCGGATGGTTCGATTCATGAGCTCGCCGTTCGCCCATTCGATCCCGCCTTCGGCTCCCAGTGGAACCTGCACATCACCGATGTGCCAAGCGCCTGGCGGTTCACTCAGGGCTCTACGGACGTCCTCTTGGTCTCGCTCGATTCGGGAGTCCTGAACAGCCCCACCGCCGCCCATTACCTCGGCGTCAACGATATCAGCATGGCGCGGTTGATCACCGGCCCCACCGACGATGAAGACCTCGTGTTGTCTCCGTCGTATCCGTGGTACGGGCACGGCCACATGGCGGTGAGCGTCATGGCCTCGATGGCCAACAATGTGGGCGTGGCTGGCATCAACTGGAGAAGTAGCGTCCTGATTACTGACGTCTACCGCGGCGGCGCTGTCGGTGACGGCGTCAGCTTGCCGCAAGCTATCGAGGAGGGTCTCGCCTACGCCCGCGCCACCGGTAAGAAAGTCGTCTTTCAAGGAGGAATCCAGGGTGAATCTTGGTTGACCGACGGCGGCAGCCTCGCCCAACTCCAGGATTTGATCAGCCGCAACTCCGACATCGCTCTGTTTGCGGTTGCCGCCGGCAATGGAGGGCCAGTCGATGGCTATCAGGAAATCGACGATCCCAATTGGGCCACCAGCGTCAGCGGCGTCGCGAAGCTGGAGAATTACTTTCCCAATGTCATGTCGGTCGGCGCCCTCGAAGGCACGAATCGTTTCTCCGTCGGTGCTTTGACCAACCCTTGGAGCGTCAACATCGCCGCCTACTCCAATCGGGGTTCGAATCTCACGCTAATGGCGCCAACCGATTCCCCTGCCGTAAACAAGCTGGGCAACGTGGTGGACTTCAGCGGAACGTCAGCCGCCAATCCGAACATGGCCGGCATCGCTTCGCTGGTTTGGAGCGTCAACACGTCGCTCACGCCAGAAGCGGTCCGCCAGATTCTCGTCGATACGGCCCACGACCTGGGGGCCCCTGGCGACGACAACACCTACGGGAACGGCCTCGTCAACGCCGACGCCGCCGTCCGTCGCGCCGTCGCCCTAGCGAGAGTCAATGACCTCGCGAACCTATACCCCAACAAGCCGCTCCAGCTGTTCGCCACCGGCACTGCCCTGACTGTTGCAAACTCGGCCAACACGGCATTCGCCAGGGCCCCATCACTGGCCGGAGTGACGCTTGCCGCCGACGCGACTGCTGCCAAGTTCAGCAGAATCTCCCCCACGGCCCGAACCAATTCTGTGGCCGGCCCTACTAAAACGCCCAAGCGTGAAGTGCATGACCTAGTGTTCCGCAACGCCTTGGATGACATTCACTCGGAGACCGGCCGCCACGTCACGAAAGTCGGCTCAACGGACCACTCCGGCTCCAGGGCCGCTCACGCAGCGAACCTCGATCGGGCGTTTTCACAACTGAGCAACGAGCCCTTCGCCGGCTTGTACCTACGGAACTAATCCGGTCAAGATGAGCTGTATCATCAGGTTCTGGCCACAGCCGAGCCTTAATTCGCCACTGTCTCGCTGCGCGTTGAGGTGAGACACGCCGAGAAGCCACCGTTAAGAATCGGCTGGCCAGCGGCGATCCGGTCGACGCCGGTGACCGCGACTGGCGCCGTCGCCAGGCATCTCTAAACCCGTCGATGCGGTAGCTTCTTGGCAATGCTACGACGCGCCGAGAACCCGCCTCCGTAGTAGGCCTGGCACTAGGTGGCCATTCGGGCTCTAGTAACGCCCCATCAACCCAACCATTGCGATCACGATCGGTTCCAGGCGGAGTCCGTATGGCAAATGCCGCTAGATAGCTCTTTTGGCTTTAGAATTCTCACGCTGTGCCTCTGCCGGAACCGATCGCAGGGATTTGAATTGACACCCCCGGCTAGTTCGCTATCCTCTCGCTCGGCGGTTTCGTGAGGCAATCATTTAAGTGATTAATAACAGCTTCCACCGGTGGCCAGCGGCGCTCTTGCTATTGGCTGCGGGGATCTTCGTTTGCCCGCAGGCGACGCTACATGCTCAGGAACGGTTCGGCGTTGAGATTCCAATCAGCGTCGAGCCGTTGCCGCCGATTAGTCCTGAGCCTTTCGAAGTAGTCGGCCCGGCTCCGCTGGCGGAGGATTTGCTTGAGCAGTCCCTATCTCCTACGGCAACTCGTTTCCGGGACAACGAAATGGGACCGCCCGGAGAAGAGCGTTCTCCATTCAGATCGCGCCTGTCTTGGATCCCGACCCAGCACGTGCAAAGTCAGCCTGAGGATTGGTCTCAATCTGGCGAGCAGATCAGCCTCGCGGCGCCGTTTTACATCGCACCCGGCGGAGGCAATATCTGGTTAGCGACTGGTACGGTTGACCATCTGTCGATCAACACCGGAGCCATCCTCCCCGATTCGCAACTTCCCGTCCCGGATAATCTCTGGAAAATCGAAGGCGGGGCGATGAACTTTCGCGATCTCGATAATGGCTGGAGGACCGCAGCAATCCTTAACTTCGGCTCGGTCAGCGATCAGCCATTCGCCGCCTTTCGCGACATGACCGTCACGGCGATCGGCTCCGTGGAGATCCCTTATCGCGAACGCGATGCATGGACCTATAGTCTCTTCTACTCGCCGACGTCGCAATTCCCTTACCCACTTCCAGGCTTGGCCTACGTGTGGCGACCAAGCGACCGGTTTCACGCCAACATCGGCATTCCGTTCTCGCTCCAATACCGACCGACCGAGACCTTCTCCATCGTCGCCAGTTATTTTCCACTTACCAACGCCAATATCTTGGCGAGACGGCGGCTAAGCGACAACTGGAGTCTCTACGGCGGATATCAGGTCGTCAACGAAACCTACTGGCTAGCTGATCGTCATGAAAGGAATGAACTCTTCTATCTATTTGACCAACGTCTCACACTCGGCCTGCAAAGAAAACTTATTGGCGGGCTGAGTCTCGACTTCACTACAGGCTACGTCTTCGATCGAGAGGTTTTTCAGGGCGATGGTTTCTCGGATAATCGCCGTGACGAAATCAATATCGATCCAGGCGTGTTCGGGGCCGTCCAACTCATCTGGGCGCTGTAGTCGCGACCGGTGCGTATGGGGTCCTGTCCGCAAAAAATAAAAAGGGGGCCGCGCCTGGGACGGGATTGCAGACGCGGCCCCCCCGAACAATCTCGACGCACGTTAAAACGAGCGCTCTCTGATTGGCACAAAAAAAGTGATTAAATTTTAGCCAACTCGCTTTCGACAAGCGGCGAGCGCGGCAGCTCCGCAGATCAACAGAAGCGCCGAACTTGGCTCGGGAACAGCACCAATCGAGGGGACGGTCCCGAAGTTCGCTTTCCAGTCGACAAGGAATGCGGCAAAATTCGGTTCGCGCTGACCGATGAGAAAATCGGCTCCATCGACGTCGCCGTCGCCG
>JBGSMO010000311.1:0-19908 GCA_041740115.1 Pirellulales bacterium
CGTCCGCGTCTCGCAGCTTCCGAACGATCTGCTCCGGACTGTGACGCCGTCGTCGATTCGTACTCATCTACTGGTCTCCTCGCCCTCGCGGGCAATGGAAACCTTCATAACCGGTGGATCAGGTTTTTAATAGCAGGTCAGGGCCGCCGCATTTCTTTGCGCTCTTCAAACGACTGGTGGCAAGAGTGTGAAGAACTCTTCATTTTCTTTGCACCTACTGCGTTCAATTCGCGTGGTACACTTCGGCAGTCTGCCGTGGCGGCGGCCTCGAACGTGGTGCCAACTGGTTGCGGGGTCGCCGTCACGCTTTCGCTCCCGAACGGCGGCGGACTCTGGTTTGTCGGGTAACCAGTGCTCGCCGCCCCTTTTCATGCGCTACCGGTAAGCGACCGGCGGATTCGTCCTAATAGGACAGGTTTCGCAGCATCTTCACACAGTTGGACCATACTCCATTCGTTGCTTCCGGGCGGCGCCGAGGAGTTGTTGTTCGACCCTTCAACTCCCGGGCCGCCCGGATCTTCGAAAGCCACCCGCCGACGGCGGAATTGTGACAACGACTACGCTGCAGCAAAGTCACTCACCGCGACGACAGCCACGGCGCCCCCCTGGACGTCAACAGAATCAATCCGGTGAAGATGAGGACCGGCACGACGTCGAGCTTCAATCCATTCGACAACTGAGCCAGTTCTCTCCTGTGCATACAGCCCCTCAGATGATTTGGCCGGTGTGCTCACACCGCGCGGCGGTATGACGCAAACGCTGCGCACTCGTTGGCGTCGAAAACAGATCATGCCTAACGTTTGGCCGAGAGCGCAAACCACCAGACGATTCGCGCCAAAGGCCGGATTGCTGTAGTCTTTTTGCGTCGAACGAATCACGATGCGCTTACTTTCTTTGCGAGAGGGTGGCACATGCGAATTCGTTTATCTCACCTGTTGATCGCCACCACGACGATGGCGGTACTCTTGGCCGGGCAACACCTTGCGCTGCTAGCTGGCGTTTTGGCGTTGATTGCCTACATGACGACGCTCACCGTCATCTTTGGGAAGCAATAACGATCTTGCAAAGTCCGTGATTGGACGCAGTCTGCAGTCGTGGTATCATCCCTGGCCCGTCTCAGACGTAGCCCCAAGGGAGATTTGCAATGACGCAGTTTCAGGTGGTTGTCAAAGGGCGCGTGTGCTCGGTGTACCAGAACTGCATCAACGCGGTGGCCGACGCGCGGCGTCGGGGAAGTCCGGCCGCCGTCAGGATGCTGGTGATGCGCGGGACCTACCGCTCGAGAACGACGCTTTGGCCGCAGGTGGGACCGACGATTAGCAACCGCCGCTATTCCTTAAGCACGCTGCAGGCGTGATGAGAATTTATTCCTGCCGCGGAGAGCGCCGCTTGGAATACTCGACGGTCACTTCATTGAAGCTGACCGACTCTTGGCCAGAGCCGAGCGCTCGTCGTTGGGCCTCGGACTCTGACCAGCTACTCCGAATCGCAGCTGCCTGAATCGCGATCGTTTCTTCGTCGGGATCTTGGGGGCGTCGATCAAGCCTGTCGTGTCTTGACATAATGCATTTCCAAAGTTGGTCAGCCGCCAACTTCACATTAATTCCCCATCGCCACCCGTCCAGTGCGTACCAAGAAGTTTTCGTGAAGATCGCGCAGCACGACTTTTGCGCAGCTTGTAAACGGCATAACGAAGGGAGAGAGTAAGGGCGTCTGCAGGCTTCACACAAAGGAAACGCACGATGGCCGACGGCTTTCCCATCCAGGTTGAGAATCAGGTAGTCGAGTGCAAGTCGGAATCGGATCGGCAAGCCGTCGCGGCCGCCGCTGAGATTATTCGCGAGGGAGGCGCGAGAGGTTGTCCGGGAAGTCAGATCGCAGCGTTGCGGGAAACATGCACCGAGTACGAACTGCATGCGTTAGCACAGCAGTTGAAGTACTTCCAAGACCGCGCACACTTGGAACCGCGCCAACCACGATAGCAATCCCCATGCCCCGCCCCCGCTTCACCCTCCGCGTGGTTAATAGTTCACCCGACAGACGAACTCGCCCGCAACGGCGTAGGCAGCGCCAAGTCGCGAGCATCGTTTAGGCTGAAAAATGACTGGCGGAATTCGCACGCTTGCAGGAGAGAAGTCAACGGCAAAGTATGGCGCAATCGTTGGCTCTGGATGAAGCAACGACAGACCGCCACAACTCACGTCGATCGTGTACGCCGTCGCAGGGACGCCAACAATCCGGAAGTCTTCTTGCAGAGACAACACCGTCACCGGCACGGCGATCGGTCCCTACAGGCTGCTGGAGCAAATCGGCGCGGGCGGTTTCGGCGTCGCGTTCTCGGCCGAGTAAGAGCGACCGTGCGTCGCCGAGTGGCGAGCCATGCGTTAGAGTTCGCTCAGCGATACGACTTGATCGTCGTTGATCGTCCCAAGATATCCGTACAGCTTTGGATCGATCGTCTCGCGAATGAAGTGCACCGACCCGTCGCCAAAGCAGAAATGGGCCCCGCCTTCGTGCCAGCTGAAGGCACACGCATCGAACGGAATAGTTCCGAACGAATCGGGATCCTTTGACGCTCCCCCCGCATTGATCTTCTGATCGTGATTTGTGGCAAAGATCGCTGACTCGTCTTCGCTCACGCCGCCGATCCAGAACGGCCACTTCGAAAGGTCGTTCGCGAACGACGCCTCGCCAACCGCGATCGTATTGCTCAGCCCGTCCGTCACGTCCTTCGCTAGAATCCGCCGCCGTCCGTCTGGCCGTTTGAGGCAATCCTTCAGCGAGCAGAACATGCCCGTCTCATCGACGCCCGAGCACGCCTTGAAGTCCGTCGTCGCGTAGCCGCGCACGAAGTCCTCGGTCAGGGTCAGCGTCCCCAGCGCGTCGGGCACGTGCGGCGGAAGCGCCGATGATGGACAGCGAAACGCTGCGATCTCGTGCGCGCCCCCGGGAATCATCTTTCCCGTCTCGATGTAGGCCACCAAAAAGGGACTCGCCTTCCAGTCCGGCTTGAGCTGGTTGTACAGCGACGTCTGTTCGATATACGGCAGAATGGCCGTGCCCCAGCCGTACCCCTCGTCGCCGTCGCGCGGACGGCCCTCATCGTCGATCACGTTCTGCTCGGCGCCGTAGACCGCGAGCGGGAACTGTCCGCGGGCATCGTGGTAATTGTTTAGCCCGAGCCCCATCTGCCGCAGGTTGTTCTTGCACTGTGCTCGCCGCCCCGCCTCACGCGCTGCCTGAATCGCAGGTAGAAGCAACGCAACGAGCACGCCGATGATCGCGATGACCACCAGCAGCTCCACCAATGTGAACCCGGCTCCGCGGCAGCGCACGCGTGCGCTACGTAGTTCCATCATCGCCCGTTCCTCATTCACTTGAGCTCGATGGCGCCGAGATCCGGCGCCCGCCCGGTGAAACGTGCAGGCCCGATCGGCTCCGATTCGGTCAGCTCGATCTGCGCCGCGCCCGCATCAATGCACGCGCTCGTCGCCGCCGGCCGGTACTCGGCGTCCAGCTCAGGATCAGCCTCGATGATCGAACCTTCCGCCAAATTGCAGCCGACCGCCGCTTCGCCGTTGGCCCACAGTAGATTGCGAGAGAGCTCCGACTTCCCCGCGATGTTTTTCAGCCCGGCGTGCTGGTTCCCCACAACGATGTTATTCGCCACCGTCGCCGAGGCTCCGCCCGTGATGCCGTACTGGTTGCCGACGATCGTGTTGTTGAGGATCGAGATCGGCTCGGGGATCGGCGCCCCCTCGTAGTTCTCGCGCGTATTGGCGTCGGCCATGCAGCCGATACCCGCCATCGCGTTGTTGGCAATGACATTTCGCTCGATCGTGATCGCCCGGTCGGACAGCTCGGGGTAATCGATCAGCTGGATGCCGTTCTCGCCGTTGCCAGTCATCACATTGTCGCGCACCAGGATGGCGAGCCGCTCGCCCGTGTAGGGATGGAGACGAATCTCCATGCCGTCGTCGTCGTTGTCGCGCATGACGTTGTTGGCCACGACGCCGCGGCTGGAGTCGTCGTAGTCGACGCCATCGTCGTCGTTGGCGACAAACTCGTTGAACTGACACAGCCCGCCGCCGTTCTCAAAGTCGATGCCGTCGACATTGTTCACGATGCGGTTATGCAGAATCCGCGCCTGGGCTTTGCAATCAATGCCGTCCTCGCCGTCGCGAATCGTGAAGCCCAAAACCGTCGTCTGCGGGCCCGCACTCTCATCAATCAGGATGACCCACTGGGCCATCGGCGTGATGTCGTCTTCGATGTCCGGATCAGACAGCGAGCCGTCGAGCACCGTCCGCAACACGTCCCGCGGATCCTGCGTCACCAGAAACCACGACGCCAGATGGATGCTCTTGCCGGCAAGCGTGACCGACTCGTGGTACACGCCCGGCGCCACGAGCACCGTGCCGCCATCCTTCGCGCGATCGATTGCCGCCTGAATCGTCGCCGCGTCCTCCGGCACGCGCACGCAGTCCGCGGGCAGCTTCTTCCCGGCGAGGGGGTCGATCGCACTCGCCGCAGCTGCCTGATCCGCAGCCACGACAGGGCACGCCGCTGCGGCAAGCAAGGCCGCCGCAACAGTCGAGAAATATGCAGTTCTGAGCATCCGTCGTTTCCGTACGGGGACCGCGCGCTGACGCCAACAGCGCGAGTAAACACGCTCGAGCCGCGTCGCCGCTGGCAACTTGTGGTCGCGATTATATCCCCGTCCCGAAGCCTCACAACCGATAGCGCGAAACGCTCACGGAGTCTTCGCGATCTCTTCATCCTCCCGTCACGCGATCTGCACAACGATCGCTTCTCATGCCTTCCGCGTGACCGGCGCGTCGGCGTCACCCGCGCCGCTTGCCTGTTTTACGGTCGCCCTGACAACTCGCCGCGAAACGGATTCGCTCATGCTGCGTCGCTCCCTGGCACTCGCCCTCGCCTTCGGATGCGCCGCCACTGCGCACGGCGCAATCCAAATCAACGAGATCTACTATAGCCCCGAAGATCCGGAGGACGGTCGCCAGTTCATCGAGCTTCGCAGCACCACAGGCGCCGTCGAGCCGCTCGCCAATCTCTGGCTCCTCGAAATCGACGGCGACGCCGGCAACGTTCCGGGGCTCCTCGACAATCCCGGCACGGTGCTGAACGCCATCAACGTCGGCGCCTTCTCCACCGGCGAGAACGGCCTGTTCCTCTGGCGCGACGCGGCCGTCGATCTCGACAACTCGCCCTCCGCCGGCGTTCAGGGCCCCGGCGCTACCACGGTCCTCACGCTCGACCTCGTCCCCAACCGCATCGACCTGGGCTTCGAAGGCGACGAGGGCGGCGGCCTTCCCCTCTACTCGAACAACGCCGTCAACTTTTTGCTCGTCGAGGGCTTCACAGCGGGCGTCGGCATTGACCTCGATACCAACGGCGGAGCCATCGGCGGCGATGGCACGTTCGATGTCCTCCCTTGGACCCGCGTCGTCGACGGCATCAGTGCCAAGGAACCCTCCGACGTCGGCTTCCTCTACGCCACAACCGTCGGCGGCGTCGCCGTTCAGCCTCACTTTGGCCCCGACCTTTTCTACCGCGATCCCATCGCCGGCATGTGGGGCTTCTTCGATTCCGGCAGTGGTGAGGGCAACGGCGGCTACGTCGGCCCCTTCTTCGCCAACGACGGCAACGGCTACTACGCTCCCGGCTCGGGCGAAGCAATGCTCGCCGACGGCCGCATCATTAACGTCGCCTCCGACTCGCGCTACCTCTATGCCACCCCCGGCGCCGAGAACGCCACCGGCGTCGGCGGCCTGTACCGTGGCGACACCAACCACGACGGCGCCGTCGATGACGTTGACATCGACTGGCTCTACGACAACCTCAACATCGTCGGCACCAGCTTCGACGTTGCACTGAACTTCGGCCGCTCAAACCATTCCGACGTCGACGCTCTCATCCAAACCGTACTGCAAACCAGCTTTGGCGACGCCGACCTCGACAGTGACGTCGACGCCTCCGATTTCCTCGCCTGGCAGCGCGGGTTCGGGACCGACGCAGGCTGGGCCGGCGGCGACTTCAACGGCTCCGGCTTGGTCGACGTCGCGGACCTCGCCGTCTGGCGAACTAACTTCGGCTTCGGCTCCTCTGTCGAGCCCACAACTGCATCCATCCCCGAGCCCGCCGCAGCTTCGCTCGCGCTCATCCTCTCCGCTTGCAACTTAGCGCGCATCCGCACTCGCAACTCGTAACCCACAACTCGCAATCCAATTCGCACCTTCGTCCTCGGAGCACCGCTCATGACTCGCATCTACTCGCTAGCAATCCTCCTCGCCGGCCTCGGCGTCGCATCCGCCGCCCGCGCGGACATCAAAATCAACGAGCTCTACTACAGCCCCGAAGATCCATCCGAAGGCCGCCAGTTCTTCGAGATCGTCAACACCGCCGGCGCCGCCCCGCTCACGGGCCTCTGGTTGCTCGAGATCGAAGGCGACCCCTCGCTCACCGCCGACCAACTCGACAACCCAGGCGAGGTCCTCAACGCCATCAACCTCGGCAGCTTCTCCACCGGCTCGAATGGCCTTTTCCTTTGGCGTGATTCGGAGACGATCGTCCTCGACAACGACGTCGCTCCCGGCGTCCAAGGCCCCGGCGCCACGCCCGTCGGCTTCGGCGGCCGCGCCCAAGTCTTCGGCTTTGAGGATTCCACCGATATCCCCGATCCCATGAATCCGGGCGAGGAGATCGAAGTCGACATCTACGTCAACGACGTCCACAGCTTCCTGCTGGTGTCGGGCTTCACTGGCGCCGTCGGCGACGACCTCGACGCGCTCGACTCCGGCGTGCTCAGCACCTCGAGTTTCACCTCCGTGCTCGACGGCGTCGCCATCTTCGAAGATGGCGCCCTCGGCTTCCCCTATGCGGGCCAGTTCCCCGGCGGCACGGTCTTTGAAGGCGGCTTCGGCCCCGACATGTGGGGCCGCACTCCCGGCGCCGGCCCCTGGCTCTTCTTCGACTCCGGCAGCGGCGAGGACGACGAGAACTACGTCGGCCCGTTCTTTGCCAACGACGGCAACGGCACGCCCGCCGGCAGCGAGGCCGCATTCCAAGATGGCACACCGATCGTCGTTACTCCCGCGTCGCAGTTCCTCTACGCCACGCCAGGCGGCGGCAACCTTTCCGGAGTCGTACCCGAACCATCGGCCGCTACACTCGCCTCCGTTGTGATGGTCACCTTTTCATTGACGCGCCGCCGTTCGAGATGATCAACGCAACACCGCGTTGATTGCTTCGATGTCCGCAGATGCTCGACACGTCGACTCCCGGGAATGTTCTCTGCGAGCTACACGCTCATCTCTGCTCGCAGCGAGTATTGAGACCGTGTGGATCGTGGAACGCTTACGTTAGTTTGCGCTAACCAACCCCCACTGACTGCCCACTGACACCCCCCTGAACCCTACTGACCCACTGACAGGTGCCGGGACGTTCGCTATATCACTTCCTACTAGATCATTTTCATCCTCTTGGAGATTGTCGAATTCATCAGTGGGGTCAATGGGGTCTAGGGCTTTAACAGTTGGGTCTCTAACGGGGGACTAGTGGGCTCTACAGGGGAGAGACCCAATTCAACGACGATGTCAGCCGCCTCGCCAACCGGAATCCGACGCTCAGGCAATTCGTCAGTGGGGTAGAAGCGATAGCGCCATCGCTCCCGGTGCTTTTCGTCCACACCGCGGTCGATTGGCAACCGCACCCAGCACCCTGTCGGCAGAACTAGCACGCAGCCATTACCGCAAGCTTCCTTACATCGGTGGCCAGTTACATCTGCCTTACACACTCCGGCGGAGGCCGCATATGCATGAGGTGATGAGCGTCAACAGTCCTGACAACTCGGTGCCAAGTGGCATCCGCGCGAATCCGCGGGCGCGGGACCGCCTGCTTTGGAACCCGCTTTGCTGGTGAACATGGGCCCGCGATGCTAGCGCCACCTTCCAGCTGCGCTGCACCTCTATTTGGCGTTCGAGCTTAAAAATGAGCGTACCATTGCACCAACTACCAGCCTTCGACAGCGATAACGGCTTGGCCAACGTGGTCGTAGATTCACCAAGAGGATCGAGAAACAAGTACAAGTTCGATCCGAAGACGGGTATTTGGCGGCTCAGTAAACTGCTGCCGGCCGGTGCGTGCTTTCCGTTCGATTTTGGTTTCATTCCCTCTACCAAGGGCGACGACGGCGATCCAATCGACGTGATGGTGCTGAGCCCGGAGCCGAGCTTCGCTGGCTGCGTCCTTCCGTGCCTGTTGATTGGCATCCTGGATGCCGAGCAGACCGAGAATGGCACAACTGACCGCAACGACCGGCTGATTGCCGTCGTCAAAACGAAGTACAATCCGCCGGAATTCGAGAACATTGACGCGGTGCCCGAATCGCAGCTCCACGAAATCGAGCACTTCTTTAAATCCTACAACGAGGCGCAAGGCCGTCAATTCAAGGTCCTCGGCCGACGCGGGCCTCAAGACGCTGCGAACGCGGTCAAAGCTGCGTCTCGATAAGACCACCTAAGGATCACCGCCATGGCATTTGAACTTCACACTGACGAGTCACCCCGTAAGGGCATGCGGCGCCTAATTCGAAATCAGCTTGAAGGAGCTCTTGAGTCCATTAGCAGCTCCGATGAGGAATCGGCCGACGAGCAGATTCACTCTGTGAGGAAGTGCTTCAAGCGCTTGCGAGCCGTGCTGCGCCTCGTGCGCCATGAGATCGGGGAGAAGGCCTACAAAGCCGAGGATCTGCGCTTTCGCGAAGCGAGCCGGCCGCTATCGGAAATTCGGGATGCCAAAGTATTGATAGACGCTCTCGAAGAGCTTGCCGAGAAACACCGTGAGCCCGAGGCGGAAGATGCGATCGAAGCTGCTCACGAACTGCTTATTGGACAGCAGTGCGAGGTCCGCGCCCAGATTTTAGAGCGGGACCAAGCGCTGGATGCGACTGCAGAAGTCATCGAAGAAGCCTTGGCAAATGACTGGGATGACCTCAAAGGACGAAGGCGGCTACTTGCCAAGGGAGTACGAGATGTCTACAAAGCGGGCCGAAAAGCGTTCAAGGAAGCCAAGAGCGAGCTGAGCGTGGAGTCACTCCACGACTGGCGCAAGCAGGTGAAATACCTTCGATACCAGCTGGAGATATTCACTCCTCTGAGGCCAAAAGCACTGGGTCGACTGGCGGAAGCCGCGAATGAGCTGGGGGAATTGCTAGGGCGTGACCACGACCTAGCCGTCCTCCGTTGCAAGCTCAGCGCGCCCCAGGACTGCAAGCTGCCGAAGATGACGCCGATCAAGACGCTAATTGACCAGGAAAGGAAGGCTTTACAAGCGGAGGCACTTTCCAAGGGCGAGCTTCTTTATCGAGAACCGACAAAGAAATTCTCAAGCCGTGTAACGACTCGGCGCTCTATGCCATCGCAAACCGTGAAATAGCAAAGTCCAACTTCGCTGGAGAAACGTTGGTTCGCGAGTCCTGCACGTCCGCTGATCCATCCCAACGCGGCATCGTGTTCGTTGGTCGGCTCTATTGTGCGCACTCAAATTTCCCCGCCTATACCGAACCAAGCTCAGTCGAAATCTGGGGTACGTAGACGTTAGAACAAGTGGAGGTCGTCGACTCGGCAGTCGGCTGCCACGGCGGCACGGTACTCAGGCGTGCCCAGCCAGCTTGCCACGGCGTCGATCAGCCGGTAAGCTCCGGCCGACTAGGCGAGGAACTGAACTCCGGACGTGTAGAGCAGCCAGCGGTTGAGCGGATGCCGGTAGCGTTCCAGGTCGCCGGTGAATTGGCGAAGTTCGGCCAGAAGGATCGCGGCTTTCTGCGAGGCATGGGATTGAGACATGGTGGTGCTCCTTTCTTAGGGACGGGTTGAACGATGCCCGGCCCAGGCGGAGGCAAGCGCGGGGCGTCAAGGGTTTTGCCGCCAGGTCCGCCGAAGATGCGCTAGCGTCTGCAGGCGGCCCTTGACGGGACGCGCGACTCCGCCACGGTGCATCGAAGATTCAACCGGCGCAAGTTGGAGCTGCCGCCGCCCCCGCTTCACCCTCCGCAGAGCGCTGGTCCCAATTAAGAGACTGGCGCTTTAGCGAGGTCACTTCGCTCGTCCGTGCTGATGGACGATTAGTACCGTGACCAGACAGAGCAACGGGACCGCGCTCCACCAATGCGAGTCGAACCTGGGATCGAACTTTCCGTACCCCACTATGCCCAGCACTGCCGCTACGTAGGCCGTCCAGAGCAGGGCGAGTTACAGGTTGAAACGCATGGCCTAATCACTCACCACTTTGGCTTCTCAGCCGCTAATCCCTGCGGGCGGCGAAGGCGGCGTGACAGTCGCGAGAGCGCATCGACGGGCGATGGCTCAGAAATCCGCTGCGTTAGGAGGGCAAGCTGCCGTATTTTATCACGACATCCCTTCTTCGTGCTTAAGGATTTGCACGATCTTCACAGCCTTGCGTTAGCATTCGTCCTGGACCAACGCCCATAGCCCCCGAAAGCACGATGGTGACTTCCCGACGAACTTTCATGCGACGTTCGGCGGCCTACGCCGCTGCCTTCGCGTCCTTGGCCAACTGGAAAACCTTGGCCCAAGCCTCTCCGGAGAGGGGCGACTCCCGATACGGCGACTTGATCGCTGATCCCCATCATCTGCTCGACCTCCCCCGCGGGTTCTATTACAGCATCATCTCCCGCTCCGGCGACCGCATGGAAGACGGCTACGAAGTCCCCGGGCTTCCCGACGGCATGGGAACGTTTTCCGCTCGCACGGGCGAAACCATCCTCGTCCGCAATCACGAACTGCTGCCGAACCAAGTTCCCGGACCGTTCGGCGTCAACGCCACCGCGCTTCGGCAGGCCGATGCTCCCTTCCTGTACGATCGAGGCGGAGGCCAGACGCCCCACCACGGAGGAACGACCACGCTCGTTTACGACACCAAAAGTCAAAAAGTGGTACGCCAGTTTCTGAGCCTCGCCGGCACGGCTCGCAACTGCGCCGGCGGACCGACGCCGTGGAATACGTGGATTTCGTGCGAAGAAACCGTACTCTCGCCGGGAACTGCCCCAGAGGGGGGGTTCTTCTGCGACCGCGAGCACGGCTACAACTTTGAGGTGCCGGCCAGCGATCGACCGCAGCTTCATCAAGCGACGCCGCTCGTCGAGATGGGGCGCTTCAATCACGAGGCGGTAGCGGTCGATCCGAGCACCTCGATCGTTTACCAGACAGAAGATCGCGACGACGGCTTGCTTTATCGGTTTGTGCCTAATCAACCCGGCAAGCTGATTCAAGGCGGCAAGCTTCAAGCTTTAAGTCTCGTTGACCGTACGGCTGCCGACGCCCGCAATTGGACCAGTGACGGAGCGATCGCTGTTAGCGACAAACTGCCTGTCCGGTGGCTCGATCTCGACGACGTGCAATCGCCGCGGGACGATCTGCGGCATCGGGGCTTTGAGCGAGGCGCCGCCCGTTTCGCGCGCGGGGAGGGGATGTGGTACGCCGACGATTGCGTCTATTTCGCCTGCACCAACGGGGGTGCGGAGAAGAAAGGACAAATCTGGCGATATGAGAGCGATCGAGACGAAAACGGCGGTACGCTCGAACTCTTTGTCGAGCCCAACGATTCGCGCCTACTAGAGTCCGCCGACAATATGACGGCGGCCCCATGGGGCGATTTGATCGTATGCGAAGACCGGCAGGGTGACATAGTGCGTCTGGTTGGTGTCTCTAAGGAAGGTAAACTCTATACGCTCGCTAATAGTCATGCCGGTTCGGAATTCGCCGGCGTCTGCTTCTCTCCAGACGGAACCACGCTCTTCGTCAATATCCAGCAGCAAGGATTAACGATCGCGATCACTGGACCGTGGCGTCAGCACGGTTAACCAGACGTGCGTGCCTACAATTTCCAATCCATCGTGAGCTATTATTTCCGCCTAGCGAGCGTTACTCGTTCTCCTGATCGCCCCCTTAGCCACCGCGGTGCCCAAACAAGCCACTACGTTTTCATCCCATCCAGCGGGACGAAACCCCGACCATAGGCCAAAGGTTCCGGTTGGAGCCAGTCGGGGAGGAGCGTCGCCAGTTTTTATGCGACTGGCGATGTCCATTATTCATTTGGGTTTCGCAATACCTTCACGGTCGGCAGCTATAAGTTTTCATACGTGCAGCGGGAAGCCTTCATTGCCGGGGCTCGCCTCTGTCACCTCATGAGCAACGGCCCTCCGGACCTCACCCCTCCCCGGAGGGCCGTTGGCTTCTAGGGAGAGGCATTCGCAATGATCGTGTGCAAGTCATGCGCTGACACTGGCTGTTGCCCGCATTGCGGCGGCAATGGCATTAAGCCGCAGAGCGAGCCGAGGCGTCAGTGCGGCGTTTGCCTTGGCTCCGGCGAGTGCGCCGAATGCTTCGACTTCGATCCGGTCAATCCGGTCGCTCTCTACGTCAGCACGCTTCTTAGCATCGCCACGTTGGCATCCACGACCTAGCGAGAACCGCGGCGGCTCTCGGGAATCCTCGGATATTCGCGAATCGCAACGTTAATCCAGACAAGGTGCGGTGAATGCATATTTAGGCCCTGTCGCGTATGCGATAATCGGTTCCGTAGCGGAATCAAGTCGCGCGGGCCGAGCAATGTCAGCGGAATTTTACGAACGCGACGGAATCAGGTACGAGATATCCGTCGAAGCTCGGTCAGGCCAATTCTTCGCCCAATGGACCTGCCCAGTCTGCAAAAGGTCTGGCGGTCCGACGCACTGGTATCACTTTGAGAAGGAAGCGATCGACCGAAACAAGGTCAGCTCGTTCATTGAACACCACACAGTGTTCCATATGACGCGTTGCAAGGCGGCGAGTTAATCGAAGAGCGATGGCTCCCTCGAATCTGGCGCGAATTCTGAAGCCTCTCGCGCTCCGACCATGGCGTCCGCAAGGCTGTAGGCTATTCTAGCCAAGTGATCGTGAGAACGCGGCCCTGTGTAATTAGCGAGACCGCGCGTGTAGAAGCCTTCGCGAATTAGCGAGGCCATTGCCGAAATTGCAATTGGTCTCGAAGCTCGGCGTTGACCATTTTAGTCTCCCAACAATGGCCGACTGCCCGACGGCCAGCTAATACTCGCTTTCCATTGGCACGCGAGATTCAATGTACGGGAAATCTGCCTTACCGAATTCAAGGTTATTGCGTCCATTCCTCAACGAGTTCAGTGCCATCTTGGCATCAGGGAATGTCAACTGAACCGGGCGCCACGCTGGACGTAGTAGACGCTTCCCGACGCCGTAGCATTGATGGACGTACCCGGGTCGGTTGAACACCGGATCGTATATGCGCACGATGCGATTGCTGACATCGATGAAGTACACCGCGGCAATGACGCGACGCTCTGGCGAACTAGGCGTGGGGCTGGCAATCTCGCGATATCGAAATCCCAACGAGAAATCTTCGTTGGCCATCTCGGCTAAGTAAACAAACTCAGGCAAGGGCGCGCGGGTGGGTCGAGGTAACATTTCAAGTTGGCTCATGCCACAAATCCTAGATTGAGACGATTAGACTTCGATGAAGATCCGCGTTCTCCCAGAAAACGGTTTGTTAAGAGATGGTTAATTCGCGGTTCGTTGTTGAGAAACACTTTGCGTTTTGGGGGGGCTGGGTTGACAATACGAAGTTCCAGCGCCAATCCCAACGAGGCAATATCGTGCAAGCACTTAATATTCCGGCATCTGTCGCGATTCACGACGACTCGGCAACTTCTCCTGCGCGCCACCCGGTGTACGTTCCGTTCTTAGGATGCCTCATCGAATGTCGGATGCACGGCGACGCCGAGCAAGTTATGCAAGCAGGCGAGCAATTGCGCGCCGTAAACTTCAGCACGCTCGCGCAAGATGAGTTCACCGCGATCATCGAAGCGGTCACGGCTAGAGCGAGCGTTTCAACTGCCCATCAAATTCGTGAACGAGCGGAGAAGCTACGCTCCTGGCCGTAGGCGTGCGGCACTGGTCTCATAGCGCCACCGCCATCCCCAGCAGCCCAGCCAGGACGGTCTTGGCGATGAGCGCCGAGCGGAGCGTGAAGCGGCGAAGTCTCAGGGAGGCGACGCCGGCGAGGGCGAAGATGAGGGCGGGATACCAAAGGGGGCAGAAAAAAGGGTTTAGTGTCGCCCAATCCATTCCGGCCCGAATGTATCAACGCCGCTGGTGTCGGAGACCACATTCGAACCCAATTTGAAGCCTTGCTTTAAGGTGCCAGGTAGCCGGCAATAGATTCCTCGTCCGTTGAAGCACCGTGGCGATGCCCTGCTCAAGTTGCCGATGCATTCTGCGAAAGTCGTCGTTCATGTAATTGGCCTCGTAGCTCCTCTCCCGACATACCGCCACTCTACTGCTCCGCTCCCCGGCCGCAAAGTTCCACTTCCTGCCTCCCGAACTCCTGGCCCGGATAGAACTCGAGGAATCCGCAAGAGGAGCAAATCATTTATCCATACCGAGGACCTTAGCAGGCGTCACTAGCGAAAGCGGAAAAGCGGGCCGGAAATCGACACGAGTTAGAAATCTGCCTGTAGGCCGTGGAAAAGGTCGCCGTCGCTCGCCCATTCATCCAGCGTCGTCACGTCCAAAGCGGATGATAGGCCCGCTGTTCGCCATCGGCTGGCGGGCCACGTCCAGTCGTTGCCGTCGCCATTTGAAAGCTGCCCGAATGCTTGGTCACGAACGACCGCCTGTCCCACTCGGCTAGTCGCTTGATGACTCAGACGCGCCTTGACGATCGGCTTTGCAGAGCCGCCGACGAGTACTGAGGGAACGCTTTGGGGGGCGCCTGCCGAGGCAAGGCTGGCGTACAACGCATCGTCGACGGAAGTCTTTGCTGGTTGGAGGGCGACGGCTTCGGCTGACGCCCCGCTGGCGGCGGCTGGAGTTGCCAGCGAACCGAAGGCGGATTTCCACGCGTCGAGGTCCGCACCGTCGACGATGCGACTGCGATCGCCGTCGGCCGTGAGGTCGGTCGTTGAGCCGACCGTGCGCTGCCACTTCAGAAAGTCGGCCCCATCGGCATCGCCGTCGTAGTCATAGTCGCCCGCAGCTTGGCCGACGTAGCGCAGGCGAAATACCCGCGCGCCCGCCTCGATGGGCGAGACCGCATCGAGATCTTTGTAGAGTTCGGTGAAGTACAGGCCATCAGGGCCCGCGGCTAGGCCAACGACCGTCCCGCGGCCGCTTCCGGTGTAGTTCACTACGACCGTTGGACCGCCCAGCCGATTGCCGTTCGCATCTAGCTGAAATTGGACAATTTTTTTGCCTTGCGACTGAGGACCCAGACCGTAGGTCGGGCCTGATTCGGCGACGAATGCGTGGTCCCACAGCGACGGCGGGAACTGGCTGCCGGCAAAGGTCTCTGGTTGAACGAACGTGATGTTCACCGGCGCGTGAGCAGGATTCCAGTTGTAGATGGCGTTGATCGCCATCGAGGCGTCGGAGCCGTTCCAGCCGTAGTTGACGCCAGGCAAAATCTTAGCAAAGCGATCGATGCTGGGGCCATTTTCCACCTCGTAGTGTTGGCCGTCGGCGGCTCGCCATGCCCCGCCGAAGGGATTTCTCAGACCATAGGCATAGACATAATCGCTGGAGTTTATGCCGTTCGCCGCATTGTAAAACGGATTATCAGTCGGCGCCGAGCCGTCTAAGTTCATCCTCAAGACCTTGCCGCGATAGGAATTGAGATTCTGGGCGGTGGCGGTGTCGAAGCCATCGCCGTTATGGACATACAACTTGCCGTCCGGGCCTATGGTCAGGTTCGAAATCTGGTGCGACTGGCCTTGGTTCTCGCCGACCATGTTTCGAATCACCGTCATGGTCGATGCGGTATGGCCGCCATCGGCGCTGGTGAACCGGAGGACCTGCGGGTGATGAGCGCCGTTGGGGTCCGCTGGGTTGGTGGCCGTCACACGGGTCGCAAAGACGTCGCCCGTTGCAGGATCGACGACGATTCCCGCTAGTCCCTGCTCACCCGAGCCCGGAAAACTGCCCGTGGGATTAAAGTTGAGAAGTCCCGTTGCGTAGTTGCTCACCGTGAAGTCGCGCGACACCACTTTAATAGCGCCGTACAACTCGGTGACGTAAAAATAGGGGTCGCTCGGATTGGGGCCCGGATTGGGCACGAAAGCGATGTTTGTCGGCAGTTGCAGCCCGCCCGCCACGACGTCGATCACGTATCCTGGCGGAATGGCCGTGAAGGGAATATTGACCGACGCTTCGCTCGGACGCGCCAGTGATAAGAAATCGGGCGTCGTCTGCCCCGCGCTGCCAAAGTACGTAGCGCCGTCGGCGGCCACCCAGAGATCAAGTCGCTGATTCGCCGTCAGATTGATTGGCGGCAGAAACAATGTGTGCTGTCCTCCGTGTTCGTCACTGAAGGAGAGATTCGTCTGACCGAGACTCAACCCGCTGGAACCAGCGACGATGACGATGCGCACCTCGGCATGGTCGGATAGCGTCGCAGGATTGGTCACTGAATTCGACGTCCCGTTAGACGCCGCAATCTTGAGCAGCAGCGCGCCCGCCGCGGACTCCAAGCGCAGTTCCGACAGATTGGGGCTCGCCGCCGGGAGAATGACGTTTCCTGCCGACGTGGCTTGGACCCAAGCCGGCGTCGGGATCGTTGCGACATCGACGACTTCCAACGGGAACGTGGCAGACGCCGGTCCCGTGTGAAACGTGCGTAGGGCGTATCCGCTCACCGATCCAGCATCGTCGCGAAAGCGAATTCTCAACTGGTAATCCGCGTCCGGCAGGAGCGCCGTGCGGCCGGCGTGCGAGTTGATGAAATTGCCGTCGCCCAGATGTGTGTGCACGCGCTCGACGCCGGCGATGCCCAGGGTTTGCCAAACCACTTGAGCGCTAGGGCCGGTGGAGAGAATCTCCCAATCGCTCGACTTGTGCGCGTCCCCGTCCGCGTCGACGTAGTCGATCGCCTCCATGTGCACGTCGCCCGGATTGACGACTTGACCGTCAACAGACGGTTCGGTAATCGTCGGCGCGGCGGGAGATGCATTGGGTCCGCTCGGCAATCCGACGACCTGAATGTAGTTGATCCGAGTTGCCTTCTCGCCGGCAGCGCCTTGGTCGAGCGTCAGTCGGCCGTCCGCGACGGTGACCTGCATCGTCGCTTGACGAAACTCGTTAGGCACGAGGGAAAGATTGTTCCAATAGTTTACGCCTTCGACGTTGAGCGTATGGGCGCTGGGATTCGCAGGATCGCCAATCGACGCTGTAACACTATAGAGTCCATTGGGAAGCGACAGCTCCCATTTCTGACCCTGGTGGAAGTGGATCAACGTATCGAGACGTTGATCGAGATTGATGCTGCGGTCACGCGAGACGTCCGTATGATCGGATGACCAACCATAGGTGAGTCCGTTGCCGCGATCGCCGAACACGGCGCCGACGTCGCGCGCATAACGAGTGACCGACGGCGCCTCGTCGAATTGAAAGTTAATAAGATATGTATCGCCCGCCATCAGGCGCCGCGATTCCAGCGATTCAATGCGAAGTCGGCGGACGGAAGTTGCGACTCGGGTAGTCAAGGACGTCCGTTCAAATCTTTTTCGCATATCGTTCTCCACGATGTTGTCTGCCACAAGTGGGCGTGTGCGCAACTGGCCGCGAAAAGAACCGCCGAAAGTTTCGAGCGGCCTAGTTGAGCCCAGCGATGAGTTACGCACAGTATAAGCGTTATGATCGATGGCGACCAATTCGCTTCGGGCGACGGCGACTGTTAAGATCTCGTGAATTCGATGAGAGTTGCCCCGCGGGTAGGCGGCATATTGTTGTCTCAAGTTTCGCTGACGAACCGACGAAGTTCGGCTCTCGCCTCGGCGCTCCTGACGAACAGATTCCGGAACCCGTCGATCCGCTCATTTTTCCGAGCTCGCACAATCACGCCCGAGCGCAAGATTTCATGCGAATCCCACCTCAAGGGAGCCCCGCACTCAGCGGTTGCAACCGGCCCCACAAGTTGCTCGCGAACGGGTGAATAGCATGAAGTAGCTGGGTCGGCGAGCGCGCCGGCGCCGTGCAGCCCGCAAACTAGCAAGGATGGTCCGACGCCGCCTATAGTGACACTGGTTTGGGGCGCGAGACCATCGCCGCCCGGTAGGCCGAGTTGTCTTGATTACGCGGAGACAAACTCATCACGGGACATCGACCGATGACAACAATCTGGCGAATTCTGCTAGGCATTGTTCCCTTATGCAGGAGCGAGATCGCGCCTGCGACGGGCGCTGTGGCGATCGCGTTGATCGGCATGCAGGCCTCAGTCTTGCAGGCCGCGCCGCGGGACGTGGATGGCTTGTGTCTCCGACGAGCGCAGGCCGCATAGAAATGTTTTATGAATTCATCAACGCGTGAGACTGGTCAACAAACAACCGTGCTAACACCCCATTCGGTAAAGAAGCAAACAAGGACATGAGGGCAGTCACGATGAAATTGGCCGGATTTATTCTCGCTCTTAACCCATTGCTGCACTTTTCGTCGCCTACCGTATCAGAGCAGCAAGTAAGTTGATTAGGTGCGTTTCATGCGCCCGAAGGATGGATGGTTACTCGTCGATCTTTGAGGGCATGTTTTGGAAACCGGGCTTAAGCGAGCGATGTTTCGCTTTTCAAAGCGGCTTCGGAAACAACCTCCGAGCGATAGTAGAGATACGTGCAGAACAGAGAGAGAGCGGTGAAGATGTGCCAGAGAGCATGGCCCTGCAGCCAGGCGTCGGGACCGGTGAATCGGGCCGCAACATCGAGTTCTCGGCAGAAAACGCCCGCGATTAGAACGGCGACGGCCAGGACCATCCAGTGGAACGACATCTTTCGCGAGTCCTGAAATCGGTCCAGCACTCCGCAAACGCCGACGGCCGCGATCAGGGTGCCTAGCACCGTTCGGGAAGGCATCGACCACTTGTATTTGAAGAGCAGCAGACTGGCGACCACGACGAGGCTCCCCAGAATGGGCCAAGTCGGCAGACTCTGATGACGCCCGCCGAACCTCACCCGCGGCATCCACCGGCCGAGGTTGAGCGCAAGGACTACGAGCAGCGGGGCATACATCGCGCCCACGTCCAACTGCTGACCTGCATGGGTCAGCGAGGCATGAAAGAAACCACTTGCGAATCCGAGAACGCAGCAAGCCGCTCCGAACAGCAGACTAATCGCAGGGGTCCGAGCCAGATAGTTGGAATCAGCGGGTTGGCGGCGGCGAAGATCGTGCCAGCCGATTGCGATGCCGTAGAAGCCGACGACGACGAACGCCAGATTCGACCACGTGTTAGCGCGAGTGCGAAATACGTCGCCGACGCGAATTCGCTCCGCGTAACGTGAGTGCAGGAGCTCGCTGCTTTCGCGCCAGCCATCCCAGGCGTGCTGGCCCTCGTACGCCCGTGAGACGCAGAGTAGAACCAAGGTCAGCCCAATTAACGTGCTCCAGACAAACGCGTGGATCCAAGCGGGCAGGCTCTCAAATGTACCGGGCCGCTCGATCATCGCATTCCGGGCCTCGAAAACTGCTTGAGTTGACGTTACCCAACTGGGCTCAGCCTGGAACCAATTCCGGCCCGTCAGTCCGCCATCGGGGAGAGTCCGAGTCTGGGACGGGATTTCAAACCCGGCTCCCCCCAAATGGCGACTTGCATCCAGATAAGCTAACTAAGTTTGAACGACTTCAGCCAAGGCGTCTGCGGCTCGCCACGAGCGCTGCCGTTCCGCAGACCAAGAGAAGCGCCGAACTTGGCTCGGGAACAGCACCAATCGAGGGGACGGTCCCGAAGTTCGCTTTCCAGTCGACAAGGAATGCGGCAAAATTCGGTTCGCGCTGACCGATGAGAAAATCGGCTCCATCGACGTCGCCGTCGCCG
>JBGSMO010000333.1:0-3608 GCA_041740115.1 Pirellulales bacterium
GCGCTGCAACGGGCGACGCGGCGGCCGCCGGCGATGCGACGGCAGTCGGCGCAACTCCGACGGATGCCGGCGTGGCTACCGCCGATCCTACAGCGGCCGGCGGCGAAGCGATTACTGGTCCCGGATTTGTCATTCAGTTGACCGGCTACCACTACCACAACGCCGACCAGACGAATCAAACTCGCAAGTTCGTCATCGAGACGCTCGTCAAAGGGCTCGAAGACGGAACCGTCAAACTCCCCGACGGTTACGACGAAGCAGAGAAGAAACTGACGGGCGAGTTGGTTGACGTTTCGTTCCAAGACATGGGAATCAGCCGGCCTTGGCTTGTCGCGGGCAAACCGCTGAAACAAGAATACATCGACCCCGATGCCGATTTGATGGGCGAAGGGGGAATGTCGTCGGGGATGCCGGCTGGCTTTGGCATCGCTCCTGCCGCGGGCGCTCCGGTGGCGGGGGCCGAGGGAGCTGCGGCTGAGCCGACAGGCCCCGTCCCGCGTGGGTTCGAGGTGAAGCGATACGACTTCGTCGTCCAGTTCTGCTGGCAGCCGAAGACCCGCGCCGAGCGGCGTGAAGCTGCGGCCGCTCGGTTGGCCAAGGAGGCCGAAGAGGCCGCCGCCAAGGAAGCCGCAGAGGCCGCCGCCGCAGAGCAACCGCCGGCACAGTGACGTCGCTCTTTCGCGAGAGTAAGTGAGTAAGTGAGTTTAGGGACGAGCGATCGCCCGCGGGCGATCAACCCGAGATTAGGCAAAGCGTTTTACGAGACGGAATCATGGATAAAGTTCGAGCCTTCATGAAAGCGGCGTGGATCCAACGATTTTGGATCTTAAGCGTCGTCGGCACGCTGGCCGCGGTCGTCTGCTGGATGATGGCCTCGGGAGAGCTCCAGCGGCAGTTCGCGGCAAACAAGTCGACGATCGACGCGCAGTTCGGCAACATGCAGGCGATAAGCAGCAAGGACTTCCACGGCAATCCGGCGGTCAACGCCAAGGAGCGCGAGGAAGCGAAGAAAATCGCCGAGAGCGTCAAGAAGCTATGGCAGAGCCTGTTCGACGCGCAGCGCGAGGAAGTGCTGAAGTGGCCCGACGTGCTCGGCGCCGACTTCGTGAGCTACGTCGAGAACGCGAAATTTGATTCGAACATCAAGCCGCTGTTCCGCGACCGCTATCAAAACTACATCAAAAACCGCTTCGACGGCCTGGTCGAAATCATCGACGCTAAGAAGATGCCAGTCGACGGCGCCACGGCGTTTGGCGCAGGCCCCGGATTCGGGCGTGAAGGGGGTCGCATGGAAGGGGGCATGGGAACCGACGTCCTCCTCGGTCCCGACGGGATGCCGATTGAAGAAGATTACCTCGTCCAGTGGCTCGACCAGGCGAATCTCCGTCAGCAGTTGGAATTCACCGGCGTGCCGACGTCGCGCCAGATCTGGGTGACTCAAGAAGACCTCTGGGCGTATGAAACGCTCCTTCGCGTCATCGCCAACACTAACAAGGAGCGGGGCGCCACGCGCCCCGACAACACGGCGATTCGCGTGATTCAGTCGCTGGAAGTCGGCGCTCCGGCCGCGATGGCGATGGCCCAGGAGTCGATGATTCTGATGCCTGCCGACGCCATGGCCGCAGCCGGCGGCGAAGTTACAGGGGGGGCCGATGGCGGCGGCTATGGCCGCGACATGAGCATGCCGGGAGAAGGCGTCGACCCCGACGCAATGCTGCTGGCCAGCCGCTACATCGACGCCGAAGGAAAGCCGATCACCGACGCTGCGACGGGAATGGGGACGGAGTTCCGTCGCCTGCCGATTCGCATGGTGCTGATGATGGACGAACGTTGGCTCCCCAAGGTGTTGGTCGAGTGCGCCAATTCTCCTCTGCCGATTGAAGTGCAACGCCTGCGGATCAATCGTGAGAAGTCGGGCGTCGACAAGGAAAACCAAGCCTTTGATCTCGGCCCCAGTGCAGGCGCCGGCCCTGGCATGGGTGGGCGCGGCTACGAAGGGGGGGGCGGCCGCGGCATGGAAATGGGCCGTGGCGGCGGATACGGCGGTGGGATGCCGATGGGCGGTCGTGGCTACGAAGGGGGCGGTATGGGAATGACCGTGAACGCCGCCGACACCGCGAATCTTGCCACGATCGAAATCCAGGGCCTCGTCTACATCTATATGCCACCCGACCCGGCGATTCTCACCGTGCCAGGCGACGATGCCACTTCGCCCGACGCGTTGGCCGCCGGCGACGGTGCGGTAGTTCGCTGAAGGGGGTTGCGAGTCGCGAGTTTCGAGTTGCGAGAAAAATGCAACAACGATATCGCGAATCGCGGCCGCACAGTTCCAACTCGAAACTCGTAACTCGTAACTCGCTGCTTTAAGCCAGGATCAATGCCATGAAAGCAAAACTCAAAGGCGCCAACGGATTCGTGCGTTTCTTGCTGCAACACGGCGAGAAGGTCGGCATTGTCGCGATCTTGGCCTTGGCGGGGATGCTTATTTGGAGTTCGCTGGGGCGACCGGTGATTGAGGAGACCAAGCAGCCGCCGGCGCTTCAGACGGCCGCCAACAGTGCGAAAAGCAAAGTCGAGACGATGAGCTGGGAAGCGTTTCCCGAAAAGGAGCGAACTGATTTCAATCAGTTCAACGCTCGATCGGGCGAGCGCATTTCCGCGCCGGTCAGTCCGCCCCACTATCCGCCGCTGAAGCCCTTAAACGAGCCGGTTATCCCGCCGATCAAGCTCCGCGAAGATCCGATCCTCGTGGTCGCCGAAGATCTGGAAGTCCGCCCTGGCGCCGGACTCTGGATGAGCAGCAATCCCGAAGCGATCAAGAAGAACTTGCTTGCCGCCATCCAACGGGCGGCGGAGGAGAAACGCGAGGCCGCGGATGAAGCGGAACGCATGGCGGCCGAAGAAGGCGAGGGCCGCGGCGGTCGCGGCGGGGGTCGCATGCCCGGCGGCATGGGCTACGGCGAAGGTCGCGGCGGCAGCATGGGCGGCATGGGCGACATGGGCATGAAAACCAAGGATGGCGTGCTCGTCATTCCGCCGGCGGGGGGCGCCCCGATGCAAGGCTTCGAAGAAATCCTGGAGAAGTCATGGGTCACGGTCCTCGCCAAGGTGCCCATCAAACAGCAGTTCCAAATGTACGAAGACGCCCTCGCCACGGCCCGCGGCTTCAACGCCACGACCGATGAGCCGGAATATATTGGTTACGAGGTGCAGCGCGCCGAGGTGACGGACGAGGGAACCGGCGAGTTCAAGACGATCATGCAGGTCGTCCCCAAGACCGTAATCAAGACGATGTCGAAATGGCCCATTCAAACGCCCGACTTGGTCAATCCGAAGTACATCCATCCGCTGCTCACGCATCCGTTGCCGCCGATGGTCATGCGAGAGTGGGGTGACGAGATTACGCATACAGACTTGCCGCTCCCGACCCCCGAGGACCTCATGGCAGGTCCCGAGCTCGAAGGAACGCCCCCCCCCGTGGAAGAGGAAGGGGATTCCGACGACGCCTTTGGCAACGCGGCACGCCGGCGCACGGCGCCAGGCGGAGCTATGGGGGGCGGCTACGGCGGTCGTGGCGGTGAGATGGGCCGCGGAGGATACGGCGGGAT
>JBGSMO010000340.1:0-18014 GCA_041740115.1 Pirellulales bacterium
CATTGAAGGCCACTTTAGCACGCTCACCTGCGCCGCCGGCGGGCTCGCGCCGCTACCCGCTTGGGTGCGTCGCTTTCACCGCGTGCGCCACTGGGTACAAGCAAAAATCATCCTCGCGGGCATCAAGTCGCTCGTTTTGCATCAGCCGTAGAAGATAGCGTTTGCATAATCGTGACAAGGGGAGGGAGCCGGAAAAGTGGTTTGCACTAGGATTGCGGTTCCTTCCGCAGCCGCAGCCAATCGGCATGGAAGACGCCTGGCTTGTCGATGCGCTCGAACGTGTGGGCGCCAAAGTAATCGCGTTGCGATTGCAGCAAGTTCGCCGGCAGGCGGTCGCGGCGATAGCCGTCGTAGTAGGCGAGCGCCGCGGAGAATGCTGGCGTCGGCAAGCCGAGCAGGGCAGCGCTGGCGATGACATGCCGCCAGGCGTCTTGCGCCTTGTCGACTGCCTCGGTGAAGTACGGAGCGAGCAACAGGTTCTCCAAATTCGGGTCGGCGTCGAACGCTTCTTTGATGCGGTCGAGAAAGACAGCCCGAATGATGCAGCCGCCGCGCCAGAGGAGGGCGCAGTTGCCGAGATTTAGCGGCCAATTGAGTTCCTTGGCCGCCGCTTGCAACTGGACGAACCCTTGGGCGTAGCTGCAAATTTTCGAGGCGTAGAGGGCATGCCGAATCTGCTCGATGAACGCCTTGCGGTCGCCAGTATATTTGGCCGACGGGCCTTTCAGCTTCTTGCTCGCGCGAACGCGGGCGTCCTTCACGTCGGAGAGGCTACGGGCGAAGACCGCTTCCGTGACCAGCGTGCTTGGCACGCCGAGATCGAGAGCGTGCTGGCTCATCCACTTGCCGGTCCCTTTGGCCCCGGCGCGGTCGACGACTTTGTCTACGAGATAGCCGTCGCCTTGGTCATCCTTCACGCTGAAGATGTCGCGGGTGATCTCAATCAAGTAGCTGTCGAGTTCGCCCTGATTCCAGTTGCTGAAAACGTCGTACAACTCATCATTCGTAAGGCCGAGCGCTTCCTTCATCAGGAAGTAGGCTTCGCAGATGAGTTGCATGTCGCCGTACTCGATGCCGTTATGCACCATCTTCACGTAGTGCCCGGCGCCGCGCGGGCCGACCCACTCGCAGCAGGGGACGTCGTTCCTTGGGCCAACCTTGGCGGCGATCGCTTGGAAAATCGGCTTCAAGTGGGGCCACGCCGGTTCGCTGCCGCCCGGCATCATGCTGGGGCCGAGGAGGGCGCCCTCTTCGCCGCCAGAGACGCCGGTGCCCGAGTAAAGCAGGCCCTTTTCCTCAACATACTTCGTACGGCGTTCGGTATCGGCGAAGAAGCTGTTGCCGCCGTCGATGAGAATGTCCCCCTTCGACAGCAGCGGCACGAGCGAATCGATCAACTCGTCGACTGGCTTGCCGGCCTTGACCATCATCAGGATCTTGCGCGGGGACTTCAGCGAACCGACCAGTTCCTTCAGCGAGTGGCAGCCAACGAAATTCTTCCCTTTCGCGCGACCGGCAATAAGGTCGTCGACCTTTTCGGTCGTTCGATTGAAGATGGCGATCGAGAAGCCGCGGCTTTCGATGTTGAGCGCCAAGTTCTCGCCCATGACGGCGAGGCCGATCAATCCGATATCGCACTGCTTGGACATGCTGATGTTTCCTTGTGACTCTACCTGTGATTTGTTTATTGAGTGGCGCCGGGCGCCGCCGCGTTGAACGTTAATTGACGTTCCAAGGAGGATGCTCCGGCAACAAGCGGTTGAATTCTTCTAGTAGTCGGCGCTGGTAGTCGCCGGCAAAGGTTCCGGCGAAAAAGCGGTCGATTCCTTCTTCGTAGAGCCGCCGCCAGCTCGCCTCTTCGTGACCCGGATTGATGGGGAAGAAGAGGGCGTCGTTCGCCACGGCCGCTTTGTAATCGCCGGGGGCGTCGCCGATCATGAGCGTCTGGTGCGCGGCATAGCGGTCAGCGACCTTGAGTACCTCTTTTTTGGAACCATACTCCTGTCCGAAAATGGCCCGAACGTATTTCGCCAAATCGTGTTCACGCCATTCGGCCGCGAGCGCTTCGTTCGGCGTGGCGGAAACCACCAGCAAGTCGGCCTGGCCCGTCAATCGCTCCAGGCTCTCACGAACGAAAGGGAAGGGGGGGACGTCGCGGACCATGTCGGCGATCGCGCGATTGACGGCCAGCGACCATTCCAGCGCGAGTTTCAGATCGGGATCGTTCGTGGCGGTAACGGCCTGTTCGAGCGCCGGATTTCCCAGCTTCGCCTCGTTGGCGACCCAACGGCGCAAGCTCTCGGGGTTGGGCACCTTCGCGCCGCGCGCGGCGACCTCAGGCCGCCGTCGCAACCAATCGAGTTGCTCGACCAACCCGGGGAAGCGGTTCACTCCGCGGCTTGTCGAGTAAAGATTGACGAACTCCGCCGCCTCGCGCGCGTACTTGCTGACGCCTTGCAGCCCGTAATGGTTGATGAACTGCGGGATGAAGCACTCCTTGTGCTTCAATTCCATCGAGTCGAAGACGCAACCGTCGGAGTCGATGCCGACGAGGAAGGGGCGTTCGGCCTGGTAATCGGCGAGATCCATCAGTTCGTCGGACGCTTCAGGGGCGGGATGGGCGTCGAGGCCTCGGAACCATCAAGCTTGGGATAAGCTCGGTAGGCCGGATAGAGTTTATCGTTGCCGGCGGCCCGCCACAATTGACCGATCAATTGGCCGTTTCAGTCGCCGACTGCTGATAAACCGGCAAGGCGGAGATACTCGCCTCGATGCGGCCGAGTTCCGCCTGCAGACGCTGGTCGCCGACGCCTCCAAACGCCGCAGTGAACTCCTTCGCCTGCAGCCCTTCGCGCAGTCCGTCGATCGGCGGCATGAAGGATTCAACGGTAAACTTGCGCGCGACATCATCGAGCGTGAGCCGATCTTTCAATACGGCGACGGCGAACGCGATGCCGGCGCGATTGGCCGCCATGTCGGCGAAGCTGAAGCCGGAGCCGCCGTTCGAATCGAGGATTTCTTTGACGACGCCGGCGCCGCGGGCCGGTTCGCTGCCGAGCAGGGCGACCAAGTGTGCAGAAATGAGAAAGTGTTTGGCGAGATCGGCGCGCCCATGCATGGAAGGACTCGGCATATCGGCGAAGGCGGCGTGTCGTTCGACGCGGCGTTGTTCCGGTTCGATGGTTTCGATCGCGGCGCTGGCGATTGGGAGCTTGCGCAAGGAATCGGATTCGTCGAGTGCGATGCCGAGGGCCAGAATGAACGCTCGCACGGCGTTTTCGCGGCGGACCTGTTTGGCCGCCAGGGCGGCTTGACGGACGTACAACTCCAAGAGTTCATCGCCGGTCGGCGGCGGCGCGTCTTTCGCTTCCTGGACCATCTTCTTTTTGAGTTGTGCGACGCGCACGACTTGTTGCAAGATCTTCGTCGTATCTTCGATGAGCGGCCGCGCGCCGGCGGCGCCCATGAGCTGCACGTACTGCGAGGCGGCGGGGTCGTCCGGCAAGGTCGGATGAATTGCCGCATAGATCTCTTGCATCCGGCGACGGGTTTCAGGCGTCAGCGCGCCGATATCCTTAATCCTCCTTTGACGCAGCTCCTCGGCGAGCAGCGACATCAGCAGCGTATTGGGTGCGTCGTACCGCAACGTCGCGCCGGCGACCCGCTGGACGCCTTGGCCAATGACGGGTCGCATGACGCTCTTCGGTTCAGGGCTATGCGAGGCGCCAAGATAGTGGCCCAATTCGTGAGCCAGCAATTCCGTTCGTTCAGGTTCCAACACATTGCGCGACCGTTCCTTCAACAGAATGTGCGAGTGGAGCGGCTGCCGCGTGCCGCCAAGGTGGACGCGACCGGTAGCGATGTCGTACTGACTGCTGAACGCGATCGCGACGTCGGCGGGAGCGGGAAGGACTTCGCGTTCGAACTCGCCTAGGGTTTGGAAAAAGTCTCGCTGGTTGTCGTCCGAATCCCACTCTTCGATTGCGACGACGCGCAGTTTCATGCCGCAGTGGGCTTCTAGCGCCGCCGAGACCTTGTCGATCCGTTCGCGGATGACCGGTTCCCACACTCGTCGCTGTCGCACTTCGTCGTCGTCGACGACGACCTTGACGGTGATGACGCTCGACTCGGGGAGCTCCAGCGGCGGAGTGGCGACGGTGCGCCAAGACGGCTCCGACGATTCGCCGAGTTTGAGAGGTTTAAGCGTTGGTGCGCCGCCCCCGACGCTCGGTGTAAACGCATGAGCCGTGTTCGGGGGAAGCGTTTGCTCAGACGACGTAAAGGCGCCGTCCAGCGCGCTGACGTGGACGCCTGAAGTCGCGAAGAGCGGCACGCTATCGCCGGGGGCGAGTTTTATCTTGCGGGCCGAAACGTCGTCGACGCGAGCGCTGAACTCGATCGGATCCGCGGTGCGGTTCGCCACGACGACGACGTCGGCAAGGGCTTGCACGCTAGCGCAAGACCAAGCAATCAAAATCCAGGCGAGCAGACGCAGCGTGGAGTGACATTGGCGGTTCATCACGTCCATTCTACCCTGCACGCCCCTGGGGACGACGCCTAGCCGGTTTACAGCAGCCCCTGCATTTCCTGCATGGCGTAGACATCTCGTTCTCGGCCCGTCGAGGCGAAGACGGCTTGCAGGTTGTTCAGCATGCGGCCGAGCCATTGTCGGGGCGCGGCGCGGGCCAAATGTTCGGCAGTGGGATGAAGCTGTGTGCCGGTCGCTTGCAGAATTCGGGCGAAGACTTCGTCTTCATGGAGTAGGCCGCCGCCGAAAAAAGGATCGACGTAAATCGACATCCCTTTCCCGCGGTCCATCTCGACTTCGGCCAAGAAGTGGCCCGGCGCGTTGACGCCATGAACCGTGAGTCCAATCCCCTGAGCGACGCGGCGATAGAGCAGCGACAATGTAATGGGAAGGCCTCGACGGGTTCGCAGCACGTCGCAGAGGTAACTGTTCGACGGCGAGTAATAGTCGTCGACGTTACCGCGAAAGTCGAGGAGGTCGAACAGCACGTCGTGCAAGTGAGCCAGCTTCGCGTCAACGCTGGTGGAGCGGACGCGGCCCTGGACCGTGGCGATGAGGTTGGCCACGATGGCCTCTCCTGCGGCGACGTCGGCATCGGGATGCTCGTGCTGGGCGATGGCCCAAGCCGCCCGGAACAGACCGTCCGGCGTGTTGATCGCCGGCAACTCGCGCGAGAAGGCGCGGAATGCGTTCTTGCGGCAGAATGCGGGGTGAGACAGGTCCATGCCTACAATCATGCTTGGTTTCGCGGACTGGGCAAGGAATTCGCCGTTGTCGACGGATCGCTGTGATTAGAACTCAATCGGATTGGGCTGAATGGGCGAACCGCCGCGAGCGTGACGCCGACGTAAACTCCACGCTGGCCGAGGGTTGAATAGTCTCTGCGGGGGCATGCCATAGTTGAAGTCCACCGCGAATTTGCTAGGATGACGGCGTCGCGGCGGCATGCTCCGTTCTCTCGGTCGCAGCCGCATGAGTTTTTTCAGTTTGCGTATTTTTACGCCTCCATCGCTGGCGTCGATTTCGCCGGTCGGCGGGGAGCGTTGCGGATTTTAGTTCGTTGAAGAGTCTTGACAAGACACTCGTTCGTTAAGTTGTCCCTGGGGTAGTGGCGCGGGCATGCTGGAAATCCTGCTGATCATCGCAGTTCTGGCCTCGGTAAGCGTTTGCGCTTGCCTGTCGGTACGCTGCGCGCACGGGAGGACTCCTCTCGGCTTGATCGAGGCCGGCATGAACGCCCAGTGGTTGTGCGGCGAAGTTCATCGGTGCGGCGTCGACGGCCTCTGGCCGCCGGGCCAAGGTCGATGGACCGCAGTGGCCGCGGCGCTTGCCAGACCGGCGCCCCGCGGGCGACGCGCTTGATCAGAACCGCTTGGAATGCTTAGCGAACGGCGTCTTTCCCCGGCCGTGGGCGGGATCTTCGTCGGGCGAACTTCTATGCCGCGACTGCAGCACTTCGCTCGCTGTAGCTAATCCTCTTTTGGGCTAGCGCTTCTTTCGTCGCCGAAGTCGAAGCAGCGGTTCGCGCTTCATTCGGAAGGATAGACGGAACATATGGCTCCTACTCTTTTGATGGGGATATCGGCCCCGCCCCTGCTGCTGGCGGAAGTGTCGGATACAGTCTTGATCGTCGCTGTCGTGATTGCGGTGATGCTTGGATTCGGCGTCGTGAAATTTCTCGACTACCTGCGCAAGCGGGATGCCGACAAGGAAGCGGCCCAGATCATTGAACGGGCTGAAATCGAGGCCGCGACGCGACGAAAGGAAGCCGCGGTCGAAGCGCGCGAGATGGCGTTGCAGGAAAAGGCGAAGCTGGAGAAAGAAAACGAAGAGATTCGTCGCCAACTCCACGACCGCGAGCGGAAGCTCGATAAGGCCGAGGATGCCAATCAGTCGCGCGCCGAGCAACTTCAAAAGCAGGAGAAGATGGTTGAGAGCAACCAGCGGCGCCTGGCCGAAAAGGTCGAAGACGCGACGCGTCGCCAAAAAGAACTCGACGATCTGCTCGATCTCGAGCGGCAAACAATGCACCAACTCAGCGGGTTGAGCCGCGAGGAAGCCGAATCGCGCTTGCTGGGCCGCCTGGAGAAGGAACTGGTCCGCGAGCAAGGCGCGATGATCATGCGCTACGAACGCGAAGCGGTCGAGAAGACGCAAGTCAAAGCCAAAGAAATGCTCATCACGGCCGTGCAGCGGTTTGCGGCCGCCCACACGGCCGAGTCGACCACCAGCACCGTCGATATTCCGAACGATGAGATGAAGGGCCGCATCATCGGCCGCGAAGGCCGTAACATTCGCGCCCTCGAAAAGGCGACCGGCGTCGACGTCATCATCGACGATACGCCCGGCGTGGTGATCGTCAGCGCGTTCGATCCGGTGCGCCGCGAGATCGCCCGCATCTCGCTCAATAAGCTGATCGCCGACGGTCGTATCCACCCGACGCGAATCGAGGAATTGGTCGCCGAGACGGAGAAAGAGATCGAAGGCGAGATTCGCCGGCATGGTGAGGAAGCGATGCAGGAGGCCCAGGTCTTCGGCGTCCATCCGAAGGTGGTGGAACTGCTGGGCCGTCTCCGGTATCGCACCAGCTACAGCCAGAACGTGTTGCGACATTCGATCGAAGTCTCCTTCATCACCGGAATGCTGGCCGAGGAGATGGGGCTCGACGGCGAACTCGCCCGCCGTGCAGGTTTGCTGCACGACATCGGTAAGGCAGCCGATCATGATATGGAAGGCGGGCACCCCAAGATCGGCGCCGACTTGCTCAAGCGATTCGGCGAAGGGCCGGAAGTCGTTCATGCGGCGCTCGGTCATCACGACGACATTCGTCCCGATATGCCCTACACCGTGTTGTGCGCGGCGGCCGACGCCTGCAGCGCCTCGCGGCCCGGCGCCCGTCGTGAAACGCTCGATCGCTACATCAAACGGATGCAAGAGTTGGAGTCGATCGCCACCAGCTTTACGGGCGTGCAGCAAGCGTTTGCGATTCAGGCTGGTCGTGAAGTCCGGGTGATCGCCAGTGCTCGCGACACCACCGACGAGTCGGCGGCTAAGGTCTGCCGCGACATCGCTAGAGCGTTCGAGGAGCAACTGACGTATCCCGGCGAGATCAAGGTGACGTTGATTCGCGAAACGCGCATCATCGAGACGGCCCGTTAGATTGAGTTCATCCGACCGACGCCATTGAAGTGGGCCATCCATGCGACTGCTCTTTATCGGCGACATCGTGGGGCGGCCTGGCCGCGACATCGTGCGGCAGGCCGTTCCGGGTCTGATCATCGAACGCCAACTCGATGTCGTCATCGCTAATGCCGAGAACGCCGCCGGCGGCTCGGGACTGACGCCTGAGATCTACCGGGAACTGGTGACTGCGGGAGTCGATGCGATCACGCTCGGCGATCACATTTATCGCCGTCGCGAGATCTTTCCGATCTTGCAACGCGAGCCGAACATCGTTCGACCGGCCAACCTGCCAAACGAGGCGATTGGCCGAACTTGGGCCACGGTAAAGGCTCGCAACGGCGCGCTCGTCGGTGTGATCAGCTTGATGGGACAGCTTTACATGAAACCGATCGATAGCCCCTTCACGGCCGCCGATCGCGTGCTGGCCGAAATGCCGTCGGACGTGAAGGTGCGGTTCGTCGACTTCCACGCCGAGGCGACGGGCGAAGCGCAACTCCTCGGACGGTTCCTCGACGGGCGCGTGTCTGCCGTGCTCGGCACCCACACCCATGTGCCGACGGCGGATGAGACGGTGTTTCCGGGCGGCACGGCGTTTCAATGCGACGTTGGCATGACCGGGCCGTTTGATAGCGTCATCGGACGAAGGATTGATCGCGTCTTGGAGACTCGGCTCACCGCCAACCCGACGGCCTTCGACGTCGCGACGGGCGATGTCCGGCTTTCCGGCGCCATCGTGACCATTGACGACGAAACAGGGCTGGCGAGCGAAATCGAGCGGATCTGCGTTCGTGAAAGCGAAATTCCAGCGCTGGAGACCGCGGCGAAACGGAGCTAGCACCTTGTTCAGGCTGCTGAACCGCGTTGACTTGCCCGCGGAACTCCCTGCATCGAACGTCTGATTAACCTTGTGGCGCGCCGCGTCACTCGCTAACCTCCGCGTCGTTTGTAGCGGGCGTTCCGCCTGCGGCGGTGATACGTTGGACAATCAGCGACGTGTTTCCCGAAACCAGCGACTCGGCTTGACGGGAATGAGCGTTGTCGGAGCGGCGCTGCTGCTCACGGCTCGATGGTTGTCTCCGGATCCGCGCGGGGTCGGAACGCACGAACAACTGGGACTCGCGCCTTGTGCCTTTTCCGTTTGGACTGGCTGGCGTTGTCCTAGTTGCGGAATGACGACGGCATGGGCCTACGCGGTGCGCGGCGAATTAGCTGCGGCGCTGCGGGCAAGCGCCGGCGGCACGCTGCTGTGCGGATTCGTCGCTGCGGGGACCGCTTGGGCCGCGGCGTCGTCCCTGGCAGGGCGTTGGATAATGATGAGACCGTCGCCGCACTGGCTGCTATGGATTGGCAGCGGGTGGTTGGCGATCACGATACTCGACTGGGTGCGAAAACTCGTCGCCGGTTGAAAAGGCTTTTGCTCAAAGAAGGAAAGAAGCATGGACCGTGCTTTCCGACTCGTCTGCAGTTGGGCCATTGTGGGCTGCATTGGCTTGGGTTGCGTGGCATCGACGGGTTGCATCTCGATGCTGATGGCCACCAGCATTTACATGTGGAATGGCGGCAACACGGTTCCGGCGGAATGCTCTGCTCTCGAAAAGGAGCGCGTCGTCGTGCTCTGCCGTCCGCCGGCGTCGCATGAATTTCGCAACGCCGGCGCGGCGCGAGCCATTGGCGCCAGCGTGAGCGAACTGCTGGAGCAGAACGTCAAGGGAATCGAGGTCGTTGCGCCAAAGGAAGTCGACAACTGGGTTGACGAGCAGGACTGGGAAAACTTCAAGGATCTCGGCCGTGCGGTGAAGGCGACGCGCATCGTGTACGTCGAACTCGACGACTTTGATCTGTTTAAGGGGAAGACGCTTTACCAGGGTCGAGCTGAAGTCACGATTTCAGTCTACGACATGGAAGACGGCGATCGAGTGGTCTTCAAGAAGCGCCTCGGCCAGGTGCTGTTCCCGCGGAACAGCGGCATTCCCGCCTCCGACAAGCCGGTGCAGGCGTTTGAACGGCAGTTTGTGGGCATCATCGCCCAACAGATCGCCGAGTATTTCTACAAACACACGGCCAACGCCGACTATGCTCTCGACTCGGTCGCGAACCACTAGGAACTTGGACGCCTGCGACGCGCATCGCGTCTGAGCAGATCGATTCGCCGCCCGCTTAAAGCGGCGGCGGATCGCGCCGCGGCGGTCCTTGCGGAACCATCGGTTCAGGACGAGGGGGTCGCGGATTGTTTCCCTGCTCGATCGGCGGAAGATTCGTATACGTCTCGGCCCATTGCCAGCCGAGCGGCGTCGCGAGTTCACGCTCAGCCAGCGCGGCCCATGGCGTCTGCGGATGCTCCTTGACGACGCGCTCCAGATACTCTTTCGCCTTGGCGGCAAACTTTTCGAGCGACGTATTGGCAAACGTCTCCGAGGAGCGGAGCACCCAGGTGTTGTTTTTCTCGTCCTTGAACGGCTTCCCCTGCTTGGCCTCCGCGAGCATCACGTTGTAGCCGTCAGTGCGCGCCTTCACGGCCAGCGCGCGTCCCAACGCCAAGTCATATCCCGCCCGCCAACGGAGTTCTTCTAACCTGGGACGGTCTTCTTCGCCTGCCAACAAGGTTTGGCAAATGGCGTCGATCTTCGGTTGCAGGATGGCTGCGGAGCGCTGAGCCAGAGAAAGCTGCTGCGCCAGTTCCGCCTCGTCGCGTTTAGGGAATCGCAGCCGCACGTTCTCCATTGGCGAAGTCCAGGAGATCTCGGCGGCCTGAATCAATGCTCGCCGCGCGCCGTTCGTCTGCAGCAGGCGCATATATTCTTGCGCCGGCAGGTAGTCTGGCTGGTAACGCCGCATCGCGTCGGGCTCGAAGAACATCGAAATATGAGCCGACAGGTTGTTTGTCTCGTTCCCGCTAATTCGGCGTCCGACGACTCGATTGGGGTGCGACGCAAAGTAGAGTCCTCCCGTCTCGTAGCAGAGTCGCGTCAGCGCGTAGGGACCGAACCCCGAGTCCAGCAGTTCTTCCTCATCGCCCTGTTGTGCGAAGCGGAGCTTCAACAATTCGGGCATCAGCGATTCCGGCCCGAGCGAGACTGGTACCCACTGAGGACGCTGATCGAACCGCGGATCGGGATCGATGTACTTTACGTACGCGGTCTGCCGACCGAACGGGGCGGGTCGGCCGACGACGTAGACCGGCATGGCGTACTTTCGGCAGACTCCGACCGTGTCGTCGACCAGCGGAATGTCATCCCCCGCTTCGTCGGTGAAGACGACGATCATCACATGACGCTTGCCATTCTTCGCCGACCGATACGTGCGGAACTTTTCGGCGACCATGCCGACAGCATGAAAGACGTTTTCCTGCCCAGTTTTATCGTCCTCGATGTTACGAATCGCGGCCTCGATCTCCTCGATGCGGTCGGTCGGTTCCGCCGTGAGCATCGTCGGCTCGGCGCCGAAGCCGACGACGGCGGTCAGCAACGGCTTATCCTGATGGCGGCGAAACGCGGGATTGTCGGCCGCATCGATGACGCCCAGTTCCTCGTAGATGCGGCGGAAGCGTTTGATCGCGCGCGCCCGCTCTTCGCGCAGACTGCCCGATTGGTCGAATAGCCACACGACCATGGTTGGTCGCTGTTCCAGTGACGTGAGGATTTCATGCGTGAGCCGATCAATGGCGCCTTCGGCTCCGGTTGCGCCAACGCTCCCTGCGCCTTGGACCGGCATCGAGGTGGAGAACTCCGGGCCCTGGAACGTCTCGGTTTCGAGTTCCACGGCGACGCGATCTGCAGTGTCGGCGAGCAAATCGGCTTGCTCGATCACCAGCGACTGTTCGCTGAAGTCGGGCGCAGCCGCCAGCGCGCCATCGCGCCCGCCGGCGGCCATCGCTCCGATCTCTTCGCTGGCAATGTCGCTGGAGACGAAGTCTTCCGTCAGCGGTTCCGCTTCCACCATCTCCAGCGGTTCAATCGCCAACTCAAACGGCAGGTTGGTCGAGGGGAGGGTGAGTGACGCCACCGTTAGGACGGCCAACGCGACCAAATGGATCACCAGGCTCATCGCCCAGGCAGCCGATTCGCCGTCAATCAGCGGAATCTCCCGATCAAAGCCGATTTCGACGTCGGCCGAGTCGGCGGTGGAGAGAACGCTGGCCATCGGCTAGCTCGGAGTGGAAAAGGCCCTGGTCCCTTCATTCTCGCCCATCGCTCGACCTTCGGCAAGAAAAGACGGGGGACTTCCGCCTTATCCCGGGCTGGGAACGCTTCGCTGGTTCGTGAAATGGCCGAGCAGGCGCGTTATCATGGCATGATCAACGGTTCCCGCATTGCCGTCCCCCCTCATATTGGGTGAAACCGGCATGCTAAATGGTTCCAGGCCTTGGATGCTCCTATGAAATCGTTCTCCCGGCGCGGTCTGCTGGCGGTCATGTTATTCCTCCTCGTCGCCGGGAAGACGGGATCGGCCGTTGGTCAATCGGCACCGGCCAAGGCGCCGCCGCCGGTCGACGTGACGCTGACGACGAAAGACGGCGTCCAACTGCAAGCCACCTACTACCCGAGTTCCGCCGGGCGGCAGGCAGTTCCGGTCGTGATGCTCCACGATTTCAACGAGACGCGGGCCGTGTTCGACCCACTGGCTCGCACGCTCCAGAACCCGCCGATGCCTGCCAGTCCCGCGGCGCCTCAAATCGCGTCGCGCGCCGTTTTGGCGGTTGATCTTCGCGGGCACGGCGGCAGCAAGACGGCATACGCTGCTAATGGTTCGGCCGTCGAGCTTGAGTCGAATCGGTTCCAACAGGACGACTTTCGGGCAATGGTCGATCTCGACATGGAAGCTGTGCGCAGCTTTCTCGTCGAGCAGAACGACGCCGGCAAGCTCAACCTGAATTCTCTCGGACTCGTCGGCAGCGGCATGGGGGCGAACGTCGCCATCCTGTGGGCGGCGAAGGATTGGTCGGCGCCGCCGCTCCCTGTCCGCAAGCAAGGGCAAGACGTCAAGGCGTTGGTCCTCCTTTCCCCCCGCTGGAACTTCAACGGCCTCATGCTTCGCGATCCGTTGAGGTTCCCGCCAATCCAGCGGCAGCTTTCGGTCCTCTTAGCTTATGGGGCAGAGGATAAGGCCGTGTCGAAGGACTGCGAGAACATCATCAACATTCTGAGCAAGCACCACCCCGAGCCCCCCGCTGATCGGGTGGAGCAACTCAAGGATTTCTTCGTCTATGCTCCGGAAACAAATCTGCAGGGGACCAAACTGCTGACGAGCGACGCATTTGGCATCGGACCGAAGATCTTCAACTTTCTGGAGGCTCGCTTGGGTCGCCAAGCGTTTCCTTATTCGGTCCGAAAGTACCCGTGACCGGGCCGGCGCCTATTCCGCGTTTGTCGCGCCCACTGAGTCGACGCCGATCGGGATCTTAAGCTCCGCCCCAATCGGCAGCAGGTGCGGGTTTTCGAGGACCTGCCGATTGAGATCGAATAGCTCGATCGCACGACCTTCATCGCCCAGGTATCGCTGGGCCAAACGCTCCAGTGAATCGCCCTCCTGGACGATATAGGTGCGCTCTCGGGCCGCTGCCGAGAGCGCCTCTGGAGGTTCGATTCCTGATAAAGCGAACTGGCCCGGCTCAACCTGCACCGGTTTCGCGACGGTCACCGCCTGCGGCAACGAACTGGCGGAGGCAAGTTCGCTTGAGGGCGGCGTCCCGGCGAGTCCGATGGTCGTCGCCGAAACGGTGGTCGGTGCGGAGGCCGGCGTTCGCTCGACAAAAGGCGAGGCGACGGAACCGAATGAACTCGAAGGCGTCGAGATCGGCAGCACGCTGGCCGGCACGGAGTCGCCGCGACGCCACGGCCATGCCAGTCCGAGACCTACGGCCAGCACGGCGGCGGCGGCGATCAATTTTGGCTTGCGCGGGACCACGGCACGCCCGTCAAAAGTGATGAAACGGCTCGCGAGAGTCTCGGTATTCGGCCTGTACAACTCGCTATCATCCCCATCGGCGACCGCGCGGAGTTGAATCGAGTCTGAATTGCAGTGCAGGCGTTGAACGCCGATCAAGCTTCCCGGCGGCGCCAATTGCGCAAAGAATGCCGCGCAGAGACGCTGTCCCCGCGCGGCGTTTGGATCGATCGTTGAAAACGGGAAACTATGCGGCCTTGGCCACGGGCGTCGTCTGTTCACCGCCCCAGTTGCTCAGCCACAGGAGTACCGGCGTCGCGATGTAGATCGTGCTGTAAACGCCCGAAATCACGCCGACCAGCATGGCATAGGCGAAGGGGTGAATGCCCTCCCCGCCGAGGACGTACAGAATCAACACGGTCATGAGCGTCGTCAAGGACGTCAGGATGGTGCGCGACAACGTCTGGTTCACCGCCAAGTTGATCATATCAGCGGTGATCTTAGGGCTCTTCCCTTTGATCTCGCGGATCCGATCGAAAATCACGATCGTGTCGTTGAGCGAATAGCCCATGATCGTCAACAACGCAGCGACTAACGTCAGATTGATCTGAAACTTGTCGATCAGCAGCAGCGACGCCAATGGTTCCGCACCTCCGACGATATACGCCGAGAAGGCCAGGAACCCAATCGTGACGAGTACGTCGTAGACGGTGGCGACCACCGCGGCGAGGGCGTAGGCCAAGTGATTGAATCGGAACCAGACGTACGCGATAACGCCGGCGACGCTAAGGATCGCTGCGGCGATCGCATCGGCCGCCATGCGCCCGGCGACCCGCCCGCCAATCTTATTCGAGAGCGGGAAGACTGGCTCGGTGTTGATCTTTTGCTGCAGGTCGTCGACCACCTTTTGCGCTTCTGCGGGCGGGAGAGCGATCTTGACGTCCCACTCGGCGAAGTTGCGGATGCTGCCAGACTTGTACTCCGGGTTCGATATCGCGAACGCGACGTCTTCGTGGCCCAAAGCCTCCAATGAAACCTCGAGCAATTGCGATAGCACGTCGTAGCTAACCCCTTCCGACTCGGCGCCCTCGCCCACGGCGAACTTCAGAACAGCCGACGTGCCGCCAGCGTAGGGGTCGACGACTACGGCGGACGCGGCTTCCTCAACTTCAGGGCCAGCGACCATTTCTTCCTTTTCAGCGGGGGGCTCTTCGGCAGCCGTGTCCGTGGCGGATTCCGTTGCTGGTTCGGCGTCGGCAGGGCCAGCGGCCGCTTCTTCGGCTGGTGAACTTGCGCTCTCTTCCGTAGTCGGCTCGTCTGCCGCCGGTTGTTCCTCTTGGAGTGAAACTCGAGTGATCGGCAGGTCGCTCAACAAACTGCCGTTGATCGGCAACCGGTCGTCGAAATTGTTCCAAGACGTTTTCTCGGCGGCAGGAGCCAGCGGCGTCACGCTCTCGACGTCGACTCGATACGTTTGCAGTTGATCGCCGAATGCATCCTTGATGATCTGCTCGACGTCATCGACGTTGTCGTTGATCGTGGTGACCGTGTAGCGCGTCCCGCTTTTGTCGACTTCGACGAGCGACAGATTGGCGTTCGCGAGGGGCGTCTTCTGCAGTACTTCCATCACCTCAGCGAAGTCCTTCTTGTGGTCGTCGTCCAGCACGATAGTGACCGAGCTGCCGCCGGTGAAGTCGATGTCGAGCATATCGCGGCCGCGACCGACGACGGCGGCGAGTCCGACGGCGACGAGCAACGCGGAGGCCGATACCCAGAAGTTGCGATAGCGAAGGAAATCGAAGTTCGTGACCCCCACGAACTGGGCCATCGTCAATTTCTTCAGCATTTTGAGACGCTCGGCTACGTCGAAAATGAGCCGAGTCAGGAAAATCGCCGTGAACAAACTGGTAAACAGGCCGATGATCAGCGTGATGCCGAAGCCCTTCACGTTGTCGGGGGCGATCTTGTAGATGACGACGGCGGTAATCAACGTCGTGACGTTCGAGTCGATAATCGCGCTCATCGCGCGGGAGTAGCCGTTGCGAATGGCCATTCGCAACGCGGCGCCCCGATTCAATTCTTCGCGGATGCGCTCATAGATCAGCACGTTCGCGTCGACCGACATGCCGACCGTGAGGATCAAGCCTGCCAAGCCTGGCAGCGTAAAGGCGCCCTTGATCATCACCATGGCGCCCACGATCAATAGCATGTTCGACGCCAACGCCACGCAGGCTACCAGGCCGGCGAAGCGGTAGTAGGCGATCATGAAAAGGGCGATGGCAATCAACGAGACGATCAACGCCCGCGTGCCGTTCTCGACCGTAATTTTGCCGAGCGTCGGGCTGATCTGGGCTCGGCTGATCGGGACTTTATTGAGCGAAGCGGGAAGGCTGCCGGCGTTCAGGATGCCGACGAGGAAACTCACCTCGTTTTCGTCGTCGAGACCCTCAATGATGCCGGAGTCCGTGATGACGGCGTTGAGGTTCGGCGCCGATAGCAGACGATTGTCGAGCAGAATGCCGAGGTTGTACTTGGCGCCCGACGGAGCTGGCTGATGCGCTCGCGTCAGCTGGCCGAACTTAAAGGCGCCTTGCTTATTGAAGACGAAACTTACCGCCGGTCGCCCGGTGCCGTCGACGTCGGGCTTGGCGGAGCGGAGATACTCGCCCGTCACGTCGAGACCGTCGTTCGTCATCACCAGCGCTTGCGGCGGATCGCTTCCCTCGCGCAAGACCAACGTCCGGCCGGCCGTTTCCACGGGGCCGAACTTCTCCTCGTCGTAATTTACCCAGCGCGCGACTTCCTTGCCGTCGATGCGGACGATGTTCTGGCCCTTGGGGAGTCGCTCGGCGATCTCGATGATGGCGCGATGTTGCTCAAATTGTCGCGACGCCGTGATGCGGAATTCCAGCACGCCGGCCGTGTAGATGCGTCGTTCGATCGCGTCGAGCTCTTGCTTTTCCGCATTGGGAATGATGATTTCGATCTGGCCCGGACCAAACTTGCGAATCGAGACTTCCTTCGTGCCCGAAGGATCGACGCGCTCGGTCAGTGCCTTGATGAGAAGCGCCATCCGGTCGTCTTGGCTCATCGCCGAGACCGCTTCGAGCTGTTCCTGCTTCGTGTCGGCGTTGTCGGCGTCTTCCTCTTCCGTCTCGCCCGCCGCGATCTCGGCGGCGCCGGCTTCTTCAAGCTCCTGGTCTTCGGCGGCGGGACCTTTTTCTGCGCCTTGAACTTCTCCGCGGTTATCTTCGATTTCGTAGATGAGCGTGATGCCGCCGCTGAGATCGGGACCGAGTTTGATTTCGCCTCGCGAGATCAAAATCGCGGCGCCGGCCAGGAAGCCAATCGCCACGGCGAACTTCCAGCCGTGGTCGGGCATTCTCAGCTGCTTCGCGAGCAGCGTGCCGATGACGATCGAGCCGACGAATAGCGCGACGATGATCGCCACATTGGTCGCTCCGGTCGCGCTGATTCCTTCCGCCGCGGCGGGCGTGGTCGCGCCTGTCGCGGCAGCCGCTGGCGCTGCCGCGGCAGGCGTCGCGTCCGATGCTTCTTGGCCGAAGCCGGGCGATGCGAGTAGCGTTATGGCGGCAACGACAACCGTCCCACGCATCACTCTGAAAATGCTTGAGGGGCGTCGGACCGGTGACTCGAATTCCATGGCCTAGAACCTGTCTATTGTCTTGCTCAGTTGAACGATCCCCTCGCCGGGCTACCATGCCGGGCAGGCGACGTATGCGTTGAGTTGGTGAATGAGTTGAGTTGTTGCTTCCGCTATACAGCAGGGCGTCGTCGCCGGTGGCGTCGCTAAGCCGTTTTTTCTTCGTCGGTCAGGATGCGGGCGATCGCCGAGGCGCCGACGCGGATCTTCGTGCCGGTCGATTCGTCGATGCGAACGGTCACGATCGCCCCGTCCGGGTTGCGTTGTACATTGGTCACGATTCCGTGGATGCCGCCGATCGTCACCACGCGGTCCGTTTCTTTCAGGCTGTCGACCAGGGTCTTGAACTGCTGATCCTTCGCCTTCTGCGGGCGGAGGATCAGGAAGTAGAACATGACCATGATCAGGGTGAGCGGGATGAGAAAGCTATTGAACGGCGAACTAGGCGCCTCACCCGCAGGGGCGCCGTCGGCTGGCGCTTGAGGAGGTGCAGCCGTCTCGGTCTGAGCGAGTAATCCCCACGAGGTAAATTCCATCACAGTCACCCGATTCGCCGCACGCGGCTTGTATCGCCCCGAGATATATCGCCCAAGAGAACGGAGGCAGGCGCAGTCGTCCGCCGGAGCGGAACCCTAGACATCAAGATGACTTGCGCCGTAGAAAACCGCCGCCGGCGGATTGGCCCGGATCGCGGTGATGCACCTAGCAACCCTGCCGGCCAGCCTGCAAGCGAGCCATCATAAGTCTTGGCGGCGC
>JBGSMO010000428.1:0-2488 GCA_041740115.1 Pirellulales bacterium
ACGCCCGTCGGCGTCGTCGATCTAACGACAAGGAGTCTACGCCAACGGCCTGACGCGGGAGGGCCTGAATCATTCCCGCACCTCAACTAGCGCTACAGTTTCGGGGCGCCGGGCGCTACGTTTTTAGAATGGCGGTCACAGGTTTGTCAGTCCGATCTCGAATCCCTTCTTCTTCGAGGACCCCCGCTCGCTAACTGAAGGTCGCGTCATCTTTCTCAACAATGACCTGCCAGCGTCAGTTGGGCGCGGTAATGCGAACGTCTGGGCTGGGCAGCTGCGATGTCGGGTTTCGGATCGGTGGAGCGTGATCGCACCACGGCTCGGCTACCTCGACGTTCATCAGCCCGGCGACGACGAATCACCAATAGGGTTGATGTCGTCGCCCATCGGATTCAAGTGGAACTTCTGGCGCGACGCCGAGCGACAAACGCTGGTGTCAGGTGGAGCGACTTACTTCATTACCGGTTCTTCTGGGGCCGGCGCAAACTTGGGCGATGGTGACTTCCATTTTTACTTAACGGCTGGGCAGCAAGTCCTTGAGAGCGGCCATTGGCTCAGCTCGCTCGGCGTTCGCATTCCAGGCGACACAGACTTAGGAACGCAGCTCGGCTACTGGTCAAACCAATGGGACTATGAAGTAGTCGACCACTGGTTTGGAGTGTTTGGCGTCAATTGGTTTCACTGGTTTAATAGCGCCGAGACTCGCGACGACGACAAAGTCACCGGCCTTGATCTGATAAACCTTCCCGCAGGTCAAGTTGCTGGCGTTGACGTTGTTACGTCGACTGCAGGCGTCAGATGGAAGCCGACATCGCGAATCGAGTGCGGAGCAGCCTTAGAGATCCCACTCTCCGCCCGTACCGACATTCTCAATCGTCGGGTTTACGCGGATTTGATTTTCAGATTTTAGACGTCGATGCATAGCATCAAATTGAAACCCGCAGGCGGAGTGGTAAAAATCGGCGATTTTAGCCAGGGACTTAGTCTCCTATATCAGGCCGGCCGACGCTTGGGGTTTGGCCTCCCCGGCGTCAAACTTTCGGCAAGCACAAGACGCCTCCACAACATCACGTCGCGAAAATCGTTACCGACGGCCGAACGACCGAATTCAGCACGGCCGAAGTTCGCCGCCTGCTTCTGGAAGCCAAAGCCATCGGCGACGATCCATCAGTGGCGGATAAGTATTCAATCGGACGGCTGATGCTGATCAAGGACGCCTGCCAGCTTCACTCGCTCGGAAAGCATCAGCGGCTGGTCAAAATGGCGATCGACCGTCGGAACTGCCCAGGGCCTCGCTGACGCCCTCCCGCGAAACGCGGCCCCTATGGTCACGCCCGCCCCTCGCAGCGCGTCACGGGCGATTCTGTGCGGCCGATTTCGACTGGCGCTTGCAATTGGCAGGGCGCGGGGGGAGATTGAACAGGAATTTGGCTTTGCTCGTGTAGTTCGATAGATAACCGACTCGACCAAACAGGATAAAGGGAAGCCGTATGAAAAGCGCGGAAAAGAAACACTTGCTGAAGTGCAATGCAATTCTTTGGCTCCTTGCAATGGCATTGCCGGCTTTCTTCAGCATCGCTTTCGCTTCCGCGAAGTTTCCTTGGCCGATGATTCTTCCCTTGTTGCTCGTTGGACCAATGCTGGCTTCCAATAAAATGTTGAGCAAAGCAATTGGCGATTGATCCTCCGAGCCCGCCGCCCGCGTCGTGATCGCTAGTCGCCGGAAACGGAAACCACAAATGGGTCTTCTATCTTGGCTCTTCGGCTCTACCGCCACCGCCGGCCACATCGACGGTCCAGGATTCTTCGACGTTGAGGTCGTTGGCGAATCCAACTATCAGCGTGCGATTGCGAAGGCTCGCGGCCGAGCCGCTGTTGGCGAGACGGTTGTCACCCAAGCCACGCTTGTCTTGGAAAACAAAAACCCCTATGACAAACAGGCCGTGCGAGTTGACATTGGCGGTCAGATGGTCGGTTACCTCGATCGAGATAATGCCCGGGCGTATCGAAGAGAGCTCAAACGTAACGGCCATACTAATATCACCGCCACTTGTGCGGCTAAGATCGTGGGAGGCAAACCGCGGCCGGATGGCACCGACGGTCTGTATGGCGTCATCTTGGATCTGCCGACGGTCGACTAACTCCCCATGCCCCGCCCCCGCTTCACTTTACGCGCAGTTCTCATTGTATTGACGATAGCGGCTTCGGGTCTGTGGTGGCATGTCGACTGGGTTAGACAGCGCCGCGCGGTGATTGGCTCCGCTTTAGAGTCGCGAGAGTCAATCTTAGGCGGTCCCCAGCCGTCCGCGCCCGGTTTGCTGTGGCTTTTCGGCGAGGAGGGCTACGCACTCATTACAGTGATTCGATCCTCGCCGGTTCGTCGAGAAGGATTTGACAGACTGCAGGCCATCTTTCCCGAAGCAATTCTCTTTGAAGAAGATCCGTTGCCGGACCGAGGACCGGTGGGCGATTGGCCTAATTCCCCTCT
>JBGSMO010000434.1:0-9796 GCA_041740115.1 Pirellulales bacterium
GCCGCCCGCCTTCTGCGCTCCCTGCTGGCGAGCCATTTCCAGCGGCGAAAGCTTCTTCCCGCCCGCATCGGCCGCAGCCGGCTTCGCGGCGGCGGGAGCAACGGCCCGTTTGGCCTCGGCCTTCGCCTTCGACTCCTCAGTCGGCTTGTCGACCACCGTCAGGGCGCTCAAGTCGATGTCGAACCAACCGATGTTCAGGTGGTAGTCGAGGAACTCCACCAGCGCCCGGCCGCTCATATTGACGGTCTTCACCTGACCGACGTAATGCTCGAACCGGGCCAACTCCGGCCGGCCCGGATCGACCACGACGTACTTATCGGTGTACTCGCGTTTGAGCTCTTCGACAGACTCGGTAAACGTCGGCATCCGCATGCTCCGCGAAACCAGGTGACCGCCGCAGCGACGGAAGAAAAGACCCGACAGCCGTCGCCCGCCGGCAGGCCATCGATTCTCCCCGAAACGCCCCCCTCATTCAAGCGACAGGCGAGCCGGATGCGTAAGCTTCCGGCAGCCCCGCCAAACAAGTTCATTGCCCCCGCCACACCTCCCACTCATAATCGGCCCCAGTCGCAGCAACGCGGCTGCAACAACCAGGCAAGCATTCCACTAGCAACTCACAAGGAATCGACATGATCAAGCAAGTCTCAGCCGTTGGAGCGCTGCTCCTCTCGCTCGCCGCGTCGACGAGCCGCGCCCAGGAATATCTCACCGGGATCGAGTGGCAGGAACCGCCGATCGTCACCCCCGGCGCCAAATGCGGCGACGCCCCCTCCGACGCTGTCTTCCTGTTCGACGGCAAAGACCTCTCCGCCTGGAACGGCGCCGAGACCTGGAAGGTCGAAGATGGCGCGATGGTCGTCGGCAGCAACATGATCGAGTCGAAGGAAACGTTCGGCGACTGCCAACTTCACATCGAATGGTCGGCCCCGACCCCGCCCGTCGGCGAGAGCCAAGGCCGCGGCAACAGCGGCGTCTTCTTCGGCCCGTACGAGTTGCAGGTCCTCGACTCCTACGGCAACAAGACCTACTTCGACGGCCAGGCCGCGTCGATCTACAAGCAACGCCCGCCGATGGCCAACGCCATGCGTCCGCCGGGCGAGTGGAACGCCTACGACGTCGTTTGGACCGCCCCGCGATTCAAGGAAGACGGTTCGCTCGAATCGCCGGCGTTTATCACCGTGCTCCACAACGGAGTCGTCGTGCAGAACCATTTCCAGCTGCTGGGGAACACGCCGTTCAGCGACCCGCCAAGCTACAACAAGCACGACGTCAAGCAACCGATCCGTCTGCAAGACCACGGCAACCCGGTGAAGTTCCGCAACATCTGGGTGCGGGAAACGAAGCCGGCGGAAGGCAAGCGGACGCGCGAGCCGTTCATCCGCAACGGCGATAAGGAAACGCCGGTGAAGACCGGCGGGTGAGAGGAGTGAAACGTAACCGGCCGCAAAGGTCGATCAACTAATAAGCTCGATGGCGTAGCGCCAACGAACCGTCGTTGGCGCTACGTCGGCGGGCATGATCTCGCGAATGATCTCAACCTGGTCGCCGATCTCTTCGATCCGCGGCGCAACCGATTGATCGCTCAGCGGGAGCAGTTCCAGACCAAACCGCTCGGCGCGCACCATTCCAGCGGTCCGCGCATAACGGCTCGCCGCGCGCACAAGCCCATCCCGTTTAATCCGGCACGCCGCGTCAAAGATCAATCGCGGAGCCTTCGCATCGATGTCGGGCTCCACAATCAGCGACCAGTGATTCGCCCCCGACATCCCGACCAGCGCAGCTAAATACCCCTCACGATCCGCCAGCGGCTGCACATGCACCGACTGCAGCGCCGGGGCCTCGGGCGATTCGCTGCCTGAATCGAGTTCATGCGAACGAAGCAGCACCGTCTCGCTTCCATCGGCTCGCACGGCAAACACGCGATGCCCAATGCGATCGCCCTGCTGCACAAACTCCACACGCAATTGGCGCCCGTCGACGGCGAGAGATTCAATCAGAGCGATGGGCGACTTCTCTTCCATGGGTCAGCCGGCATGTCTCTCGCCAAGACGCAAAGGCGCAAAGAGGGTCGCAAAGAATTGCTTTGCGTATCCTTTGCGCCTTCGCGCCTTTGCGAGAGAGAAACCGCTATGCCAACTGAGGGAAGATGGCATTAATCGTCATCCTCTTCCACCGGCTGGCCAGCGCGCCAGCGGAGCACTGCATCGAGGAAGCCCTGAATATCGCCATCCATCACGGCGTGGAAATTCCCTTGGCCGTACTTCGTGCGGGCATCCTTCACTCGCTGGTCGGGATGAAGGAAGTAGTTCCGAATCTGCGAGCCGAAGCCGGTCTTCGCCTGTTGCTGGTATTTTGCCGCTTCGGCCGCCTCGCGCTTCTCTTCTTCCATTCGCGCCATGCGAGCCCGCAGCATCTTCCATGCGGTGGCGCGGTTCTTGTGCTGTGAGCGCTCGCTCTGGCACTGCACGACGATGCCGGTCGGGAAGTGGGTCAGCCGGATGGCGCTCGAAGTCTTGTTCACGTGCTGACCGCCGGCGCCGCTCGCGCGGAAGGTGTCTTCGCGGATGTCGTTCGGGTCGATTTCGATCTCGACTGAGTCGGAGATCTCGGGCGACACGTCGACCGCGGCGAAGCTTGTCTGCCGCTTGCCTTCGCTATTGAACGGGCTGATCCGCACGAGGCGGTGCATGCCGGTCTCGCCTTTGAGATAGCCGTAGGCCATCGGCCCGCGGATGGCGACCGAGGCGTGGTTGATGCCCGCCTCTTCGTTGTCATGGCGGTCGATCAGCTCGACGGAGTAGTCGTTCTTCTCCGCCCACATGAGGTACATGCGGAGCAGCATCTCGGCCCAGTCGTTGGCGTCGGTGCCGCCGTCGCGGGCGTTGATCGTGAGAATGGCTCCCGCCGCGTCGTAGCGGCCGTTGAGCAAAGCTCGCAGCTTGAGATCTTCGAGCAACGCTTCGATTCGCTCGACTTCGGTGGGCACTTCGGCGGCGAACGATTCGTCTTCGTCCGCCATTTCAAGCATCGCGGCGAGGTCGTCGCTCGACTTCAGTGCCTCGTCGAGCGGCTTGACGATGCCGATCAGCGACTTCCGCTCGCCGACCCGTTCCTGAGCCGTCTCCTGGTTGTCCCAGAAGCTCGGGGCGGCCATTTCGGCGTCGATTTCCAGAATCCGCGACTGCTTCGTTGCACAGTCAAAGAGAGTCCCGCAGCTGGACAATCGTCTGGCGGATCGCTTTGGCGCGGTCGTACCACTGGCTGTCCAACATTGTTGCGAGACCTCGGAAAGGGGCGGGTAAGGATCGGGAGCCCGCATTCTACGGCACGTCGACGTAGGGCACGAGGGGGCCTAGACTTGCAGTATGGCACGCGTGGTCCTGGCAATGTCGGGAGGAGTCGATTCAAGCGTCGCGGCCCATCTCCTTCTGGAGCAGGGCCACGAGGTGATTGGCGTCTTCATGCGCCACGGGCAGGCGTCGCCGGTGGCATGTGCGGTTGGAGGAGATGGGGCAGGGGAGCGTGCCGGGGGCGAGACGCCCCGACTCACGGCGACGCTTCCCGTCGTTAATCGGCTTGATCACAAGCAAGGCTGCTGCACCGCCTCGGACGCCGAAGACGCCCGCCGCGTCGCCGACCGCTTGGCGATGCCCTTCTACGCCCTAAACCTTGATCAAGAGTTCAGTCGCATTATCGACTACTTCGTCGACGAGTACGCCGCCGGCCGCACGCCGAACCCCTGCGTCCAGTGCAACAACTGGATCAAGTTCGGCAAACTGTTCGACTACGCCGACAGCGTCGACGCCGAGTTTGTGGCGACCGGCCACTACGCCCGCATGGGGCGCGACGCTTCGCAGGACGCCACGCTCCTACGCGGCATCGACGCCTCAAAAGACCAATCATACGTGCTATTCGGCATCGAGCGCCGCCACCTCGACCGCATGCTGCTGCCGGTCGGCGAGTTCGAGAAGCCAGAGATCCGCCGCCTCGCCGGCACGATCGGCCTGAACGTCGCCACGAAGAAAGACAGCCAGGAGATCTGCTTCGTCACGCAGGGGCATTACCACGAGTTCATTAAAGATCGTCAGGCGCGTCGCGGCGAAGCGGTCGGCGATTCGAGCGGCGAGTTCGTCCTCACGTCTGGCGAGGTCGTGGGGCGCCACGACGGCATCGAAGGCTTTACCATCGGCCAGCGAAAGGGACTCGGCATCGCGCTCGGCGATCGTCGGTTCGTCGTCCGCATCGAACCGGAGACGCGCCGCGTCGTCCTTGGCGAGCGCGAAGAGCTCGGCCGCAGCGAACTGACGGCCCGCGACTGCAACTGGCTCGTCGATCCGCAGTCGCTACCAGCGCGCGGCTTGGCCCAGATTCGCTACAACGCCACACCGGCCTGGGGCGAGTTCCATCTTGATGACGACGGTCGGCTGCACGTTCGCTTCGACGAACCGCGCTACGGCGTGGCGCCGGGGCAAGCGGTCGTCTGTTACGACGGCGAGCGCGTGCTGGGGGGCGGGTGGATTGAGTAGGGGAGGTGAGTAGGTGTTTCAGTGAGTAGGTAGGCGGTCGCTTTCGTCATTCTGAGCCCTTCGCTCCGCTCAGGATGACGCACCCGACCCACTCACCTAAACACCTACTCACCTACAGACTCATATACGGATTCGACGCCGCCTCTTCCTGCTGGTGGCGTTGGCTCTCAGCGAACTTGTAAGCGGCGTGCCCTAACACCAGCGCGAGCGGAATCAGGCAAGCTCCGCAGCGCAATGCAACGCGGGCGTGCTCGTTGAGCCCAATTCGATTGGGCAAGTAGGCCGACGCGAATGCAACCGCGATCCAGAGTCCCACGGCATGCAGCGGTTCGACCTCCGAGATGTAGGTAGCTAGCATCAAGAGCGAGCCAGCTAAAAGAACAATCGGGCCAGCCGCATATTCCGGCCCCGCCTGCGCGCGGCAGACCAGTGCGCCGAAGAAACAGCCGCCGACCGAGGCGGCCAAAATGCCGATCACGTACGCATAGACGAACGAACCGCTCATCCCCGCCACTGCTGCGCAGCATGAGAGAACTACGGCGACTAGGAAGCCGCGCGTGCGCGGCTGATCGCTTGGCTCGTTCGCTTCCCAAAGTCGCCAGACGAGCAGCATCCCGCCGGCCACGACGCCGATGATCAAGACCGCTTTGCCGACGCTCCACGCATCGGTCAAGAAACCAGTTGCGCGCGCCTCAGCGCTAGGAAGATACTTGCTCCCCCACATCAACCACAGCGGCACGCCGATCGCTAGCGGAACAATCAGCAACCACCGCCAACGTCGACGCTCGCCGAGGAAGGCGGCGATGATCGCCGGGATCGCCGCAACGATCGCCAACATCCAAGTCCATTCGTGAGCGGCGTGAGGCGAGCCCAGCTTTTGAAGCGCTGCAACGATCCCGACGTTGCCGGCTTCGAGGGCGATTGTCCCGCTGAGGTACCCGACGATCACGCCCACTGGCCAGGCGATCGACGCCCGTCGCGATGCGGCCCACGCTAAAGCGAACGCCGCCAGCGCGGCGAGCATCGGCGCGATGCCGCCGAGCAGGAACTCTTTCAAACCAGGCATGATTAGCCGATCAATTTCAAGAAAGCCGTAGGCCGGATCTGACGATCCGACCTACGGCGTTGCTAGTCGTTCGCGGAGCGTTGGCCCGTTTGGCGGGCCCGTCAGGCTGAAAGCCTCATCTACTTGCGGACGCCTTCGAAGCTAATCGTCACCGCCACTTCATCGCCGATGTGCGGAACCATCTTCGTCATGCCCCACTCGCTACGATTGAGCTTCGTCTGGCAATTGAAACCTGTGCGGAAGTCCTGACCGGTCGGGCCGGGGCCTTCGCCGAGCTTCTGTAGATTGAGCGTCACTGGCTTCGTCTCGCCATGCATCGTCAGCTCGCCGCTGACGACGTAGACGGTCGTCTCGCCTTCCTTTTTGACTTCGACCTTATTGCTCTTGAAGCTGATCACCGGGAACTCGCCCGTGTTCAGGAAGTCGGGACCGCGGAGGTGGTCGTCGCGCTTCGCGTCGTTCGTGTCGATGCTCGCAGCGTCGATGGCAAGCGTGAACGACGCGGCCTCGGGCTTGGCGGGATCGAGCGTGAAATCGCCGCTCACCTTGTTGAAGCGGCCGTAGGTGAAGCTGTAGCCGAGATGACTGATGCCGAAAATCACGGAAGTGTGCGATGGTTCGACGACGTACTCGTCGGCGCGGAGGGGGCTTTGAAGGGAAGCGAAGCCGAGCGCCAAGGCGAGGGCGAGCTTAGCAGTGCGGGACATCTAGTGACTCTCCTACTGGTTCATCGTGACAGGCTGCCGCTCACGGCAGACGCCGTCATTCTAGGCGCCAGGCGCCATTTGGAAACTTGCCGGCGGCGGCGATAAGGCAGCATCGATCGTCGTCAGGCGGGGCGACGTGGCGGCAAGTCCATGCCGGACGGGGGCTTAGGCGATTTTGACGAACTTTGGCAAGTGTTCTCACGGCTCGGCGAATCGCCTATGATGACAGCGAGGTTTCCACGCTCACCTGAACTTTAGCGACGCTTTCCAATATGGCAGTTGCACTTTTCCCTCTTGCGGCCCCCGACATGACGCAGGCCTTGCTCATCGGCGGCATTATCGTCGGCGTCATCCTGCTGCTGGTGTTCATGGCCGTGATCATGAACTTCGGCGGGCTGTGGATTCGCGCTTACACGTCGAACGCGCGGGTCAGCTTCTTCGAGTTGATCGGTATGAAGTTGCGGCAAGTGAACGCCGGGACGATCGTCGACGGCAAGATCATGGCCATGCAGGCGGGCGTCGGAACCGATCCCGAAACCGGAATCACGACGCGGCGCTTGGAAGCGCATTACCTCGCCGGCGGCGACGTGCCGCGCGTCATCAACGCGATCATCGCCGCACAACGAGCCGACATTGATCTGGACTTCGATCGCGCTGCGGCGATCGACCTGGCGGGACGCGACGTCCTCGACGCGGTGCGGACGAGCGTCTATCCCAAGGTGATCGACTGCCCCGATCCAGCCAAGTCGCCGAAGACGACGCTGAGCGCCGTGGCTCGCAACGGCGTGGAGCTGCGAATTCGAGCCCGCGTGACGGTGCGCACCAATCTCTCCCAGCTCATCGGCGGGGCGACGGAAGAGACGATCATCGCCCGCGTCGGCGAAGGAATCATCACTTCGATTGGCTCGGCCGCTACCCATCTGGAAGTGATGGAAAACCCTGATCGCATCTCGAAGGCGGTGCTGCAACGCGGGCTCGACGCCCACACGGCGTTCGAAATCGTCTCGATCGACATCGCCGACATCGACGTCGGCGAGAACATCGGCGCCCGCCTGCAAGCGGATCAAGCCGAGGCCGACACGCGAATGGCCCAAGCGCTGGCCGAGCAGCGACGAGCCAACGCGATCGCCCTGGAGCAAGAGATGCGCGCCAACGTAGCGGCGAATCGAGCGGGCGTCCTGCTGGCTCAAGCGGAAGTCCCGCGGGCGATGGCCGAGGCATTCCGGCAGGGAAATCTTGAGCGGAGCGGCTCGAACGGCTCGCCGTGACGCGCAGGAGCAAAAACGACTGGCTTGAGCCGACGTCAGTTAGCGTCTAGCGCGTACTCGAAGAGAATATACTCCATCGACGGCGATCCATCCTCCGCTTTTGGCTTCAGCTCTTTGGCGAGCTCCCAGCGTTGGCCGTCGTAGGAGAGCGGATACTCAGCCACCTCGGTCTTTTTCTCGTCTTCGACGAGCAGCGGCTTCCGTGGCTCATCCGGCGACACATCGCCATCGTCGGACTTCTCGGCTTCCGCCTCGAACTTGGCCTGAGAAGCGTCGTTGAGCGCTCGCGGAGCCAAGGCGCGCGTCGTCTCGATATAGACAATCGCCTTTGGCAACTCCGAGCCAGCGTCGGGAGGAAGCAGTTTGTGATAGGCGCGCCGCTCTGAAATGACTCCTGAACCCGAAGCGGCTTGGGCCGTCTCGATCGCCGAATCGAGACGATGCATCACTCGCGCCAACTTTCCTTCCGGCGTGTCATTGGGAGGCAAAGCCGGAACGGACGGAATGTTCGACGGCTTGTCGCAACCCATCTGCAGCGAAAGCGTCAGAGCGATGCAAACCGCCCCCGCAATCCCCGCCCGTGCGAAGCCCGAACCAACGAAAGCGGTCGGCGTACCCATCAAAGAATTCCTAAGCGAATGCGAGTACGTAAAGCAAATACGACGCGCAGTCCGCTGGAAGGCCAGGGCGGCATCGATAGGGGAAACGGAGCGACGCTTCGTGACTAAAATCCGCCGAAGGGATCTTCTTCGGCATCGGCCGGGGCTTCCTCGGCAGAGGGCTCCTCCGCAGGCTTGTCGGCGGCGTCGGTTTCAGTTCCTTCTTCCGCGGGGGCTTCTTCCGCTGGCGCTTCGTCCGCCGGTGCGGCGTCTTCCGTAGCCGGTTCTTCCGTCGCTGCCTCGCCAAAGGGATCATCGCTCGATTCCGTCGTCGGTTCGCCGGCCTCGGCTGGCTCTGCCGGAGCGTCCGCTGGGGCGTCGCTCGCGGCGTCGCCAAACGGGTCATCCTCGGCGGTCGGAGCCGTTTCGCCGAAAGGGTCCGACTCGGCCGCCTCGGCGGGCGCCGACTCTTCGGCTGGCATCGATTCTTCGGCAGATGCAGAATCGCCGAAAGGATCAGCGTCCGAAGCAGCGGATTCCTCGGCAGTTGACTCAGCATCCGCGGCCGGTTCCGTCACGGCCTCGGTTGCAGACGGCTCAGCAGCGGGAATGCCAAGCGCCGGATCAGCGGCGAAGGGGTCGCTCGGTTGTTGCTCGTCATTCTCTTCGGCGGTTTCTTCCTCGAAGAGTTCATCGGTCGCACTGGCGCCGCCAAGTTCCGTGGCGGTATCAGCTTCGACGGGCTCCGCAGCGGGCTCGTCCGCGATCATTTCTTGCGTCGGCGTTTCGCCGAAAGGATCTGCGGCATCGACCGTATCGCTCGGGGTCGTCGGACCCTCGGCGGCGGCCGCTTCATCGGCTGGAAGAGCGAACGGATCACCAGCGTCGCCTTCCGCCGGGGCAGCAGCCTCAACAGGGGCGGCAGGTTCATCCATCGGTTCTTCTGCGGCAGGTTCGCCAAAAAGATCGTCCGCCGGAGCGGCCGGTTCTTCAGCAGGGGCTGCAGCAGGCGTCGCCGCTTCAGTCGTCGGGGCATCGGTCGCGCCGAACGGATCGTCGTCGGCCGCCGCGGGTTCAGTTTCAGTCGCGGGTTCGGTTGCCTCCGGGGCGCCAAACGGATCGGTGGTAGGATCTGCGGCCGGTTCAGCCGCGGCTTCCGCCGGCATCGCTGGTTCTCTTGCAGAAGTCGCGTCCGCAGCAGGCGCTTCTGCGGCGCCGAATGGATCGGCTTCCGCAGCTGGTTCCTCAGCCGGAGCAGTCGGTTCGGTCGCGGGCTCTGTGGCAGGAGCAGCGTCGACAGCAGGCTCGTTCGTCGCGCCGAACGGATCGCTTTCCATCGGAGCGACGGCAGGTTCGGCGGCCGCGGGGGCCACAGGCACTTCGACCTTCGGTTCTGGCTCGGTCGTCCCTCCAAACAGATCTTCCTCGGCTGCAGGAGTCTCAGGCGTCGCAGCCGCAGGGGCGATCGCTTCGGTGGCGGGCTCAGCGAACGGGTCGGGAGTCGCGGCGGCCTCAGCAGTCGGCGCGGCTGGCATTGGCGAAGTTGCCGCAGGAACGGCGGCTGGCGTTTCAGCGGCGCCAAACGGATCGGCATCTGCAGGCGAAGTCGCCGGCGCGACGGGCATTTCCT
>JBGSMO010000435.1:0-9986 GCA_041740115.1 Pirellulales bacterium
CGGTTCTTTCCCTTTGTAGACGGCGTTCAGCGCGCCCTCCGGTAGGGGGCGCTTCGCAAGATCATCGACGGCGGCGCCCGTCACCTTGCCGCGATTGACGAAGAGTCGTCCCTCCGACCCCTCAAAGAGAATGCCGTTATCGCCGTCGTGGCGAATCTCAAGTTGCATGCCGTCGGCGAACGTCGCCTGAATCAGAAACTCGGCGGCCGTATTGTACTGCGAGTCATCCGTCGGGAAGCCATCGCTGAGTGGCACGGGATGTTTCACCATCAGCGGCTCGACGAGCGTTGGCCCCGTGGCGCCCTTCTCCATCGCCCAGGTTGCAATGTCAACGTGATGGGCGCCCCAATCCGTCAGTTTCCCGCCAGAGTATTCGTACCACCAGCGGAACTCGTAATGGCAGCGCGACCAGCTGGCGGTTTCTCCGTTGTCGCCCCCCAAAAAGCGAAACGCGGCCAGCGGCGCTGGACCACTCCACTGATTCCAATCGAGGTTTTTCGGAGGGGCGACTTGTGGAATCGCAGGGCTAGTCGGCGCGCCGCCGATGGCGCAAGTCGCTTTCTTGAGAACGCCGATGCGCCCGTCGCGAATGATTGCAATCGCGATAAGAAAGGGTTCGTCGCTTCGCTGTTGAGTTCCAATCTGAACTACCCTACCCGTCTGCCGGCAAACGTCGCACATTAATCGACCTTCGTCGATCGTGAGCGTCATCGGCTTTTCACAGTAGACGTCTTTGCCGGCGAGCATCGCTTCAATCGCAATCTTGGCATGCCAATGGTCGGGCGTTGAAATGTGAACGACGTCGACGTCGTCGCGATCGATGATGCGTCGGTAGTCGCTGTGGGCGTCGGGCGCCGTGCCGGTCCACTCTTTCACCAAGCCGCCAGCCAGTGCCAGGCGATTCGCGTCGACGTCGCATACGGCGAGGTAGTCGCCGTACGGAGTGAAGCTCGGCGCCGATCCATGGGGAGCCTCGATGCCCGTGGCGCGTTGGCACCAGCGGCTTCCCGTGCCGATGGCGGCCAGTCGCGGCCGAGCGTTCGCGCTGGTAAAGCCCAACGCCCGCGAACCACGATGCGTCCAGACGGCGGCGCCCGCCCAGGCCAGGGTGCATTGGAGCGCTCGGCGACGGCTGACGGCAGATGATTTCATGGCGATTCCGCGCTGCGAAAGGTTGTGAACAGGCGCCCCGCTCGGCGTGTCGGAGGCAATGGTTGTCGGATCGACGATCAAGTCGGCGCGATCTCATTGCGGCGGAGGCTGCGTGGTCGCCGTTTCATGCTTATCGACGAGACCACGTTGAATTGCAAGTATACTCGTGCGCGCTGGATTCTTGAAAATCGCCGATCCTATCCGTGGGTGATAGAGTCTCCTACGGATTCGGCCGAACGCTCGGTACGGTTCTGGCCTGTTCCTCGGCGGCGAAGCGCTGGCCACCAATCGGCCGTCGTCCCGAAGGAACTCATTCGCCGTGCTCGTCGCCTGGACGAGGAGCTGGCGAGCGACGCTCGTTAGCTTTCAGTTGCCGAGGGACTTCTGCGTCTCGCCGGGGACCAAACGTCAGCCGATTGGTCGTCTCTCAGGCGGTATCCTTTGCCGCAATTCGCCGATTGTACGCATGGCGTCAGAGCAAAATCCGCCCTGCCGTACGGAAACGCAAGGCAGTTAGCCGGAGTTGCAATATAGTATCTTACGAGCCCTTGTTTGATTTTGTCGATTCCTCGCTTTCTTTTGTAAGAGCAACTAGCCAAATGGCGCCCCGCTGTTTGGCGATGGTCAAAGACGGGATACAATGTTTGCAGAACTCATCCATGGGCTTGCCTGGAAGCGAGCGACTTCATAACCACGTTTCTTTTCGAGGAGTGTTGGCGATGGTTGCGCAATTGTCCGTCGAAAGTGCTCGCTTCGCTAACTTTCGCCAAGCCGTTCGGGCCGCGTGGAAACGAAAGCTGCGCGCCGGCGGGTTTACGCTGGTGGAGTTGCTGGTGGTGATCGCGATCATCGGCGTGCTCGTCGCCCTGCTCCTGCCCGCCGTGCAAGCAGCGCGCGAAGCGGCGCGCCGCAATCAATGCATGAACAATCTCAAGCAACTTGGCTTGGCGATGCTCAATCACGAGGCCGCCAAGAAGCGCTTTGCACAGAATGAGCAATACATCTACAAGGGAAAAAATGGGATACAGCGTCGCGACTTGGCGTCCCATCTAGTGATGGTGTCGCCATACGTCGAAGCAGCTGGACTTTACGGACAACTCAACCTGAGCCCTAATGCACCGCAGGTTCCCGGCGATCAAACCGTTAACGGTGTCAAGTTGCGTCAGTTGCCGCTCGCGGTTCTGACTTGCCCGTCGGACGAGTTGACGGGCGTCGTCGATCCGAAAGAATTCAAGAATAAATGGACGGTTAACTACCCGGGACCGGTGGCCACGACAAGCTACTCCGGATCGATGGGGGCACAAGTTATGGGGTGGGGTACCTTCAACGTCAAGTCAGTCGTCGGCGCCGCCGGCAACGAACAATATGGAACCAAGTCTAAATATAAGGGTGACGACTGGTTCAATACGACTTCCAAGCCGGATACGTGCGGCAATGCAGAGAATGAACGTGGCGATTGCCCCGATCCCGCTACGATTAGCGGCGTGTTCAGCCGCAGCGCGTGGGCGGCGGCGCTCAAGGAGATCGAGGACGGCACATCCAATACAATCATGATGGGGGAAATCCGTCCATCAACGGCAGCCCACAACTGGATCAACGGTTGGACGCTTTCCGAGGGAATGTGGTTTGCGACGACGGCTCCGCTAAATTACGAAACTTCTCCAGCCGTCGTACCGCAGCTGCCCGGCAGACTTTGGGATGACGACTTTAACGCGGCACACGGGTTCAAGTCTCGCCATACAGGCGGCGTCAATTTTGTTTTCTGTGATGGATCAGTCCATTTTCTGAACGAGGCGATTGATTATACAAATTATCAGCGCCTCGGCGCCCGTTCAGAAGGCCAATCCATTACCGAAGCGCTCTAACGCAATTGTCATTCGCTTACGTTAGAACTTTCATCTCAATCGTCGTTGTGAGCGCTGATCTAATGGCTAAATCGATTCGTCCGATGGCGTTATTGCTGCTCGTCCTCGCGATCGGCTGCGGATCGGGTTCGTCAGGACCGGTAACTTATCCTGTGACAGGGAAAGTGACTCTTGGAGGAGCACCCATCGCCGATGCAGCCGTTAGTTTTGTTCCTCTATCGCCGGATATTGGCATCGGCAGTGGGACCGCACACACTGGGCCAGATGGCGCATTTAGCGTTGAGACCCAGTTCGACTTAGGAAAGTCATCCAAAGAGGGGCTGCCTGCCGGAGATTATCGCATTTCAATTATCAAGCTAGAGCACCAAGCTGGAGAGCCGTCGCTTTCGAAGCCGCCCAAAAACACGCTGCCCCAGAAGTATGCTTCCCCGGAAACGAGCAATCTTTCAGCGTCGATAAAAGCTGACGGTGAGAATTTTGTCGAGCTGGCTCTTCAGTGAGGTTAACAGCTGTCTTTTGACTCTCGAGCCGACGCAATAGTGCGATCCCCCGCGTACTTTGTGCACTCGCTTCGCCAGCGGCGGATCATTCGCGTCGTCCTGCAACCGACTAGCCCGCATTCTGCTGACTGGCCGCCACAGCCGCCGCCTGTTGAATCAACAGATGCATGCCGTCGCTGCGGACCGAGGCGAGCGCCGTCGGCGCTCCCATGCCGTAACCCTTCAGCGGGTTGTGCCAGCGAATCTCGCCTGTCGCCGGGTCGAGGCAATAGATGTACCCATTGGTCGAGGCAATGAGTCGATCGCCGTCGAGCAATAGCGTCACGTAGCCCGACTTCATCTGGTCGTTCGACCAGACGATCTCTCCGCTGTCGCGATCGAGCGCCAAGGCGTAGCCGTTCAGCCCAACGAAGATGAGATGGTCGAAGTTCATGCTTCACGTCGCGTAAGGGTGAAATCGCCGGGCGGGGTCGACGCCCCGACCATCGCAGCGACTTCAATCTAGCCGAGATTCGTCGCCGATGCGTCGATCTTGCCCCAGATCTGTCAGCGGGCGGCGGCGCCGAGCAGTTGCTATTCTTCCGGCTCTACCACCACTTCCAAGATGCCGACCGCCGCATTGACCTGCGGCCACATCTTGAGTCGCAACCGCTCGACCGTCGCCGGCTCAGCCGGGTGGACGACGTTGTACTGGTCAGCCGCAACCCCGTAAGCGTCGGTGTTATAGAGTGCGAACGGCTCCCACGCTCCCGCTCGCTCGACTTCCAGCGTCCACCGCTCGGGGACTTGGACGCCGCCATGATCGTCGTACCAGTAGACCTCAATCGTTCGCACGCTCGTTGGCTTCGCCAATTCCAACTCGACCGTTTGAGGTTCGCCTCGCTCGGGCCAACTCGTCCACCGCGGGATCGACGTATCAGTTGAGTCCTTCGGCAACCGCCCGTCGATGATGGCGATTTCACTGTCTTCAGCGAAGGTATGGCTCGCCTTCGCCGCCTTGAATCGTCGTGCGTTGTCGCTTACCAGAATGACGTTGTCGCGCAACGTCTGCTCATTGTCCGGAATCCAGACTTCCATCGAACTCACGCCACGGTTATCCCATGCGAAATACGGGATGAGCGTCAGCGCCGCCGCTTGCAGCGCGCGGGCAGCGTCTGTCCGCTGGGCGTCGACTGTCACGGCGAGCACGTCATGACCGGCGATCGAGATCATCCTTTCGTCGACGCGGCTCGCAACGTTCTCGGCCCTGAGAAGATAGTTGAAGACGTGCTGCTCGTTGTCGACCGATTCGGCGCAATAGACCAGCGGGCCGCGCGTCACCGCGATGCGGCCGCGATTGGCTTCGACCTCGTCGCGACACTGACTCGCGCGTACCGGCATCGGCAGGTTCAGTTTAATTCGATCCCCCTTCTTCCATTCCCGCTCAAGCAGAGCGAATCCGTTGACGCTTTGAAAGTTCTCGACCCGCTTGCCGTTCACTTGCAACTCGACCGGCGACGCCTTCGCGCCCGCCGCGTAACGATAGAGCTCGCCCGGCACGAAGCGATCGCTCGTCCACGTCGGAATCCGGAGCCGCACGGCGAACGTCGCCGGCCTCTCAGGTCGCAGCGATACCGTGACGCGGCCGTCGTAGGGATACTTCGTCTCTTCGATCACCTCGGTCGGTACGCCCGCAAGCGTTAGCGTGGTGCGGCTCGCTGCGTAGAGGCCGAGATACAATCCCGCGTCATCGGTAGCAAAGATCATCCCCGGCACTTGGGGAACCAGCCGAGCGAGGTTGGTCGGGCAACACGCCGTCCCAAACCAGGGCGCCCGCCCGGCATGGCCATGATTAAACGGCCGGGAACCGTCCGCAGCAAGCGGATTGACATAGAAGAATCGGTCGCCCGCGAAGTTCATCCCCGCCAGCGCGTTGTTGTAGAGAGCGACCTCCGCGACGTCGAGGTACTTGGCGTCGCGATGGAGCAGGAACATTCGAAAGTTGAAGAAAACGTTCCCGACCGCGGCGCATGTCTCGTTGAAGGCGTCGGCGTTCGGCAGATCGTACTCCGGTCCAAAACCTTCGATGCCGTGAACTGCTCCGAGTCCTCCCGTGATATGCATCCGCGTGTCGACGATGTTCGTCCAAATCTTGTCGAGCGCCTCATTGTAAACGTCGAGCCCAAGCATCGCCGCGATGTCGGCCATCCCTGCGTAGAGGTACGTCGCTCGTACGGCATGGCCGACCGGCGTCGTTTGCTTCGCCACGGGGGCGTGCTGCTGCGCATAGGTCGCAGCGAAGACTCCTTCGCCGTCGGGGCGATGCGTGACGCCTCGAATATCAAGGAATCGCTGCGCCGTTTTCAGGTAGCTCGGATCGCCTGTCGCCGCGGCGAGCCGAGCCAACGCGAGCTCAATCTCTTCGTGGCCCGGCGCCTGGTTCACTGGCTTGCCGCCGTTGTAGGCGGGATCTCCCTTGAAAAAGACTCGCTCGACATGGCGCGCGCTCTTCTCCGCCACGTCGAGCAGCGACCGCTTGCCCGTCGCGCGGAAGTAGGCGACCGCCGCTTCGTAGAGATGGCCGCAGATGTAAAGCTCGTGGCTGTGGTCGACGTAGGCGTACTTGCCGTTGCCCATCATGTCGATCGGCAGATGGGGATAGAGCGTTCGCGCGGGGTGCAGGTAGCCGTCCGGCTCTTGCGCGGCGGCGATGACGGCGATGATCTCATCCATTTGCGCTTCGAGCTGGGCGTCGCGCTGCACGGCCAGCAGATACGCGGCGCCCTCCATCACTTTGAAGAGATCGGAAGTGCGGAACCGCTGCGGCGGCGGCAGCTTTTCCGGATGATTGCCGGCTAGAATGGCCGCGGCGACTTTGAGGTCTGCCAGCGCCTGCTCGGTTTGATGGAACGAGTAGGGAACCAGCGACGCACGCTGCGTTTTCAACCTTGGTAACCAGAATTCGTCAGCCAGCGTCACCTTTTCGAACGAGACGGGCTCGACCGGATATCCGGAGCCGTCCCCGGCCGCCGAGACGAGCGGCAAACCAAAAAGCGTGACGGCAAGGAAGACCAATCGAACCATTAGGGGCACGCTCCGAAATCGAAACTGGCGCTTGCTGCTGCAAAGGGTAGCTTTTGTATTTTATCCCAGCGGTTCGCTGAGCGAACGGAGAGCCTTTGTCAGCCGCGGGAATTCCGATCGGAAGAAAGCTTAACGAACGTTGTGAACCGGCGTACGTTGAAGAATACGCAGAGAGGGCATGAAGTCCTGACGTTTCCTCCATCCGCGATACTTGCGCACGGTCCATTGCAGAGTGTGCACAGCTATCGACTGCAATTCCAATTGCTACAATCGGAGGTCCCGAAGCGTTGATTGATGATCGACGAGACGCTGCCGACGCAAATGGCGGCGAGGCATCCAGGAGAGGCGGCAAAAAATGAAAGTTGCGAAACAATCGCGGCGTCGTCCCATGGCGTCGACCGCGGCGTTATTGATCTTGGCCGTCACTGTCCACGCGCCGACTGCTGATGTCGTTCGCGCGGAGAGCCCTGCGAGAAGTCAGTCGGTCGATGAAGCTTACAGCGAGCCGCTGCGGCCGCAGTTCCATTTCACCGCTCGGAAAAACTGGCTCAACGATCCGAACGGGCTTGTCTTCTTCGCCGGCCAGTATCATCTCTTCTTTCAACACAACCCGAGCGGCATCGAGTGGGGCAACATGACCTGGGGGCATGCCGTGAGCGACGACCTCGTTCACTGGCGGCAACTCGATGATGCGATCGAGCCTGACGCGCTGGGGACGATCTTCTCCGGATCGGCGGTGGTTGACTGGAAGAATACGGCTGGTTTTCAAACCGGAGACGAGCCGGCGCTCGTCGCCATGTACACCGCCGCGGGCGGCACGTCGCCCGCCTCGCAAGGCGCCAAGTTCACGCAGTGCCTTGCCTACAGTAACGATCGCGGCCAAACGTGGACCAAGTACGACGGCAATCCCGTCGTTTCCCACATCGCTGCCGACAACCGCGACCCCAAGGTTATTTGGCACGAGCCGTCGGAGCGCTGGGTGATGGCCCTCTATCTCGACAAGAATGACTTTGCGCTGTTCAATTCGCCCGATCTCAAAAAGTGGGAGCGGATCGACGACCTCACTGTTCCCGGATCGATTGAATGTCCCGACTTCTTTGAACTCCCTGTCGTAGGGAAACCAGGCGAGTCGAAGTGGATCTTCTGGACGGCGAACAACGTCTACCTTATCGGCGAATTCGACGGTCGTGACTTCCAGCCAGAGGGCGAGCCGCAGCGTTTCGAGCATGGCGCCAATTGCTTTGCCGCCCAATCGTATAGCGATATTCCCGCGCAGGATGGCCGCCGCATCCAGATTGCGTGGATGCGCGGCGGCAAGTATCCAGGGATGCCGTTTAATCAGCAGATGACATTCCCGACGTCGCTCACGTTGCACGCGACTGACGAGGGCTATCGACTGCGTTCCCAACCGGTCGCCGAGATTGAGTCGCTCCGCGGTGAGAAGTTCACCTGGAATGGCGAACTCAACGACGCCGAGAACCCGTTGGAACAGCTTGCTGGCGAGACGTACGAGTTCGCGCTGACCATCGAGCCTGCCGACGCCAAGCGAATTATTCTCGACATCCGCGGAGCGCAGCTATCGTACGACGTCGCCACCCAAGAATTATCCTTCGGTGAAAGCAAAGCCCGGGCGCCGCTCGTCGGCGGCAAGCTGACGCTGCGCGTGCTGGTCGATCGCGCCTCCGTCGAAGCGTACGCCAACGACGGCAGCGTCACGCTCAGCAATTGCTTCGAACCGGAGCCGAGCAAGCTGGCGTATCGCCTAAGCGGCGCCAGCGCGAAGGTCGACAAGCTGACCGTCTGGCCGCTCAAGTCAGCTTGGCGGTCACGGGATGAGGAATAACGCTCTGCGCTCCGTCATTCAGAGCGTAGCGAAGAATCTAGCTCCTCGGTTGGCGGTGATTCCTTCGCGGCGAGTTCAGTCTCAAGTTCGCCATCGTCTTCCGCCAACGTCAGGCGGTACGAAAACGCTCCCAACAGTTCGCCGCGCTGGACGTTGTGACAATCGAGACACTGCTTCGCCGCCCGCAGTGAGCCGAGCATTTGGTACTCGTCCCCCTCGCCCTGCACGATAAGATCCTCTTGCGACCGCAGCTGCTCAAGCGCCAATGCCTCAAACTCGTTCAGCTCCCGCGTCGGCGCCGTATAGCTGCTGAGCTGATCCATTCTCGGCAGGTGGTCGAGCACGTAGACCCGCGGCCCGTCGAACTTCAGCAGGCTGACGAGTTCGATACGATCGATTGACCATTGCACTGGTTCTGCGGCGTCGTCAAGCGGGTGACGATGGAAACCGTGTTCAATGAATCCAGCCACTTGGGTCCGCGGCGTAATAATTCCGCCGAACCCTTCGTTGTCTAGAAAATCGAATCGACTGACATCGTGCAGGGCGTACGTCGGCGTCAGGCGAGGATTGAACCGTTGAACGCGCCATTCGTTGTCGCTGGCGGCTGTCGCGTCAGCTGACGATCGATCGAACGGGATATCTCGTAGTGCGATGCGATTAATGGACCCAACGCGCGGTCGAGCCATTCTCGCCACGCCGAATCCGCTCGCGCGGATGAAGTGTTCGAATCGACGATCGTGAATGCGCTCCAGCCCCCAGTATCTGTTTCCCAAGCGATCGAGTCGCTCCTCATCTTGCAAGAGTTGTGCGACTAAGTCGTCGTCGAGAACAGATGGCTGATCGGTCGAAACGAGTGCTGTTTCATACTTGAGCCGGTCATCGAGGGAGACGATGGGAAACTGCTCTCGCAGCGTCTCCAATCGGGAGAGTTCCGCATTCTCCAACAGGAGCACTGATACAAATGCTCCTGCGATGCAGATCATACCGATGCGATATCGCGTCCGGCCTGATGGCGGCGGGAAAACTCGGGAGATCAATTCCGCCATGATGAGAAACCCGGCCGCGAGTAATGTGGCGAGGGAACCAATGAACAGCGTAAAGAATGCTCCTACGCAGAGCGCGACGAGCCGACCTCTGGGCTGTCCGCTTCCCGTCATGGCAGGTCGAACGAAGATCGCGGCAAGGCCGAGCGAAACGGCCAATGCAATCCAGAACAAAGGATTAGTGAAACCAAGTTGCGCTGCACACCACGACATTACTGCCACGAAGGCAATGATGGCGAACAAGTCGCGCGTCGAAAGTCGCATGCCGCTACCCTCCGCTGTCGTTGCCGATGAGGTGTGAGAAGTCTGACAAGTGCATCCTATGCATTGATGCGCGTTGAGTCGAAGTTTTCGCAATAGAATTCAATGTCAGCGCATAAAAAAACCGCCCGCTGGAAACCAGCAGGCGGTTCTTTGGTTTTTCAATCTTTCAGCCGCTGCCCGAGGCCGATGCGATGAGATGATTCAACCGATCGACAGCTTAGTAACGACGTCCGCCGCCGCCGCCGCCGCCGTAACC
>JBGSMO010000440.1:0-4928 GCA_041740115.1 Pirellulales bacterium
CCCACAGCGCCGCGCTCAGCACGGAAGCCCAGCGCGCCGAAACCACAGCGGTCGACAACCTCTGCCATCCCGCCGCCAGCAACGCCCACGCCGCCGCACGACCAATCCAAGCTACCGCCGTGAGCGGCAAGAACTTCGTCAGCCACCCGAGCGTCCAATAAAAGGCCAAATGCGGATCGGCCGAGTCGAGAAACAAATCGCCGGGGCAGTAGTCGGCATTCCAGTAATGCGTCGCTTTGGTGAGGTAGTGCGACTCGTTGACGTGCGGCGCCGCGGCGCCGCCGTCGATGAAGAAGATCAGCAGCACAACGGCAAATTCCTGCCACGAGAATCGCCGCGAACTGTCAGAAATCAGAGATTCGTGTGATGCCGCGTCTGGCCTGCCGGGGTTCATTCCTAAAGCCTAAGGCAAACATTTCATCCCGGCTATCCCGATCGTTGCAGCGTTGACAATTCAACTCTTCCCTTTGACGATAACCTTCGTTCATCAGGAAAACGGCAGGCCTGATCATCTTCCCCGGAAGGCACTTAGGATCGATGTCATGAACTTCAAATATCTCCCGTTCATCGCCCTCCTCGTCGGTTGGGGAAGCCAATGGGCGGCCGCTGCTGATCGTCCCAACATCGTCATCATTGTCGGCGACGACATGGGCTACGCCGACGTCGGCTTCCACGACTGCAAGGATATCCCGACTCCCAGCCTCGACGGGCTCGCCGCAGGCGGGGTTCGCTGCACCAACGGCTACGTCTCCGGACCCTATTGTTCGCCGACGCGAGCCGGTCTCCTCACTGGTCGTTACCAGACGCGGTTTGGACATGAGTTCAATCCCAGCGGTTCTCCCGATCATGGCCTGCCGTTGAGCGAGGCCACCATCGCCGACCGTCTCAAGGCCGCCGGGTACAAGACGGGGCTCGTGGGCAAGTGGCATCTTGGCGCTTCCGTCGCGATGCATCCGAATGCCCGCGGCTTTGACGAGTTCTTCGGCTTCATTGCCGGCGCTCACACTTACCTGCCAGGACAGGGAGCGCCCCTCTACCGCGATCGGGAGGAGGTGAAGGAAACTGAGTACCTCACCGATGCCCTCGGTCGCGAAGCCGTAGCGTTCATCGACCGCCATCAGGACCAGCCCTTCTTTCTCTACCTCGCGTTCAACGCCGTCCACACGCCGCTGGAGGCTCAAGAGGAACGGCTCGCTAAGTTCGCCAAGATCGTCGATCCGAAGCGTCGCAAGTACGCCGCGATGATGTCGGCGATGGACGATGCGATTGGCGAAGTGCTCGCCAAGCTCGACGCCGACGGCCTGAGTGACAATACGCTCGTCTTCTTCATCAGCGACAACGGCGGTCCGACGATGGCCACCACCGCGACCAACGGCTCGATCAATGCGCCGCTCCGCGGTTCGAAGCGAACGACGCTTGAAGGGGGCGTTCGCGTGCCGTTCCTCGTCAAATGGCCCGGCAAACTCCCCGCCGGCAAAGTTTACGAGCAACCGGTCATTCAACTCGACGCGACGCGAACCGCTCTCGAAGCGGCCGGCATTGAGACCGCCGGCGATGAAAAGCTGGAAGGGGTCGATCTACTCCCTTACCTTGCCGGCGAGAACAACGACGCGCCGCACGAAGCCCTCTTCTGGCGTTTTGGCCCGCAAATGGCCGTTCGCCAGGGGGACTGGAAGCTGGTGAAATACGACCCCGTCGTCGATGGCGGCAAGAAGGGGGCGACCGACGCCCGGCTTTACAACCTTGCCGAGGATATCAGCGAAGAAGACAACATCATCGCCGAGGAACCGGAAAAGGCGAAGGAACTTCAGGCGGCGTGGGATGAGTGGAACAAGTCGAACGTCCCGCCGCTGTGGGGCCAAGGAAACGAGGGGAAGAAGAACAAGAAGGCCAATGCGGCTGGTAACGGCAATGCCAAACGCCGCGCTGCCGCCGCCGTGAATTAGTCGTCAGCGTTGAGAATGAGGGGTTTTTTACCACGAAACACACGAAGCAAACCAAAGGCGGAGAAATACCTTCACCGCTAATTGACGATAATCATCGCTCATAGAAATAATTGAATTTGTTCCATTAGCGCCATTAGCGTTCATTAGCGGTGCTCGTTTTTAGTGTAGTTCGTGTGCTTCGTGTGTTTCGTGGTAAATGTCCTCCTGCATTTCCTTGGCGCTCTTGGCGTCCTTGGCGGTTCCTCTTCTTTTTCGTGAGTACAGAAAAAGGCCCCGGCGAGTACCGCCGGGGCCTTTTCGTTTTTGGTCGCGATGAGTTTAGAACGCAGGAGAAGCTTACTCCTCCAAGTCCTCAAACTTCGACACCGTGTGCGTCATCCACACGCCGTCTTCCTTGACCGTCTCGCTCCACACCCCGCGGAAGCACTTCAGCACTTCCAAGCCGGTGTGAACCTGGTCGATGATCTCGCCCGCTTGCGAATCGTCGTCGGCCGGGTCTTCGCCAGCCGCTTCTTCGCTGACCATGTTTACGCGAATCGCGTAGTCGACCCACGGCGAGATTGCATCGATCAGCGCGGGGAAGTCGAGTCCCGCCGCCACGGCCCGCGGTTCTTCGGCGTCGCCGACGGCGAAGCCTTCCCACGGCGTTTCGGTCAGGATGCGCTCGGCCAGCGCCGGCGAACTGGCGATCGTCGCCACATGCTCGCCAATGGCCACGGCCAGTGCGATCTGCTCGTCGAGTTCCGCCTCGCTCGGCGCCGCCCACGAGTAGACCACAACGTCGGATGTTTCCGACTTGGCCGGTTCGGGCAGTTCAAAGTCAGCCGGAATCTCGCTTTCGTCGAATTCCTTAAGGGCCTCGACCGCATCTTCGGCAATCGACCAATAGGCCTTGGCCGCTTCCTTCAGTTCGTCGGCGTCGCTTACGCCGACGACCACCGCGATCTCCGCCATCGGCAGTTCGGTGAACGACTTCGGCATCTCGGCCTGCCATTGCTTGCTATTGATGTCGGCGTCGAGCACCAGCGCCGCTTGGCCGTCGGCGAGCGCCGGAATCAAATGATCCCGCGTCGCTTCGTCGATTCGCGATAGCAGCGGCTTGACCACTTCCAACACCTTCTCGGCGTGGGCCCGTTCTTCTGCGTCCATTTCGGCTAGGCCATAGCCTTCGAAGTAACCGATCCCCTTGCCGACCCACTTGGCCAGCGTGGCGTACGCCTCGGGGTCGCTCACCCCGCGGGCGACGAAGGCGACGATCGGACCGCCGCCGACGTGGTTCGTCAGTTCCAGCGGCAGCGTGCCGTTGAGTTGGGTGTTTTCAGCCCAATTGTAAGTGAAGCTCTCGAAGCCCGTATCGGTCTTTAGCGTGCAACTGGCGATCGCGCCCGGCTTCGGCAGGTAGGGCTTCAAGTCGTCGGCAAGTTCGACGGCGTCTTCGCTCAACTCGCCCTTGAGCTCGTCGTCGATGTCGTCGGAATTCTCGATCAGGTCGTCGGCCGCCTCGGCCGCGTCGTCCAAATCTTCCGGCGAGATCGCCTGGGCCCTCATGACGTCGGCGCTGACGTAGCTCACGCCGACGAGATCGCCCTCTTCCTCTTCGAGGTGGGGGAGCAGCGGCTCAAACGAGTCGGTTTCGACCAGCAGGTCGGAATCGCCCAACTCTTCCAGGTGATCGGTCGACTCGCCGATCGACAGGAGGACGTAATCGCTCCATACGCCCAGAGCGACGACGACCTTTTTCTCGGAGATAATGTCCTTGAGGCTGTCGTACGTCTCATCGTCGATCGACAGACCCGCCGGCTTGTCTTCCGGCCACGGAATCTGCGAACCGTCGAGATTGACGACGAGGTATTCGACGTCGCCGACCGACTCTCGCTTCAACTCAACTTCCGCTTCCGATTGCTTGATCGCCATCTTGGCGACGACTTCGAGCCGCTTGAGCTGCGTTTCGCCGGCCGCCTTGTCCTTCACCTTGAAGGCCAGGACCATCTCGGGAACGACAAGCATCTCCGGCTCTTCTACAATCGCTTCGGCGACGGCCCGCATCCGGGCTTCGTTCGGGTCGACCTCTCCCATGCCGCCGGCGCTCATCTGCTCCAGCATCGGGCCGATACGGCTCCCCTGGACGATGCTCAACAGTTCCATGAACTTCGGAAAGTCCTCGCCGGCGTAAAAGACGATCTCATCCGAGAACATTTCGCCGGTCAGCTTCGCGAGCTGCTGATTCTCCGGCAACTCCATGATCTGCCAGAACATCGCGGCGGGGCCTTCGGGATTGTTGATCTGCATGGAAGCCATCTGCCAGCCCATGGCGATCGATGGAATCTCGATGAACTGCTTCCAGGCGTTGCTTTCGGCAATCACGTCGATCTGCTCCTTCAGCCGCAAGCTGCTGGAGTAGACGGTAGCGTCGGCCGGAACCCAATCGAGCGAGTTGCCGTAGTCCTCGTCGTCCGCCGCGTAGGCGGGCAAGGCGATGATCAGACCCGCGGCGAGCGCCGCCGGGCGAGCCATGGCGGCGAGCAATCGCCAACTGTAGCTGAGTGGTGACGTTTTCATCGGTCCATCCTGAGAGTGTATTGGCACGTGTGGGCCGCATGCGGGTCCATTCAAGCGCAAGCCGGCACTGTAGTGCTGCGAATGCGCGAATGCAACACAGTCTGCACCCCTGCAAAAACCGCTTTGCAAGGCTAGCTTATTCGCCCGTATATGACGAATCTTTGGCGAATTGCCGAGAAACACCGAGCTTTTTAGCCCAACTTGGGGAACTCCCCCTTCAGCGCCCGGTAGAGCCCCTGGAACACGGGGAAGGTCTGGCCGTAGACCTTCTTCGCTTTGGCGTCGGGTTTGCTGCTCTCCGCCGTTTTCACCGCGGCGGCGCATGCCTGGCTGATGTCCTGGTAGTGCCCGGCGCCCACCGCGGCCAGCAAGGCGACGCCGTAGGCCGGCCCTTCGTCGGCGGCCATGGCGCTCACCGCCTTG
>JBGSMO010000446.1:0-9444 GCA_041740115.1 Pirellulales bacterium
GAAACCGTCCGTGATTACAGGATCGCATTCTAGGCCTCCTTGCCGGTGATGGATGTGTGGAAACTCCATCTAGGCAAGAGAGGCCTTTTTCATCTATAGCAATTCAGAGCAACAACTTACGTGAGAACTACGTGCCATTCGACGAAGCGACCTGCGTCGTCTACGGCATGCCGCGCGCCGTCGCCGAAGCGGGACTGGTCGACGTCGTCGGCCCGCTCGAAGCCATCGCCGCCCGCATCAACGAGTCGCTGCTCGTGGGAGCCTCCGCATGAGCACGCTCACGCCAGCCGACGTCGACGCCGTCTGCGACCTGGTCGACAACCTTTGCGGACTCTGCTGGGATAGCTCGAAGGCTTATCTCATCGAGTCGCGGTTGACGAACATCTTCAAGCGCAGCGGCTGCGCCAACTACGTCGACTTCGCCCAACGGGTGAAGGCGAACATGTTGCCGGCGCTCAAGTCGGAAGTGATCGACGCCGTCACGACGCACGAAACCTTGTGGTTCCGCGACAACTCGCCGTTCGAGGCCCTCAAGCACAAAATCTTTCCCGAGACAATTGACGCGAAGGCGAACACCGCCTTCCCCAAACGTTTCCGCATCTGGTCGGCCGCGTGCAGCACGGGGCAGGAGCCGTACAGCATCGCGATGACGCTGGCCGATCTCGTGCCCGACATTCATCGTTGGGACGTCCAGATCGTCGGCACCGACATCTCGCCGGCGTCGGTCGAGACCGCCAGCCGCGGGTTGTACAGCGAAATGGAAATGGGCCGCGGGATGGATGCCCAGCGGCTCAACAAGTATTTCACGAAGCAAGGGGACCAGTGGAAGATCCGCGACGAGATCCGCGCGATGTGCAGCTTCAGCACGCGGAACTTGCACGATCCCTTCACGGGCCTCGGTCCGTTCGACGTCGTCTTTTGTCGTAACGTCGTCATTTACTTTACGGCTGAAGATCGGAAGAGCATCTTCACGCGGATGGCTCAAATTCTGCAGCCCAACGGCTGGATTCTCGTCGGTTCGTCGGAGTCGCTCGGCGATATGGGTCCCAAGTGGGCGCCGCAGTTTCATTGCCGCGCGAACTGCTACCGGCCGACGATGGCGGCGACGGCGACGCCGGTGCTGGCGCGGTAGCTTCTCGTGGCTCAGACCTTCGGGCCTGAGCTGTTCGGTAGTCGCATCGAGATGTCAAAGAAAGATGTGTTATTGCGCGGGAAGGGGTCGGGGACCTTTTGCCACTAGCGAGCTTCAGCGCCAGGCAAACTTTCCAGTGGCAGAAGGTCCCCGACTCCGTCGGCATTGATTACCGTCGCGTGTCGCCTTCTGTCGCCTCATCGATTTTTGGCGACACAAAGCGCAACCTCCGTTGTCGCCTACACTTAGCTACGCGCATTAGGCGACATGCGGAGCGACAGGCGGCAGCAGAACTTCATGGGCCGTTCCTTTCGTCGTTCGTGTCGTGCCTCGTACGTTCTGTCGCTTGTCGCCTTGTGTCGCCTTCGCGATTTTTGGCGACATCATTCGTAAACTTTTTGGTAGACCCCGTTTCATGCTTCGCGCGAGGCGACATTATGTCGACGTCAGGCGTCGACCGATCAACGTCGCTGCTTTTATCCCTGGGAGGGAGAGTCGGGCAGCGGTAAGGAAAGCGCCAGCGCTGATGAGCTTGAGCAACGCGCAGCAGTAGCGCGTTAGCTGCACCCTAGCAGACTTTGGTCGGGAGGTGGTGAACTGTTTTTGGCCACCCGCCGTGAGAGTAAGTCGGCGGTGGGAGGGTGTCGGGAGCCTTTTGCCACTAGAGAGTTTGCCTTGGATTGAACGCCCACAGTGGCAAAAGGCACCCGACACCGTACGCGGGCGCTACTCTTCTTCCTTGAGCCAGTAGCCTCTTTGAGGGGTGTAGGCGTGCCGCACGCGCGCATGCTGGAGGGGATGATAGTAGAGGGCGAACTCTTTGCCTTTCCAGTGACCGTCGTAGGAGAAGTAGGGTTGCAGCGCCGCATCGGCGAATGCGTAGCCCGAAAGGTCGTCGGGGTACATGTCGTACTGATCGTGAAAGGCATCGACGTACTTCACGACTCGTGCGGCCTCGGCATGAAGGCGGCTGAGGCGAACCGAGAGCACGGCGATACTGAGCGAGAAGAAAATCATCGCACCGGCGCCGGCGAGGAGCCATGCTCGGCGATAGTGGGAGGCGAGGATGACGGGGGTTGTTAAGAGGAGAGCTACGGCGATGACCAGCATGAAGCCGGAGAGGAATTCGCCGAAGATTTCATAGAAGCTGCGGCAGGAGATGGCCGTCCAGCAGGCGAGGGCGGCGAAGGCGGTCCAGATCAGGGCTGATTGGATGGTGAAGCGGATTGGCGGAGTGGGCGAGATCGTTGGCATGCGCTTGGCGTCGTTTATCTTGCTAGCCACTGGTTTCTATGACCAGGCAATCTATCCCATCTCCTCAAAGGATAACACATGCTGTGGCGATGTTGGGCTCTGCATGCTCACGCCCTGGGGGCGAGAGCATGGCACGCGAATGCTTGTGTGCGGAATTTGGGATTGGTGAGAGCTTGGGCGGGGCTCCTGGTCGCTGAAGCGACTCAGGCCGACGGGGGATTTTTTAGTCGTCGGCTTTCTCTGATTCGTTCAGGGGAGTTGATTCTACCTTGAGGTCCCATTCCCAGTCGTCGAAATAGAGATTGTGGCCGTCGATTTCGACTTCGCCGCGTTGGAAGTCGATGGGCTCGCTGCGGAAGCTGGTTTTCGGCGGATGGAGTTCGCGGCCGTAGTCGAGATTGACGATGAAGCGGTAGGGGTCCATGTGGCCGCAGAAGAAGTCGCGGACGGCGGGGTCGTCGCTTTTGCGCGTGCCGTACGAGGCGTCGGCGGGGAGCCAACCCCACGGCTCGACGTAGATTTCGGCCCAGTCGTGCATGTTCTCTTGGCCCGGCTTGGTGCCGAAGCCTGATTGCCAACGGGCCGGGACGCCGGCGGCGCGGCAGAGGGTGATGAAGGTGGTGTTCTGCACGCCGCAGTCGCCGCAGCGGGCGGCGAGGCCCTTTTTTGAGAGACTGGGGATCGTGCTGTACTCCATCTCCGAAACCCAGGGGAGGTTCTCCGAGACCCACGCGAAGATGAGCTGGGCCTTCTTCAGCGGGTTGGTTTCGTCGCCGACGATTTCCTTCACGAGCTTCTTCACTTCGGGGGTGAAGACGATATGCGGGGCGCGCTGCGTGGTGAACTCGATGTACTCGCCGTCGTTCTCATCGTCGTAAGGTTTGACGAGTTCGAGATCGAGCGTCGGGACGTAAGCGTGCGCGGTGAACTCGTACTCGGCGACGAACTTGGGGGGCGTCCCTTTGTCGTCGACGACTTGCTCGAAGTAGATCGTGCGTTGGGGCGTCTTGGGCGGCGCAACGACGGCGTCGGTCGGCTCGCTCTTCAACAGCTTCACATCGGTTTGCTGAATGCGATACTCCTGCGGGAAGGGAAGCCACGCGCGAACGGTGGCCCCTGGCTTCAGTCGCGGGTTGCCTTCTTTGAGCGTCAGCGTGTAGGTGACGCGGTGCTTCACCGGGTAGATCGCCGGCGTGTCGGCCGTCTTGGCGAGCTTGTTCAAGTCGGCAATGAGGGCGTCGAGCGCGAATTTCTTTTCGGCGGGAGGCGTTTCGGGACGACGCTCGCGGGCTTCCTTGCTAAGACGGAAGAGGTTCGCGGCGGCGTTGCGGAAGTAGCGGTGCTCGCCGTCGATCAGTTTCGATTGCAACACGCCGGCTTCGCGCCAGGATTCGATCTCCGTTTCCTTGACGTCGGGGATCGATTCGCGAACTTGCTTCGTAATCTCGGCTTCGTCGTGGGGGAAGTCGGCGCGGGTGCGGTCGAGGATTTCGAGAATAATCGCTCCTTTGGTCGTCGTCGGCGCGGAGGAATCGACGACCGGCGTGAGCAGTTTTTTCGCTTCGCGAAATTCCCCCTTGGCGATGAGCTCTCGGGCTGCTTGGAGTTGGGCTTTGGTTTCGGTTCCCGCGCACCATGGCAGAGGGGCGCCAAGGAGCAACAGGAGCAGCCAAACGAATCGAGACGCCAATTTCATCTGCGTTTTCTCCAATGAACCATGAACGCCGCGGTCGCCTATTCAGGTTAAATGGCTTGGACCGGGAATGATAGTCGCGCCGCAGTTACGATAGCCGGCTGCGCGAATTGAAGGCGGTCGGCGCACGCCCCTGCGCGGTAGAGTTATTCGCCCTGCAACGATCGCCGGCAGCAGGCCAGATTGCCCCCAATGGTCGAACTCGTGCCGCCGCTTCCATCCAACATCGCCGCGGCGTCGCTTGCAAAACCAGACGGCCAGCAGAACATGGCCACGCGCGGATTAGCGCTGGCGGCGCTCGGCATCGTCTACGGCGACATCGGCACGAGCCCGCTCTACGCGCTGCAGTCGTGCTTTGTCGGCGACCACTCGGTCGGCGTGACGCCGCTGAACGTGCTCGGCGTCCTGTCGCTCATCTTTTGGGCGCTGACGCTGGTGGTGTCGGTGAAGTATTTGGTCTTCATCCTGCGGGCCGACAATCATGGCGAAGGAGGGATCCTCGCGCTGACGGCGCTGCTGTCGCCGCTGGAGTCGAGCGGCGCCAAGCGTAGGATTGCGGTAACGCTCGGGTTGTTCGGCGCGGCGTTCTTGTACGCCGACGGGATGATCACGCCGGCGATCTCGGTGCTGAGCGCGGTCGAAGGGTTGCGACTCGCGGCGCCGACGTTGCCGCGTTACTGGATCATCGTCATCTCGTTAGCGATCCTGTTGGGGTTGTTCAAGCTGCAGTCGCGCGGCACGGCCAAGGTCGGGGGACTGTTTGGTCCGATCATGTTGGCATGGTTCGGCGTGCTGGCAGGTTTGGGCGTGTGGCACATCTTGCAGGAACCGCGGGTGTTGGCGGCGCTCAATCCGGCGCACGCGCTGACTTTCTTTCGAGCGGATGGCACGAGCGGGTTTCTCATCTTGGGGACGGTCTTTCTGGCGGTGACGGGGGGGGAGGCGCTCTATGCCGATATGGGACACTTCGGCGCGCGGCCGATTCGACTCTCGTGGTTTGCGATCGTCTTCCCGGCGCTCTTATTGAATTACTTCGGACAGGGCGCGCTGTTGCTGCGGAATCCCGCGGCGAGCGCCAACCCGCTGTTCGAAATGGCGCCCGAGTGCGCCCTCTATCCGATGATCCTGCTGGCGACGACCGCCGCGGTCATCGCTTCGCAGGCGATTATTACGGGGTCGTTCTCGCTGACGTTTCAAGCGATACAGCTCGGCTTTTGTCCGCGGCTGCGGATCGATCACACGTCGGCCGAGCAGCGCGGGCAGATTTACATTCCGGCCGTCAATCGGGCGCTGATGCTGGCCACAATGGCGCTCGTGTTACGGTTTCAAACGTCAACCAATCTCGCGGCGGCGTACGGCATTGCGATTTCGATGACGATGACGGCGACCACGCTGCTCTTCTTCGCGTTGATCGCGTTCCGTTGGAAATGGTCGCCGTGGCTGGCGGGCGCTTTTTTGCTTGTCTTCCTGCCGATCGACCTGTCGTTCCTGACGGCGAATCTGGCGAAGGTGATTCATGGCGGGTGGTTTCCGCTGTTGATGGCCATGGCGATCTACCTGTTGATGAGCACTTGGCAGCAGGGACGCCGGCTGCTCGCCGAACGGGTGCAGGCGACGGCTGTGCCGACGGAGACGTATCTGGCGGAGTTGGCGACTCGGCCGCTGCTGCGACCGGCGGGGACGGCGATCTACCTGACGAGCAACCCGCAGGGAACGCCGCTGGCGCTACGGCAGAATGTGATCCACAACGACGTGCTGCACCAACGAGTGATCATCGTCGGCGTGAAGACGGCCGAGACGCCGCGTGTGCCGGCTGGCGAACGGCTGAGCATAGAAACGCTCGCCGCGGGAATCTATCGCGCGACGTTGCGGTAGGGATTCATGGAACGACCGAACGTGCCTCGCGACCTCACCGGTGCGGAATTCGGGGAAGAAGCGTTCGATCCGCAGCAGGCGAGCTTCTTCCTGGGGCGCGAGACGGTGCTGCCGACGAAAGGCGCGGGCATGTGGCTGTGGCGGGAGCGGATCTTCGCTTACTTAGTGCGGAACTCGCATGCGGCGACCGTTTACTTTCAGTTGCCGCCTGATCGGGTGGTGGAAGTGGGGATGCCGCTGGCGCTGTGAGTCGGCCGCTAGCACTCATGACCGGTTTCTTGCATTCAGGCAAACTGCCAAGTCGTTTTGATTTAACCGCCAAGGACGCCAAGAGCGCCAAGGAAATGCGGGGAGAGTTGCCCGCGAATCGCGCCAATCTGCGCGAATGAAGGAAATGAATGATTGAATTTCATTCGCGTCCATCCGCGTGATTCACGGGCCAATGTTTTTCTGTTTTCCTTGGCGCTCTTGGCGTCCTTGGCGGTTCATTCTTTTGACTGCAATTCCCCGGTTTCCCGCATTGACGGCAGGGGGCGATTCTGTGAGGATTCGACCCGCACCATGCCCATTCACCCCACAGCCGTCGTCGACAGTGCCGCGACGATTGACGCCAGCGCGTCGATCGGTCCGTATGCCGTCGTCAGCGGGCCGGTCGTCATCGGCGCCGATTGCGTGCTATCGCCAGCGGCGATCGTCATGGGGCACACCACGCTGGGGGCGGGTTGCCGCATTCATTCCCACGCCGTCGTCGGCGACGCGCCGCAGGACTTGAAGTATCACGGCGACGTTTCCTACTGCCGCATCGGCGAAGGAAGCGTGGTTCGCGAAGGGGCGACCGTCCATCGCGGCACGCTAGCTGGCACCGCGACCGTCGTCGGCAAGCGCTGCCTATTGATGACCAACTCGCACGTCGGCCACAACTGCGAGTTGAGCGACGACGTCATCCTGGTGAGCGGTTCGCTGCTCGGCGGGCATGTCGAGGTCGGGGCGCGAGCGATAATCTCCGGCAACGCGGCGGTCCACCAACATGTGCGGATCGGCGAGTTGGCGCTGGTGGGCATTCAGGCGCGCATCACGCAAGACGTACCGCCGTTCTGCATTACCGATCAAGAAGGAAACGTCGTCGCGGAAAATCGCGTCGGCATGAAACGGGCCGGGTTTACCCTTGGCGAGCGCGCCGAACTGCGGGCGGCGTTTGGCGCCATCTACCGCGACGGCATTGGACGGAACGCGGCCGTGCAGTATCTGCAGAACTCGATGACGACCGACGCGGGGCGGCGATTGTTGGCGTTTTACGCGCACGATTCGGCGCGCGGGTCGGGGATGCGGTTGTACAACGAATCGCACGCGGCTTGACGTCGCAATTAGATCGTCTTGAACGGGTGGCCCGCCCAGATGTACTCAAAATGATGCATCCGCTGGCGAACGGCGATGCCCAGAAATTAACCCCCCTCTGGTTCCCTCCCCTTGATGGGGAGGGTTAGGGAGGGGTGATCGCAGCTTGTACGAGGGTTCCACCCCCTCCCCAGCCCTCCCCTCAAGGGGGAGGGAGCCACAAGCTCTCGATGGGAACCGTGGTTAGCGGATGTTACCCCGACCGCAACGCACTGCTGAGCGAGCTAGCGGTGGCGCCCATTCCGCAAGTAGCACCCCAGAGTTCCGTCAGCGAACGCTTATAGCGCCGACAGGTCAAACTCAATCGGCCCGCGCGGCAGTTCGCCGGTGACGCGCACCTCGTTGTTCGCGTCGAGTTGAATCTTGTTCTGCAAGATTTCTTGGATGACGATTTCCATGGGGAACTTCGTCTTCACATCAACCAGCGGCCGGGCGCCCGAGTTGAGCGCCACCATCCGCTTTTGGATCAGGGCCGAGAGCTTGAAGCGGCCGCCAACCTTGTTGACGATCCATTCTTCCTTGAGGGCGTCGATCATCTAGTGGAACTCGTGGTAGAAGTGAACTGACCGAGACTGCTGTGCTGGAGGCAACGACCTGGCGGTCAATGACCTTGACGCAACTTGGCGAGGCGGGCGTCGAGCTTGTGCTCGCGATACTGCTCGCCGTAGACGTAGTAAAACATGCTGAGCGTGCAGATGCCGACTTGTGCGACCGTGCGCAGGGCCATCCGCTGCACCTCGTCGTCGGTGACGAGATAGGCGCGGCTAAAGTCGATCGGCTGCGCGTCGCCGTTGTGGGCGAAGCCGCCATTGGCGTTCGGGTAGGCGCCGCGGTCGATGGTTCGCTGTTGCAATCGCTCGTAGATGCCGGCGGTCGTCGCATCGAGTTCGCGAAGTTGGCGAAGCATCGGGCCGTTGGCGAAGGTCGCGCGCATCCGCTCGGCGGCTTGATCGTCGTCGGCGCGGGCGACCCAGATTCGCTGTCGCTCGGCGTCGCCGGCGAGAAAGACGCCGTGAAGCGCCGATCGCAGCGAGTTCCGCATCATGGCGTACGACTCGGCGATTTGGCCGCTCAGGGCAAGCGACGAGGCGGCGAGAAGCGAACCGTGCGTGCGAATCAACATCGAGCCGGCGAGGCGTTCGGGGCTTTCGCCGGCGTGTTCGATGAGCTCGCGAAACACGCCGTCGACCTCCGAGAGCGTTTCGTAATGGGCGCGCTGTCGACTAAATGAACGGACCGTGTTCCGCCAGGCGGCGGCGAGGAAGTGAGCAAGCGGATGGTCGGCCCATTGCTCGGCGTCGTCGAGACTTGATTCGCTCAGGGCGGGTTCGTCAACTGACATCAAACGTTTTCCTAAAATAGTCGGCAGGCTCCGCTTGCCGCGGCGAATGCAGCGATGCGATCGCCGCGGAATGCTGGCGCGCTCGATAGTGGTCGCTGGGCGGCGGCATCCGGAGGATGCCCGCCTACAGGACTCTACGAATCGGCGCTCTCGAGTCGCTCGGCGGCTTGGACGCGAGCCTTCTCGCGTTTTTCTTCGGCGAGGACGGCCTGTCGCGGAGCGTCGGCTTGTTGGACGGCGCACTGCGGATGGATGCCGCGAAGCGAATACGATCGCTTGCCGCAGACGGGGCAGAACTTGCCGGGAGCCTCGCGGTAAAGGGGTTCCGGCTTCTTGCACGTTGTGGCGTCGAGCTTCTTGGACATGGCAGACCTCGTGGCTTGAACGGCAAGATGATAAAGAGCTTGAATGGCTCGCAGCTTTAGGCGGCGGACGGTCATTCTGAGCGAAGCGAAGAATCTAGCATCCCAAGCGTGCTTCTAGATTCTTCGCTTCGCCCAAATTGACGCGCAACTGGCTCGAACCGCCTTCAATCTGAAAGCCGCGGGGGTCGCCGAAGCGACGCCCCGCGGTCGTGTTCACTGCTTAATCGAGAGCCGGCAGCCTTAGGCCACCGGTTGGACGTTCTCGGCGCGCTTGCCCTTCGGGCCCTGTCCTTCGGTGTACGAGACGGCTTGGCCTTCGTAGAGGCTGTCGTAACCGGTGCCCTGGACCGACGAAGAGTGGAAGAAAATATCTCCCCGCTCGCCCTCG
>JBGSMO010000447.1:0-7796 GCA_041740115.1 Pirellulales bacterium
GGCGGCGCTGGGCTCGACCGTTGCGCCGAGCGTTCGCTGCCACGACAGAAAGTCGGCGCCGTCAACCTGACCGTCGTCGGTGAAGTCGCCCACCGCCGCGGCCGATGGGGCTGCAAGCGCGGCCGCGACTGCTGGACTGTACTTCAATACGACGTCGGTCGCGTTGTTGCTGGTGCGGCCTTGGGCATCCTGGATGACGGCCGTGATGTAGTTGTAACCACCGTCGGCCTCGCCCTTGGTCAGCACGACGTTGACGTCAACGAATCCGCCGGCGCCGATCGTCACCGTTTTGTCGGTCAGCTTCGTCACACGATTCGCTTCGAACGGATCGACGTCGAATCCGCCGTTCGGCACGCCGGCCAGGTTTAGCGACGCTTCAATGTGAAACAACCGCGCCTTGGCGCCCGCCGGGCCGCTAATGCGAACGGTGTGGTTCGCCGTCGACACGTTCGCCGGCGGCGTCACCGAACCGAGCAGCGTCAGCCCCGGTGTTGGCGGCAAGCCCGTGTCGGCGATCGTCTGGGACGCCCGGTTATTGCCAGCCGTGCGGAACGTTTGTGAGTTGGTCGTCGTCCCGTCGCTGAAGACAATGGTGACGGTCGCACCGGTCAGCTCCATTCCCGAGACTTTACCCGAACCGCTAGGGCCTGGCGTCACCGATCCCTGAATGGTGGTGGGCTCCATGTCGAGGGAAAAAGCGAACAGTTCTCCCGGATCAAATTCGTTGAAATTGATCGTCAGCACGTCAAAGCCGCCGCCGTTTCCACTGAGATAGGAGTGGCCCGCCAGCCCCGTCGCCGCCGCTCCCTGGTCGGGCGTGAACGGCTTAAAAATGTCGTTGCCGCCTTCTCCCAGGGGATCGAACACAAGGTCCGGAAGGATTGCGGTCCGTGTGTCGATAGTCACCGACTGAATGCGAACGTCACCGGTCGACTGGTTGGTGATCTGGAAGGAATTCGCGAAGAAGACCGACGCGGTGAACAGGTTCCCGCCGAAGCCCTCGATGGAGAGCAGCGCCTGCGGATCGCCCGACGTCGGCGTCACATTCTGGACTCCCAGATAGTCCCAGGTCACCGGGAAATCGCCGCTGCCGCTCGGGTCGGTGGCGATCAGGCCGACCGCCATTGTGCTGGCGATCCACGACGCCGGCACGGCGACGTTGCCGCCGAGATTGACGAATGCGCCGCCGCCGACTGAATAGCTGGCCTGCAACGTGTCGGAGACGGGGTCGATCGTCAACCGGAACTCAATGAACCCCGACCCCGGAATCGATAGATTCTGGCTGGCGACGCTCGTGAACGATCCGCCGACTTCCTTACCCAGCTTGATCGAGCCGCCGTTGTCGCCCGACACCACAATTTGGATAAAATTATCCTGATCGCCCGTGCCGATGTAAAAGCCCATCTCTTGACCGGCCTGCGGCGTCACGCCATTGAACGGTCCGATAATGCTCGACCGGGCTACGAACGGACCGGTAGCGCCGCCGACATTGACGCCAAACTGGAACGCCTGCTGCTGTGAGTTGGCCGCCCCCTTAGCCGTGCCGGCGAGGGCCGAGTCGATGGTAAACACGCCGGCTGCCCCGCCCGCCGTCACTTTCAGCGGATCAAACAGCGAGGCGTAGTTGCTCGTGCCGTTGGTCATCAGGCCGGTGAAGCCCATGCCCAAGATGCCGCCGAGATTGGCCCCCTCATTCTCCCAACCGTAGAACGTGCCGATAGGAGTCGTGGCGCCGTTCTGGGCATCGACGGCGAACTTGTCGACCGTATCGCTGAAGGCGTCGTTATCGTCATTGGGGTCGGTCAGATTCGAAATGAAGTCCGCGTCGTAATCGGGCGGAATATCGGCGGGGCTGTTCGGGTTGGTGCCATTGGCGATCTCGTCGGCATTGGTATAGCCGTCGCCGTCGAAATCGTCCGGATCGCCGCCGCCGCCACTGGTCGGTTCAAAGACGGTGATCGTCCCCTGAGCGACGTCGCACACCCACAGCGTGCCGGCGAACGGCCCCGAACCGGGCGCCGTGATGTCGAGCGGTCGGAAGCCGACGTTGGCGAACAGGTTTTCGCTGAGCACGACCTGACCGGCGGCATTGAGCTTAACGCGCTTGATAGTGTTGTCGAAGCTGGCGACCAGAATATCGCCCTTCATGGCGCCGCCGAAGTTATTGGTCGTGTACTCGACAATGCCGTTGCTCGAGGTGGGGAACACGACTAGGGAGCCGTTTTCGGGGCCGGGAGCGCGGAAGTCGCCCTCGATCGGGTTCGCCACCGGCACCGGCGACTGGGGATTGCTCGTGTTGAAGGTGTTGTTGAGATTTGCCCGGGTGGGGTTCGGATGTCCGCCGTAGTAGCCGGGGCCGGTGATGTGGTGCAACCCGTCGCCGTGGCTGATGCCCGGTTCGTTGACGCCGTTGGTCGCGGTGCCGCCCGGACCTTCGCCGATCGGTACGTCGCCCCAACCGGCGTTGGCGCCGTTGTCGACGGTAAACATCTTGCCGTTGGAGTGGATCAGCAGATCGTAGGCGTTGCGGAAACCTGGGGCGTATACCTGCACCGGCCCGCCGGGGACGATCTTCGCCTGATTCCGGCCGTCGTTGCCGCCGAAGGGATCGTTCGCGTCGTTTTGCGTTGCACGCGTTTCGTCATCCAGGGTGGGCAGGTTGTACGTCGTGTTGCCGATCGCGTTCAAGTCGATCGACAGAATCGCGGCCGACAGGGCGAACTCCGGCAGGAACGAGAAATTGTTGCTCGTGGCGCCCATGTTGGTGTTGCCGCCCATGGCGACGTACAGCGTGTTGGTCGCCGCGTCGAGCTGCATGCCGTTGGCGTGGTGATTCTCTTCCGACCGCGGCAAGCCGCGGACCAAGTCGACCTTGGTCCAGGCGCCGCCGCTCTTGGTGAGCCGCGAGACGGTGCTGGAATTGGTGTCGAGATTCAGATCGGCGCCCGTGCTGCCGCCGCCGATGCGCGGGTCGCTGGAGTTGACGTAGAGCACCGGGTTCGCCGCCGTGCCGGTTACCAGCAGGCCCGTCACCAACCGGGTGTTGATGCTGGGATTGGGCGCGCCGTCGTCGTTGTGATTGGCAATTAGCTGGACGTGAGTGATATTCTCGACCGCGGTCACGTCGTAGTCGTTGGCCGCCGACTTTACGACGCTGTACGCTCGGATCAGTCCGTTCTGCTGCGCCACATATAACCGGCCGTCGGGTCCGAATTGTATTGAAGTCGGCCGATCGAGCCCCGTTGTATTCCCCAGAACCGACTTGGCGAAGCTAACCGGGGCTTGCGCCGCGGCGGAGCCGGACAAGGCAATCTGCAGCGGCGAGCCCGATCCGTTGTGCGAAATCGCGAGCGTTGCGCTATGCGACGTCGCCGTCGTGGGAGCATAATCGACGGTTACTTGCCGAGATTGCCCCGGAGCCAACACGATGGGCGTCGTTTGGCCCCAATTGACTGTAAACGGCTGCCCGCTGGGCGTGACCGTCGCCGCGCCGGGATTGATGATAATGCTCGCTCCGCCCGCCGGATTCGTATTGGTGAGCGTCAACGGCGACGACGCCGTTTGCCCCGACGCCACGTTGCCAAAGTTGAGCGTCGACGCCGACGCGGTCACCGTGCCGGTGGTCTGGCCGACCGGTACAATCTCGATCGCCGCGATGGTCGGGTTCTGCACCACCCGTAGGAAGTCAACGTCGAGATTTCCATCGCTTGAGACGACGAAGCTCTTTACGACGCCCTTCCGGCTGCCTACGTCGGCGAAGATGTCGTAGTTGTCGAGTACTGTCGCCCCTTCGATCGTGACGTCGAAGACCCGGGCGCCATTTACGAACGCCTGAGTAAAGGTTTCGGCGAAGTAGAGGCGCACTTCATACTGCCCCGGCGTGACGGGAAAGTCCCAGAGCAAGTTAGGCACGCCTGGCTTGTCGAAACGCTCCGTCTGGAGAATCGACATGGGCGTGCCTGCCGGGATCGACGGGTGCGTCATATCGATGGTGGCCGCCGTCGTCCCCGGCGCCGAGTTGCCGCCCGCGCCGATGTTGCTGTAGGGCGAGGGATTGGCGGCCGTGTCGGGCGTCCAGGCAGGCGATCCGGCGGCGCCGGCGCCGCCGGCGTCGATACGATAAAGAGACCCCGCCGAAGCGGCGACGGCGCCCGACAAGTCGATGCTCAGCGGCGAATTAGCGCCGGTGTGACCGATCGTCAAATCCGCCGTGTGCGGTCCCCCGGCCGTCGGGCTGAAGGTTAACGTCACGACGGTCGATTGTCCGGGCGCCAACACGACGGGCGACGACTGCGCAAAGCTGAAGCTAAAAGGCGTCCCCGCGGGCGCTAGGGCCGCCACCGCTGGGTCGATCGTAATGCTCGCTGCCCCGCTGGCGCCGCCATTGGTGAGCGTAAGCAGTCGCGTCGCCGTTTGTCCGGCCGCGACGCTGCCAAAGTCAATCGCCGCCGCCGAGGCGCTGAGCGGGCTGGCGGCCTGACCGACGGTCAGAATTTCGATCCCCTTCACCGCCGGATTCTGAATCGTTCGTGAAAAGTCGACGTCGAGATTCGCATCGCTGGTCACGATAAAGCTTTTCATAACCCCCTTGTTCGCGCCCACGTCGGCGAACACGTCGTAGCCGTTGAGCACCGTGGCGCCCTCGATCGACACGTCGAATACGCGCACCCCATTGTTGAAGGCGCCGCTCCAAGTCTCTGCGAAATACAGCCGCACTTCGTACTGCCCCGGCGGCACGGGGAAATCCCACAGTAAGTTGGCGCCCGTCGGGTTGTCGAAGCGTTCCGTTTGGAACAGCGCTAGGGGCGTTCCAGCCGGAAGCGAAGCGTGCGTCATGTTAATCGCCGCGGCCGTCGCCGACGTTCCCGAGTTGCCGCCCGAAGCCGCATTGCTGTAGGACGACGGCGCAGCGAGTGTGTCAGCCTGCCACGCAGGGCTCCCGATTAGCTCAGGGCCGCCGGCATTGATGCGAAACAGCGTCGCCAATAATCGGCGGCCTTCCAGCGGCTCGAAGAACAGGCGGCGCGGAGGGGCAAAGCTCTTCTTGGAGACTCGCGAACGTCGGGCGGGATTCATGGCGGGAGAACTCGGCAAGGAGGGCAACAGGGAAGCGAATGACGGCGGTCGAGGCCCAGTCATGCAGTGAGTAATCACGCAGTGAAGGCGGGGCATTTACCGCCCGAACCATTGATCGGGAGGGTCAACAAGGGAGTGACGGTTGGGGCAGAGGGGACGGGGCGGTCGTGCCCGGTCCGTGGCCTCTCGATATCCACGGCGCTAGCGCGCGGCGGCGATCCCTCGGCGACGATTGTTGCAGGTCTAGAAAAAACTTCGAGGCTTTATGTGCCGCATTGTCGATTTTTTTTGTAGGCCGACATTTCCCATATGGACTGAGACTGGAACCGATCCAGACTCAAAATCGCCATTATATAGCAACGCGCCCCCTCCCCCCCCGCGTCTAGCCCAGTGAATTTTTCTCCATTTTCTCGCCCACGGTTCCGGTTTCTGAGTTCCCGCGGTCGGAGCCATGCTCCACAAGGCGCTTATCAGGGCTTCGGCGTCGGCAGTGCGCGGAACGCGCCTGAGTCCGAAGCCTTTTCCGCTCCGGCGTGGCGTTCTACGCAGGCATCCGGCCGACAACCGGCGGCGGAATCGCCAGTCGCGCAATGCGGATACTGTCAGGAACTGACGCAGAAACCAGGGGTAGCAGCCGTTCGGGGGCAGAGAGATCGCCGGATTCGACTTGCGACAGGATCTGTGTGACGTCGGCTTTGACGCCGATTATACCGCATGTGGCTCCGCCAGCTCGACTGGTGGAGACCAATGCGCGGATAGCCGAACATAGGTGCCAAATTCGTTGCTTTGACGACGCGTTTCAACGGCCAAAACGATGGCTACGCCTCCTCCCGAGAAAATTCATGACTTCTCGGCACGGATGTGACGCGCCGTCAAACGTATGGGTTCTTGAGATTAGAGACCCGTGTCTAAACGGTGGGTGGTTGCGATCTTGCTCATGTCGGGGCGACTGAATTAAACCGGGGCTATAGCGCGCCGTGGCTGATGGATAGAGAGCTTCCGTCCGGCAGTTCCGCAGTGGCCCCCGCTAAAGCCACTTGACCTTGCGAAACCATCGATAGAGCAGGCCGCAGATGGTCAGCATCGCGAGGACGACCACAGGGTAGCCATAAATCCATTTAGTTTCCGGCATGAAGTCGAAATTCATGCCATAGAGTCCAGCGATCAACGTGGGAACCGCGATGATTGCGGCCCAGGCGGCCAGGCGCTTCGTGTCCTCGTTTTGTGCAACGGAAATAAGCGCAAACTTGGCCTCCAGAGCGATATGGGAAAGCTGCTCCAAGTTGTTGATCAGTTCGGCAATTCGCACGACGTGGTCATGCACGTCTTGGAAGTACGGCTGCGTGTTCGGCGGAATCAGCTGCGATGGGCTCCGGGAGAGTCGGGCCAACACATCGATCAGGGGCGTCACGGCTTGCTTCAGCGCCAGCAAATCGCGCCGCAAGTGATAGAGCCGGGCCGTGACGCTCCTGACGAACGTGCCGCTGAAAATCTGCTCTTCCAACTCATCCAATTCAGTTTGAAGTGCGTCGAGGATCGGAAAATATTGATCGACGATAAAGTCCATGAGCGCGTGGAGCACGAAGCCCTCGCCTTTCGCCAACATATGGGGCGAGGCCTCGCAGCGCGCGCGGAGGCCGACGTGCGACTGCAACGATCCATGCCGCACCGTCACCACATAGCGGGGGCCAACGAACACGTGCGTTTCCCCGAATTCGATGCGGTGTTCGCCGTCCGCACACAGTCGCGCGGTGCGCAGGACGACGAACATGGAATCGTCGTAGATTTCCAGTTTGGGCCGCTGGTGCGCTTGATGCGCGTCTTCGATCGCCAGGTCGTGGAGACCAAACGCTTGTTGAATGTGCGCGAGCAGCGGCTCCGACGGTTCGTAAAGCCCGACCCAGAAGAAACGATCGGAGTGACGCCAGGCGTCCCCTAAATCGGGGATCGGCACGACCGCCACGCGCACGCCGTTGCAGTACGCTGCGGAGTTGATGACGCCGCTGCGCGGCGCCGCCGACGCGTGTTCGGAACTCTCGGGAGTCACGTTGTTCTCAGTCCTGGCGAGGTCGTGGGCGGGGCCTGCTCAATGGTACCTCATGGGACTGAGTTCAGAGGGGGTCAAGGCACAACGCGGAGCCCTTCGCATGACGTACGAAGAGCTGACCGTGGTGAAGCGTCGGAGACGTCCATAATGGGCGCCCGGCCGGCAAACCGCCGCGGACGATTGCCGTCGCAGTCCGGGGAACGCGGCAGAGTGCGACGCCGTAATAGAGAGGCAAATCCAGCCGCCAACGTGGGCGAACCAGAAACATTCGTTTGCCGACTCACTTAGACCGCGAGAATGGACGCCGCGTGTTAGCCCGTCGCGGAGACAAGTTTCCGGCACGCCACAGCTGTGCCATCAAACGGGTGGGTTCTTGGGGAATTGTCACCTGTTTCTAAACCGGTCCATTCCTGACGTGTATCACCGTTTGGCCGGCGTGACGAGTTGTTGACATTTTTTCGCGTGCCGCGTCGCTCAGTCACTCCCGCTGCCCGCCGGGTGAGTAGGGCGTTACCGACAAATGACACGCCCACGAATGGCACGTAGTTCTCACGTAAGTTGTTGCTCTGAATTGCTATAGATGAAAAAGGCCTCTCTTGCCTAGATGGAGTTACCACACATCCATCACCGGCAAGGAGGCCTAGAATGCGATCCTGTAATCATGGACGGTTTC
>JBGSMO010000501.1:0-12600 GCA_041740115.1 Pirellulales bacterium
TACCCCCTCTCGGCGTTCCGGGCGATGAGCCGCGCCGCCGAGGGGGTCTACGCCGCCATCCGTCGCGACGGCACGCAGCGCGGCGTCGTCGACCAGATGCAGACGCGCGACGAGTTGTACGAGGTGCTCGATTACCATCAATACGAGCAACTGCTCGACGAGCTCTATCCGGAGAAATGAGTGATGGCGGAAGCGGCGATCCAATCAGGCCTCCGCGGCGTCGTGGCAGGGACGACGAGCCTCTCCAGCGTCGGCGCCGGCGGCGATAATTTGCGTTATCGCGGTTACGACGTCGAGGATCTCGCGTCGCAGGCGATCTTCGAAGAGACGGCCTATCTGCTCCTCTACGGCAAGCTGCCGACGCAGGCGGAACTTGCTGCGTATCTCCAGCGGCTCCGCAGTATGCGGGAACTGCCGGCGGCGCTGAAGGATGTCCTCGAACGGATCCCCGGCGACACGCATCCGATGGACGTGCTGCGGACCGGCTGCTCGATGCTCGGGACGCTCTATCCGGAAGGGAGCTTCGCCGAACAAGACGCTGCGGCCGACCGGCTGCTGGCGTCGCTGCCGTCGATCCTCGGCTACTGGTATCGCTTCACCAAGTTCGGCGAGCGGGTCGAGACGGCGACGCCCGACGCGACGATCGCGGGGCAAGTGACGCGTTTGCTGACAGGGCGCGAGCCCAGCGAAGAGATTCGGCGGTTTATGGAGGCGTCGCTGACGCTCTACGCCGAGCATGAGTTCAATGCCTCGACGTTTACGGCTCGCGTGATCGCCGGGACGCTGTCGGACCTGCACTCGTGCGTCACCGGCGCCATCGGGGCGCTGCGCGGTCCGCTGCACGGCGGCGCCAACGAGGCGGCGATGGAATTGATCGAACAGTTCCGCGAGACGGCCGAGGCGGTGGCCGCCGTGAAGGCGAAATTGGCGCGCAAAGAAAAGGTAATGGGCTTCGGTCACGCCGTCTACAAGCAGCGCGACCCGCGGAACGACGTTTTTAAGGAATGGTCGCGGAAGTTGTCGAAGAACGCGCCCGACGGCTACCTCTTTCCCGTTTCTGAGGCGATCGAGCAACTGATGCGCGACGAGAAGCGGCTCTTCCCGAACGCCGACTTCTACTGTGCGACGGCCTATCACTTCGCCGGGATCGCGACGCCGATGTTCACTCCCCTCTTCGCGATCGCCCGCGTCAGCGGTTGGTGCGCTCACATCAAAGAACAACGAGCCGACAACAAACTGATCCGTCCCGCGGCAGAGTACATCGGGCCGGATCGGCGTGAGTTTATACCGATTGAAAGAAGATGAACCGCCAAGGACGCCAAGAGCGCTAAGGAATAAATGCATTGAACCACGAAACACACGAAAAAGACGAAAGGAAGGAGTTGAGAGAGAGAAGCGTCTGAACTCATGCTTTCTCTCTTCTGTATTTCCTTTCGTCTTTTTCGTGTGTTTCGTGGTTAAAAAACTCCCCGCATTTCCTTGGCGCTCTTGGCGTCCTTGGCGGTTAAACGCATTTGGAAAGAGTAAATGTCCGCACACGACCACAAATCGGCGAAGCGTCCCGCCCCCGACCAGCTGTTGGTTGACATTGCGGATTACGCGCTGAACGCAAAGATCGACGGCGAACTCGCGTACGAAACGGCTCGTTACTGCTTGATGGACTCGCTCGCCTGCATGTTTCAGGCGCTCGATCATCCGGCGTGTACGAAGCTGCTCGGCCCGGTGGTTCCTGGAGCGACGCTTGCCGGTGGGGCCCGCGTGCCGGGATGCACGTGGGAACTCGATCCCGTGACAGCCGCGTTCAACGTCGGCACGCTCGTGCGGTGGCTCGACTTCAACGACACCTGGCTCGCCGCCGAGTGGGGGCACCCGTCAGACAATCTTGGCGCCATCCTCGCCACAGCCGACTACGTGAGCCGCCGCAACCGTGCCGCCGGGCGGGCGCCGCTGACGATGCGCGACGTGCTGACGGCGATGATCAAGGCCCACGAAATTCAGGGCGTTTTGGCGCTCGACAACAGCTTCAATCGCGTCGGCCTCGACCATGTCCTGCTGGTGCGGATCGCCTCGACGGCGGTGGCGACGCAACTTCTCGGCGGCGATCGCGAGCAGGCGATTAACGCGATCTCGAATGCCTGGATTGACGGCGGCGCGCTCCGAACCTATCGCCACGCGCCTAACACCGGTTCGCGAAAAAGTTGGGCCGCCGGCGATGCGACGAGTCGAGCCGTGCGGCTGGCGCTGATCGCCCTCACCGGCGAGATGGGGTACCCCGCGGCGCTCAGCACGCCGAAGTGGGGCTTCAGCGACGTGCTCTTCAAGGGGGCGCCGGTGACGCTCGCTCGTCCGCTGGGCAGCTACGTGATGGAGAACGTGCTGTTCAAGATTTCGTTCCCCGCGGAGTTCCACGCCCAGACGGCCGTCGAGGCGGCGATGCAACTCCATCCCGTCGTGCGCGAGCGGCTCGACCAGATTCGGGAGATCACGATCGAAACGCAGGAGCCGGGCGTGCGGATCATCGACAAAACCGGCCCACTCGCCAACCCTGCCGACCGCGACCATTGCATCCAATACATGACCGCCGTGCCGCTGATCTTCGGCCGGCTCACCGCTGCCGATTACGACGACGCGGTGGCCAACGACCCGCGGATCGACCTGCTGCGTGCGAAGGTGCGGGTGGTCGAGAATCCGCAGTTCACGAAGGATTACTACGACGCGGAGAAGCGCTTTATCGGCAACGCCATCCAGGTGACGTTCAACGACGGCACGCAGACCGAGCGAGTGGAGGTCAACTTCCCGATCGGCCATCGCCGTCGCCGCGCCGAAGGGTTGCCGATTCTGGAAGAGAAGTTCCGCACGAGCTTGGCTCCAAGGCTCGGTGCCGAGCGACTAGCGAAGCTGAACGATGTCGTGTGCGATACGAAGCGATTACAAACGACGGCGGTGGATGAGTTTCTGCCGCTTGTCACGACGTGAGTAAGCGCCGTGCGTCATTCTGAGCGCAGCGAAGAATCCAGAAGCACGTTCGGTGTGCTAGATCCTTCGCTTTGCTCAGGATGACGGTTCAAGTCTCGTAAGTAATCCGCCCATGTCGCTGACTGCGGCTGATCTGGTCCGTCGCGTACAAGCCGGCGAGGACGAATTCGATGCACGACGCTCGCACGGCCGGGTCTTGGCTCGCGTTCACCTCGAACGCTTTGTCCCAAATCGGCGGGACGCGTTTCACCAGATCGGCGTAGTGCGACGACGGCAGCATGTCGCCGACTTCGATGCGGACCCCCTCGCTGAAAATCTTGCCGATCTCCGCGAGGCCATGCTTGTCGACGTATTCGCCGAAGACGGTGGCGATCGCCTCGGCCATCACGGCGTCGAGGACCTGTCGCTCGCTCATCTGGTGGGTTCCCATCAGGTCGAGCTCGAGCTTGCCGAGCGACGAGGCGTAGAGGTGGCCGAGGTCGCTGATGCGCGGGACGGCGGGCGTTTCGCCGAGGACGATGGCGCGATGACGGGCAGAAGCGAGCATCGTGCGGTAGTTGGCGAGCGAGAGGCGGGCGCTGACGCCTGATTCGTGGTCGACGTATTTTGAAGTTCTCGCGGCTCGGCTGATTCCTTCGATGAGCTCTTTCATGAAGTAGGGGACTACGACGTCAGGGGAGTTTCGAGTTTCGAGTTTCGAATCGCGAGTTGCTGAAGAATCAATATCCTCGCCTTCTTCTCGCAACTCGCTGCTCGCAACTCGCGACTGATCGACTTCTTGTTCTAAAATCCGCACGCCGAGATCGCGTTCCAGCGGGTAGTGTGTGTGAATGATCGATCCGATCCGGTCCTTCAACTGTGGAATCACTTTGCCCGAGCGATTGTACGTCGCGGGGTTCGCGCTGAAGAGAATCATCACGTCGATGTCGAACTTCACGGGATAGCCGCGGATTTGCACGTCGCGCTCTTCGAGAATGTTGAAGAGGCCGACCTGCACCAGCTCGTCAAGCTCCGGCAGTTCGTTCATCGCAAAAATGCCGCGATGCATCCGCGGGATCAGGCCGAAGTGGAGCGCGTCTTCGGCGCTCATGCTCACGCCGGCGGCGAGCTTCGAGGGATCGATCTCGCCGATGATGTCGGCGAACTTGGTGCCCGGCGAGAGCCGTTCGGCGTAGCGGTCTTCGCGGCGCCACCAGGCGATCGGCACGTCGTCTGGGGGCGAACTGCTGACCAGCACGCGGCCGCGTTTGGTGATCGGCCGGTAGGGATCGTCGTGCAGTGGGATGGCGGCGTCTTCGATGTACGGGATCGCGTCGTCGAGAAAGCTGCTCACGAGCCGCATCAGCCGGCTCTTCGCTTGGCCCTTCTCGCCGAGGAAGAGCAAATCGTGCTGTGCGAGCAGCGCGATGTTCAGCTCCGGCAGTACGGTGTCGTCGAAGCCGATGATGCCAGGATAGAGCTCTTCGCCCGACTTGAGTTTGCGGAGGAAGTTGTCGTGGATCTCTTGCTTGACGGTTTTGCTTTGCCAGCCCGAGGCGCGGAGTTCGGCGAGGTTGCGAGGGCGGCGTTCGATATCGGTCAGCGAGGGTGCGGGCATGGAGTGGTTCGTCGGGGGATGATAGGTCGTCATTCTGAGCGGAGCGAAGGATCTGGCTGAGCGTTGGGGCTAGATTCTTCGCTCCGCTCAGAATGACGGGTGGGGGCGAGAAACTACTGGCAGAAAAACTACGGCGCGCGGCCGTGCACGATTATAGCGCTCCGCGAGCGCTTGCCAACCAAGGGAGATTCGCCCGCCATAAGCGAACGGATGCCGCGGCAATCAGGCGGCGCGGCGGGAAGGAGTCGGCGTCGATTCTTGGCCGCGGAGGAGCCGGTTCAAGCCGTCGAGGACGGCGGGGGCTCCTTGATGCACATTCATGCGAAGGACTGCGTGGGCCGAGCGTTCGATGGCGGCGGGGATTTCTTCATCTTGCAAAGCCACCACGACGCGGCACGAGGCGTTGGTCGAGGTCGAGAACGAGGACCGACCAGGCCACAGCAGCACTTCCAGTTCGACGCCCGTCGTGCTTTCTCGCAGTGCCTGGGACAGTTGCCGTGAGAGTTCGGCTTGTTGGTCGGATCCAACTAGTCGCGTCGAGACATGTTGGAGGCTGCGGCAGCGGATTCCTTCGAGACATCGCGTCAGCACGGCCGGCCGCTGGAAGTAGGCGACGTTGGGCCCTTGGCTCCATTGCTGCGGCGTCGTCGAGTGCGGCGGATGCCATAGGTGATAGCCGCAGGTGTAGCCGAGGGCGGTGGCGATGCGTACGCCGCTGCGTCGCAGTCGGCTCGCGAGGTCGTCGTCTTCGCAGCCCCAGCCGCAGAACTGCTCATCAAAGCCGTTGATTCGTTCGAGCTGATCACGCCATACCGCCATGTTCCAACCGACGAGCTTGGGGCGATTGGCATGGCGGACGAATTGATAGCCGAGCGATTTGAGGTGCGTGCGGCGGAGCGATTTGCGGAGCGTCGGTTCGATCCACTGGAGGAATTCGCCGCTGCGAATTGCCGCGGCGTCGATCCGCTCGCTGGTGGCTTGATCGAGTTTGATGCAATCGCCGGCGCGAGCTATGCCGGGGCGGCGGGCGTCGAGGTGCCGCTGCAGGTGATTGGCCGGGAAGATGCAATCGCCGTCGGTGAAGAGGAGGTAGGGCGCGGTCGACGTGCGGATGCCGGAGTTGCGACAGCGGGCGAGTTGGAACCCTTCGTGCGGGTGTGTCGAGAATTTCACAGGGAAGGCAGCGTCGCGACGGAACTGCGCGACCAGGTCGGCGGTCTCGTCTTGCGAACCGTCGTCGACCACGATCACCTCGAACTGGCCGTCGACCCCTTGCTGCGCGGCGAGCGACTGCAAGCAGCGCCGCAGATGTCCCGGACGTTGGTAGGTGGAGACGACGACGGAGATTTCAAGCGGCGCGGCCACGGAACGAACGACTCCCAGCTACGGCAACGGCGGCACGAGTTTTAACGTGCCGGATAGTAGCCAAAGGAGCCCAACACCCGCGAGGCCGATTTCTAGCAGCGGCGATTTTGTAGCCGCGGGTCAACGACCTGCCGGAGCGACTGCTAGCAGACCTACGCGACCGCTAGCGGAAACTCGCGCTCATTCCCGTCGAGATCGGTGATCCGCCGCAACCCATGCCGACTCGCCACCAGCGGGGCGTAGTCGCGGGCTCGGAACGCGGCGTAGACTAGCGAGCTTTCTTGCCAATGCTCGGCCGAGACGTCGGGGCGGTGCAACACGCGGCAGCCACGTTCCTTCAACCGCAGAAACAACTCTTCATGGTCGTCGAATTTCAGCGGTGCGAACCAGCCGCCGATTTCGCGGAACAGGTCCGTGCGAGCGAGGAAGAACTGCGGCGTCAGATCGCATTCGAACGCCTCGCCGCGACTGCCGGCGTGACCGGGGATCATCCGCAGCGTGTCGCCGTCGCGTCGCATCACGCCGTGGTAGACCTGCCGGCGACGGCTGACCCACATCTTGAAGCGTTGCTCGCAGTCGATCAGGTCGCCGGCGACGAGGTCGGCGTCGTGTCGCTGGAGCGTTTCGAGCAGCAACTCGATCTGCGTCTGGGCAGTGAAGGCGAAGTCGTCGTCGAGCGTCAGAAAGTAGGGCGTTTCAACCAGTTCCAGGAGCGCGTTCCGGCCGGCGGCGACGCCGACGTCGACGGGCAACCGGACGTAGTCGACGTCGGTGCGCGGATAGGGCGTCATGCTATCGTCGCCGACGATCACGCGCAGTCGCGGGTAACGGCGACGAATGCTGCGAACGAGCCGATCAAGCGACCGCGGCCGTTCGAAAGTCTTCACGATGGCAGTCACCTGCTCAGCGACGCCCACGCCACGCATGCTAGCTAGCCCCCAAACGCTGGCCGAGAAGCGACGCCTTCCCGCAAGGCGCCCTATTGAATTCATCGGCTGGGGCTGCGCGGAATGTGATTCAATCCGCGCGGTTCACGGGGAGTCGAGCGCGGGGAATGGAAATTGCTTTGACGGAACGTGCGATGCGCGGGCGACGGCGTCAATCTGCGCGACGATCGTCGGATGCTTGGCGGCAACGTCGGCGGTCTCGCTCGGATCAGTAGCAAGATCGTAGAGTTGCCACGGCTGCGGGCCTTTCGCTAGACCGACGCGGACGCCCTTCCAATCGCCCGTGCGAACCGCCTGGAGGCCGCCGTTCGTAGCAAGCTCCCAATAGAACGTCCGGCCGGTCGTCGCTGGCGTCTTGCCGAGCATCGCCGGCAGCAGGTCGACGCCGTCGACGTCGGCGGGCGGTATTGCGCCAGCGACATCGCAGAGCGTGGGAACCAGATCCCACATCGCTGCCGGCGTCGTTTCAGTGCTATCGGCCTTGATTTTGCCAGTCCAGCGTGCAATCAGCGGCACGCGGACGCCCCCTTCGTAAACGTCTCGCTTGCGTCCTCGCAGGCCGGCGGAGGAATCGAAGAAGTCCGAATCGGCGCCGCCAACCCTCGCGAACGTCGGGCCATTGTCGCTGGTGAAGAGGATCAGCGTGTTGTCGTCGAGTCCTAAATCAGCGACGAGATCGACGATCTCACCGACGCCGCGGTCGAGTTGGCTGACCATCGCCGCATAGCCCGCATGCGGCCGCGGATGCTGGTGGTACTGTCCGTCCTTCTGGTAGGGCGACTCGGGCATCTCTTCGTACTCGGCGAGAGCCTCTTCCGTCGTCTGGATCGCCAAGTGCGGAACGATCACCGGCATGTAGAGAAAGAACGGGCCTTGGCGGTGCTCGCGAATGAACGCCTTGGCGTTCTCGATGAACTTGTCATGCGAGTGAATAGCGCCGGTCGCGTCCTCGCCCGTATTGCCGGCCAGCGGTTCCTTCTCGCCGTTCCGCCAGAGGAAGGCAGGGTAGTGGTTGTGGGCATGCCGCTGGCAGTAGTAGCCGTAGAAGAGGTCGAACCCTTGCGTCGTCGGCGAGCCAGTGGTGCCGTAGTGGCCGAGCCCCCACTTACCGAAGGCGGCGGTGGCGTAGCCGCGATCGTGGAGGAGCTCCGCCAGCGTCACCCTGTTTTCGGGAATCGGACGCTGGCCGGAGAATTTAGTGTCGTACTTCTGTTCGACCCAGTCCCAATGCCCCTTTTCATCGTTATCGCGAATGAAACTGTGACCAGTATGCTTGCCCGTCATGAGCGTGCAGCGCGACGACGCGCACAACGGCGAGCCTGCATAGAACTGCGTGAACCGCATCCCCTCGCTGGCGAGCTCGTCGATCCGCGGCGTGCGGATCAGCTTCTGGCCGTAGCAGCCGAGCTCGCCGTAACCGAGATCATCGGCGATGATCAGGATGATGTTTGGATGTTGGTTCGGTTCGTTGGCACTGAGATTGGTGCATGCCAACCAAGCGACGACCATCAAACAAAGAGCCGCAAATCGTTTTGCAGCCCCTGGCTCCGCCAGGAGGTCGCTCACCATCACGGTAGGCGTCGTCCCGCGAAGTGCTACCCCCTGGCGGAGCCAGGGGCTGACCGACTGCGAGGGGAGAGTCATCGTTGAGGTCGCTCCGCTGGGACTAGCGCTGGTCTTCCTCTTCCATTTCCTTCTGCACGGGCGAGAGGGCCGATTCGTAAAACTTTACCAAATCCTTGCGGAGCTTGGCGAGAGACGGCTCGTGGGCGTACATCATGTGGCCGCCATGATAGTAGTCGGTCGTGAAGTTCTCTCTCACTTCCGGGACCAGGTTCAGATGATCGCGGGTGTACTTCATCGCGAACGCCGGCGTCGCAAGGTCGTAGTACCCGCACGCGGCGAAGACCTTGAGGTACGGGTTCTGAATCATCGCGTCGCGAAGCGTCGACGAAGCGTCGACGAAGCGATTGGTGAACTCGCTGTAATCCCAAGGGTGAACGTTGCCGGTGAGGATTTCGTAAACGCGATCTTCCTCGACCTTGAGCGTGCCGCGGACATATTCGTTCAGCGCGGAAGTGAACGCGCCGAAGACGGCCGAGGCGCTGGGATCGTAGTCGGTCGTCGAGTCGACCTCGTCGAGTGCCAGGCCCGAATAGCGGCTGTCGAAACGGCCGATGATCTTGCCATCTTTGCGGAGGAGCTCCTTGCCGAAGCGGGACATCGGCACGCGGAGGTTGGACGCTTCGATGTACTCTTCCGACAGGCCGGTTAGTTCTGACATGCGGGCGACGATCTCCTCACGGCGTTCCTTCGGCAGCGAGTCGCCCGCCATAAGAGCGCGCAGATAGGGGCCAGCCGCGAACTTCTCCGCCGCCGCGACGACTTCCTCGACCGATTGCTTTTGCAGATCGTCGCCCAGCGCCTTGTGATACCAGGCGGTCGCCGCGTAGCCCGGCAGGAACAAGGAGAAGGCGACGTCGTTGTTGCCGTACGCCATCAGCGTCTGGAAGTCGACCACAGCCGACACCAGCACGACGCCGTTGAGGTACATGTGGTAGCGATCTTGCAGTTCGCCGCTCAATCCCGCCGCGCGGAGGCCGCCGTAGCTTTCGCCAAGCAGGAACTTTGGCGAACCCCAGCGGTTGTTCTTGGTGGTGTAGTCGTGAATGAACTGGCCGACGCTGCGGAGGTCTTCGTCGTAGCCGTGGAACTGCTTCTTATCCTCGCCCTTCGCGGGACGGCTGAAGCCGGTGCTTACCGGGTCGATGAAGACGATGTCGGTGACGTCGAGCAGCGAGTATTCGTTGGGGATCAGCTCGTGCGGCGGCGGGAGCGTGCCGGCGTCGCTGTCGAGCTTCACCCGCTGCGGGCCGAGCATGCCGAGGTGGAGCCAAACCGACGAGCTGCCGGGGCCGCCGTTGAAGGCAAAGGTGATCGGCCGCTTGTTCGGCGTCGCGGGGGCGTCGCCGGCTGACTTCTCGTCGTCCGCGTCTTCGTCGCCCTCGGCCTCTTCGCCTTCCCCTTCGTCGTCGTTCTTTTCCTTTTTGTTCTTCTTGCGGCTCTTCGCGGCCTTCTCCGCTTTTGGATCGTTCTTCGTATAGGCCACGTAGAAGACGCTCGCTTTCGGCGTGCCGTCGTCGGTTTTGATCAACATCTTCCCTGCGGTGGCGGTGTAGGCGACCTCCTTGCCGTCGATTGTCACCGAGCCGTGCGTCACGACCGGCGCGTCGTCAGCCTTCTTCTCATCATCCTTTTTCGATTCCTCTTTCTCGTCGTCAGTCGACTCCTTCTTGTCGTTGGAATCCTTTGCTTCAGTCTTATGCTTCGACTCTTCGGCGTCGTCCTTATTCGGCTTGGCCGAGACCGGCGACGCAAAGGCGATGAGGGCGAACGCCGCTAGCAGCAGCGACAAGAATTTAGCGTGGTGAGTCATGATTTTAGAGTGCCTCAGGAGTCCGTTCAGAAGTTGATTGGTTAGCTAAGTGAAGTCGTTGACGGCGAATAGTCGGCGTCATTCTGAGCGGAGCGAAGAATCTGGAATCTCGTTGGAGACGCCAGATACTTCGCTCCGCTCAGGACGCCCCTTTTTAACGCACAAGGCGCTGGCCCAAGTCGCGGCGGCAGGCCGCAAACTGAGGGAACAATTCGCCTCAGTTACGATATTGCTCGTGGCAGCGAGCGCAGGCGGCTTCGACCTGCTGGAACTGCCGAGACGCCGCCGCGTGGTCGCCAGCCTGAATCGACTGGCGCAATTGTGCCGCCTCGGCCACCGCTTCGTCTAGCCACTTGACCAACTGCGGGTCCGATTTTTCAGCCATCCGCCGCGACTCGGCAAGCCCTTCCCACACTAGCAAGGCCTCGTGCGCCGGCGCCAAATCGGCATGATCGCCCGGCGTTTTCCAGCCAGCTGCTTGGCAGAGTTTCATGCCGTCCCACGCTCGGTCAAGCCCCGCCATGGCGCCAGCTAGCGACTCCTCTCGCACCGCTTCGACCAGCGGCGGCAATTTGGCGTCGGCCGGCAACGGCTGGAACGCCGCGACGTCCCGCCACAAGCCCGTGTATTCTTTGCCAGTGCCGGCAAGCTTCATGAACTCCGCCGCCTGCTCGCGCGTCATGTCGCCGGCCGCCATGCATGCGATCACAGCGGCCGCCGGCCCGCGGTGCTTGCCGTGATGGCAGTGAATGAAGATCGGGCCCTTTGCGGCACGCACCGCATGCGTCAACGCTGCTTGCGACTCAGGGTCGACGCCGTCGTAGCCAATCGGAATATGGAGATATCGCAAGCCGTGCTTCTTCGCCATCTCCAAATCAGGCTTGGCGCCATCGACGCTGACGATCGTCTTGACCCCGATCTCGGCCAGCTTCGAAAACGCCGCGTCCCCTTTCGGCTGCCCGCCGGAGATGAGCTGCGGGGTGAGGGGGTGGACGTTTTCAATGGGGGGCTTGGGCGAGTCATTCAGGCCAATCCGGTCGCCAATGCTTCCCACTTGCGGACTCTCTTGAGATTGAGCGGCGGCACTCGCGATGATAAGAAGGAGGCACAAACCGGTAATAAGCTCTCGCCAACAAGAGTTGCAACGCATAAACATGTGCTGTTTTTGGTAACTCATTGCTGCCGAGGCGACGTGAGGCGAAGGCGATTAGCAATAAAGCGATTAAAAACGATGCTAAATAGGGAAAATAATTGACCGCCAACATACAGGCTGGTAATTTGGGGATCGGCAGTTTAACTGCAATGCCATTCTATCAACTTATTCTACGAGTACATCGATGACGGCTGGTCTACTGAAGGCACTTTTCCTGACGATTGCGGTTGGTTTTGCAGCCTCGGTGCAAGCCGGGGAATCTGGCGGGGTGACGAGGCCTCCAAGCATTCCTTCGGGCAATATCTATCAGGGATACCATCCTCTCGGAATTAACATGTACGCGATCAATTCCAGCTTCATAAGCATTTATTTGCCCGAATCTGAAATGCCATTGTTGACGGTCGAAGCAGTGCAACAAAATCCCTTGCTCGCCACGCAGAGTTCGGCCGCGCCGACCCCAAGTCAAGGCATACCGGAGCCTTCTTCGGCCGTTTTAGCGGCCATCGGCGTTGCCGCCCTTGCTAGGTTAAGAAGACTTCGGCGTTCATGATGACGGATGTGCCGTTTGTTGCAAACGGAGTTCGCTGATCGATCCCAGATCTTCTGACCGTTTCTATGAAAACTGGGCCCATGACGTTCGAGCAGATCATGGAACGGGCGATGGCATTGCCGGCCAAAGATCGCCTTCAGCTTGCTCTAGCAATTTTCGATAGTGTCGAACCGCCCCGTGGATTGAGCTTGGATGATCCCCGTGCGTTAGAGGAGATCAAACGCCGCTCTGCTTTGATTGATAGTGGCAATGCTGTGTTGGTAAACGGCGAAGATGCTATCCGCAAGCTGCGCGAGTTGATTTGAACTCAGCCGGTCGAGGAACGCGTTAGCGAACCGGTGGAGTGAGCGTTCCCGCTCCCGGCACGCGATAGCGAGCCAGAAACCATCCATCCCCCAGTTCGCTCGCTCGCACCAGTTCATACGCTCCCTGCAGTCCGCCGACGAACGACGCCGGCGCCTCCCCCGGCGGATGCCACTCGAGCCACGCTCCCGCATCGCCGTCGGCCAACTCGAACCGCAACCCGCCGGCGTCCGATCGTTCAACCGCCGAGATCGCGTTGCTCGAACCGGGCGG